>NZ_SCOK01000047.1:0-42828 GCF_005502555.1 Pseudomonas sp. D(2018)
GTAGTGGGGAGACTCACCCACCTGCCCGGTGCCGTTGGCGAGTGCATCCAGCACGGCCAGAAGCCTTGCCGGGTGCGGCTTGGCGAGGTGATTCGGGAACACTGGCACGCTCGTTGCGGAGGGCCGGTCAGCCAGCCTGTGGCGCAGCAGATCCGCAGGGAGGGCCCCCACATTGCAAGAGGGAAAGCTCATGCAACGCAAACTCGCCAAGGCCACCACCTCGATCTTCCTCGTGGTCGCCGCAGAACACGTAACCGCCGCCCTGTACGCCGTTGACGAGGGCCCCTACAACCCCGACATAGGCTCCTTCGCCGCCTGGTACCAGGACACCCACGGCCGGACGCTGGACCTGTGCCTGTCCAAGACCATCAGCTCCCGGGCAGGCGGCGCACCTGGCGCCCCGGCCTACATGTGCTCGTTGCTGCCGGAGCCGGGCGTCTACGACGACACCCAGCCGCTGGCCTTCCCCACCAACTTCCCGCCGGAAGCCTTCTGGTTCACCGCCGACGCCGCCATCGCCGACGCCGCCAGCGGCATCGACCTGGACTTCGGCGCGGCGCTGGAAGCCGCCTTCGTGGTGGAAAACCCGGCCGAGGGCGACCAGATCAGCTTTGCCCGTATCCGCATCCGGGTGGATGTCCCCACCATCGGCACCTACACCGTCACCCACCCCTACGGCGTGGAGGTCTTCGAAGTCACCGCAGACGACTTCGGCGATGACGGCGGCCGGGCGATCAACATGACCCGCGACATCGGCATCGGCGCACCCAAGACCTACACCGGCGCCCTGGGCGGCGACGTCGGCCCCTTCCTGCGCAGCGTCAACGGCCCCTACACCGAGGTGAACCCGGAAACCGGCCTCTCGGAGCGCTTCATCGGTGACCCCAACCTGAACGAACCGGTCACCGGCAGCCCCTTCGACACCAACTACGTGCGCATCCAAGGCCCTGGCGGCATCGACCTGCGCACCAACCTCTTCTCCGTGTCCGGCAAGTTGTCCGAGGTGATCCGCCCCACCCCGGTGATCGTGCAGCGCTCCACCTACTCGCGCAGCGCCGGCGAAGCCGGGGCCAGCGCCCAGCAGGACGTCTTCGTCATGGCGCCGCCGCCCCCCGGCACCGCCAGCTACGAAGACAGCGCCGCCACGACGGTGCCCATGACCGAGGCCAACGCCACCGGCAACTGGTACGGCCAATCGAACAGCAGCCCGACGCTGCCGGCCAGCGTCTCGATCACCGCCGACAACAGCGTCGCCATCCCGGAAAGCACACCCACCACCCAGGCCGCCCCGCTGGTCGATCTGGTCCACATCCAGCGTGCCGAATACAGCCTGGCCTCCGGCCAATTGACCGTGGTGGCCAGCAGCAGCGACGAAACCTCGCCGCCGGCGCTCACCGCCACCGCCAGCAGCGGCGCCGCCATCGGCGCGCTCAGCGGGGATGGCGCCACCAAGACGCTCACCACCGGCATCACGCCCACGCCTCCCGCGACGGTGACCGTCACCTCGGGCAGCGGCGGCAGTGATACCGAAGAAGTGGTCATTCTTCCCTAAGCGAACCCAGAGCCGAGCGCTCAAGCGCCAGGAGGCAACATGAACAAGTGGCCCTGCCTGCTTCTCACCACCCTGGGTCTCGCCGTCGAGGGTATCGACATGGCCGAGGCCGCCCTCAAGGCGGTCGACCCGGGCCCTTACACCGCGTCCACCGGTTACTTCCCGCAGTGGTACCAGGACAACGACAACCTCAGCCTGGAGCTCTGCCAGTCCAAGGCCCAGAGTCCTCTCGTACCCGGTTCCTATATGTGCACCCTGATACCGGAGCCGGGTGTGTTCGACGATACCCAGCCGATGGTCTTCCCGAACAACTGGCCCGGCGAGCTGTTCTGGTACATGGCCGAAGCCGCCATTCCGGCCAATGCTGCCGGTTATGAGCTGGAGGTCTACACCGCCGCCATCGAAGCCGCGTTTGGCGGTGATGTACCGCTCAACGGCGACCAGGTGAGCTTCGCGCGTATCCGCATCCGCGCCAGCATCCCCACGCCCGGCACTTACACGGTCACCCACCCCTACGGCGTGGAAACCTTCAACGTGACCGCGGCGGACATTGCCGACAGAGGCGGCCGCCGCGCCATCAACATGACCCGCGACATCGGCATTGGTGCGCCAGGGATCTTCAACGGCGCCCTCAACGGCGACGTCGGTCCGTTCCTGAAGGGGCCTGGTGCGCCCTACCCGGCCACCAACCCGGAGACCGGTGAAGAGGAGCTGTTCATCGGCGATCCCAATGTCCCGTCAACCGTGACCGGCAGCCCCTTCGGCACCAACTACGTCGAAATCAGCGGGCCGGCAGGCACCATCCGCACCGAGCTGTTCTCGGTCTCCGGCAAGATCTTCGACTCGCGCGCCGCCACCCCGGTGGAAATCGAACGCGCCAGCTACCGGCGCACCAGCCAGGGCACCCGCCTGGAAGTGTTCGCCAACGGCCCGGCCAATTCCGAGTTCTGCTACCGGGAAACCCTGGAACTGGTGGAGGGCGGCACCCAGCCGGCCTGCCTGGCAGACATGGTGAACGACGGCAGTGGGTTCTTCTTCGCCCACAACCCGGCACCGGGGGTCCTCCCGCCATTCGTGGTGGTCACCGGTACCGATCCGTCCGGCCTCACCAAACCCACGTCGGTCTCCCGTGCAGTCACAGACGTCGTGAAGGTCAGCACCGCCCGCTACAACTGGGCTGATCGCTCGCTGACCATCGAAGCCAGCTCAAGCGATGAGGTGCAGATCCCCGACCTCGCCGCCCAGGGCTTCGGTCGCCTGACCAAGGCCGGCACCCTGCAGAGCCTGCGGGTCACCGACCTGGCCCAGCCGCCAGCGGTCGTCACGGTGAAATCCGCGGCAGGCGGTGCCGACACCGAACCTGTAGTGGTAGTCGGCAGCGCACCGGAAGAAGTGCCCAACCAGGCACCGGTGGCCAACGCGGACAGCGCCAGCACCAGCTTCGGCGTACCGGTGACCATCGCCGTACTGACCAACGACAGTGACGCCGACGGCGACCTGCCGCTGTCCATCACCGAGCTAACCCAGCCGGCCGACGGCCAGGGCAGCGTGACCCTGAACGGCAGCACCGGCGTGATCTACACACCGCCACCGGTGGTCAACAGCCCACTCATCGCGACCTTCACCTACCGTGCAATGGACGTACGCGGCGAGGCGTCGGCGCCGGCTACGGTCACCGTGAGTGTCAGTCCCAACCAGCCACCGGTGGCCCTGCCCGATACCGGCAGCACCCTGGGCGTGCCGCTGACGCTGAACGTGCTGACCAACGACAGTGATCCGGAAGGCAACGCACCGCTCTCGGTGGTCAACCTGACCCAGCCGGGCACCGGACAGGGCACCGCCAGCACCGACGGCACCAGCATCACCTACACGCCGCCGGCCACGGTCACCAGCGCCTTCACCGCCAGCTTCACCTACCAGGTGCAGGACGCTTTCGGCGCCCTCTCCGCCCCGGTCACCGTGACGGTCCAGGTGTCGCCACCGCCGGCCACGGCTGAGACCCTGACGGTAGCCACCGCCGAGTTCACCCTGCGCTCCAACAACCGCGTCACCTGGAGCCTGACCGGCCAGAGCTCGATCACCACCGGCAACAGCATCCGCGTACAGGTGACCACCACCACCGGCCCGCTGGACCTGGGCACCGTGGCGGTACCGCTGGGCGGGCGCTGGCGGCTTTCGGTAACCACCACCAACGTGACGCCGAGCGCGAACCCCACGGCAACCATCACCTCGTCCCACGGCACGGTGCGCACCGTGACCCTGGCGCCCCGCTAGGCGCCGCCCATGAACACCGCCACCGCGCTGCGCATCGCCACCCTGCTCGCCTTCGGGCTGGGCAGCGGTGCGCTGCCGGCGGCGGACCTGATGGAAAACTTCGACCTGGCCGGCGGCAACGCCGACCTTGGCAGCCCGCCAGGCGCTCCCCTGGACCAACAGGCCCTGGTGCGCCAGCTGGGCGAAGCGAATGTCGCGTTGCTGACGCAGGACGGGCATTCGTTGCTGGGACAGATCATCCAGAACGGCAGCGACCAGGAGGCCTACATCCTCCAGGAAGGTGTGCAGAACCTGGCCTCGATCACCCAGCAGGGCACCGGCAACCAGGCCTACATCTCTCAAAGCGGCGCCTACAACCGGGCCGAGATCGACCAGGTAGGCGCCAACAACAGCGCGTCCATCGTGCAGTCCGGGGAGGGACTGAACAGCACCATTACCCAGTATGGAAACGACCTCAGCGTGCAGGTGATCCAGCACTGAAGGCGAACTCACGATCCGAACGACTCGCAGGGAATCATCCCCAGGAGGCAATACCATGTTCCAGTACAAACCGCTTGCCGCCGCGATCCTGACCCTGGTCAGCATCCAGGCCTTCGCCGACGACAGCCTCTCGACCCAGACCCAGAACGGCCTGGAAAACGTAGCCGAAGTGCAGCAGGCCGCCGCGTCCTTCAGCAGCGCCACCCAGGACCAGCTCGGTGAAGACAACAACGCCTACGCCGACCAGTCGGGCGGCACCGGCACGGTGACCCAGACCCAGGACGGCACCTACAACGCCTCCACCGGCGTGCAAGGCTCGGAAACCGAAAGCCAGATCACCCACACCCAGAGCGGCGACTGGAACAGTGCCCACAGCGAACAGTGGTCCAACCAGAACAGCCAGGCCACGGTGACCCAGGACGGCAGCTTCAACGCCGCGTTCAGCTTCCAGGACAGCCAGGTCGCCAGCACCATCGACATCAACCAGGTCGACCAGGAAAACATCGCCGATGCCGAACAGATATTCGGCACGGACAACACCACCACCATCACCCAGAGCGGCACGCACAACCAGGCCGGCACCTGGCAGGTGGACCAGACCAGCAGCCGCGTCGACGTCCAGCAGTCCGGCAGCGATAACCAGGCCTACATTGACCAGACCGGCCCCGGCCTCGACAACCAGGCCGCGATCTTCCAGAGCGGCGAGACCGGCTACGCGGAAATCTGGCAGACCGAACAGGAAGGCAGCCAGGCCTCCATCGACCAGGGCGGCGGCGCCCTCAACGAAGTGGTCGTCGACCAGAGCTTCGGCACCGGCAACCTGGCCACCATGACCCAGACCGGCGACGCCAACGCCGCCTGGGCTGACCAGTACGAATCCACAAGCGCCACCAGCACGATCACCCAGACCGGCAACGGCAACCTCAGCCTGACCTACCAGGAAGGCGTGAACCTCAGCCTGACCGTGGACCAGACGGGCAACGACAACAACGTCTACGCCAGCAACTGGCAGGGCGCCCAGGAAGGCGGCCAGTTCGGCAACGACCAGACCGTGGGCCTGAGCCAGAACGGCAACGGCAACACCGCCAACTTCACCCAGGAAGGCAACTTCAACGAGCTGTATTTCGACCAGACCGGCGACAGCAACGCCCTGGTGGTCAGCCAGCGTGACGGCGGCAACATCGCCGAGGGCTCCAGCGAAGGTATCGGCAACAGCGTCGAAGTCGACCAGTCCGGCAGCGACAACCTGAGCCAGACCTACCAGAGCGCCGGCGGCGACAACGTCGCCAGCATCACCCAGGCCGACATGAACAACCTCTCCATCGTTAGCCAGGTAGGCTGGGGCAACCAGGCCACGGTCAACCAGAGCAACTTCAACATGACTGCCACCGTCGACCAGACCGGCACCGGCAACTCCGCCACCGTCGTCCAGCAGTAATCCCCCGAAGCCGCCGCCCCGTTGTGGGCGGCGGTCTTTTTCCCATGCTCCTCGCCGCCCTGCTGGTCAGCGCCAGCCTCCAACTCCAGCCCCAGGCCCCCGGCCAGGCCGACCTGCGCCTGTGCTTCGCACCTCCCAGCCCCCATGTGCGCTACGAACTCCTGGTCATCGCCCAAGGCCCAGCCGGCCGCAGCCAGTCACGCCAGAGCGGCGTGGCGGACAGCGCCTGCCCCGTGCACAACCGCCTCAACCTGACCGTCACGACGCGGGTAGAAGCTCGGCTCAAGTGGTGGGTCGACGGGGTGGAACAGGAAGAGCGGGTGGAGTGGATTCAGTTGTAGGCCCCCGCACACATGAAGGCTCTCCTTGTGGGGGCGAATTCATTCGCTGTGTCTGTGTTAGCTATTGCGAGAGATTTACCAACGGGCCAAGAGCCTTGTAGGAGCTGCTTGCAACACGTAATCCAGACATAAAGGGCCGCGCAGCGGCCCCGTAGGTTGGTGCAGAGCGAAGCCCAACATGCCCATGCCTCGCCCCTGCATGTTGAGCTGCGCACCACTCAGGTCATAGCGTGGGCTGAATGATGGGTATCGCTTCGCTCCACGCCATCCTACGGGCGCGGAAGGCGTATTTTAGCGGCCCGGTATGGCGGGGCTGTCGCGTTACTGGATCGAAACCTGCGCCCCCAAGTATTTCTTCAGCGAGGTCTGCTCCATCGGCTGGTCGCCGGAGGCGTGCCAGAGTTGGCGTTCCACTCCCTGGGCGATGAGGTGGGCCACGGCCGATTCGATGGCCGAGAGCACGCAGAGCTGCGCCGGTTCGTTGGTGGTGTAGCCGGCCTCGGCTTCCAGCAGTTCCTTGAACTCGATGAACTTGAACACGCTGGCGCTCTGCCCCACCGAGTAGATGGTCTTGGTGGTCATCACGTTGGCCAGCACCATGCCGCTGCGCACGTCGACCGCGCGCAGGTTCACCGAGACCTGGTCGACCCGGTACTCGTGGGAGGCGCCGATGCCGAGGTAGCGAGCCCCCTCGCCGCCGCTGCGCACGTTGGTGTCGTAGGCGATGATGCCGCCTTCCAGCAGCAGGTTTGCGGCCTGTAGCGGCGGCAGTTGGGTCTGGATGTTCGCCGGGGTGTTGGGCTTGTTCTGCGAGGCACGGATGATCTTGCGTTCGGTCAGCACGTTCTGCAGGCCTTCACGCTCCAGCACCATGAACCAGCCGCTGGCCTGCAGCGCATCCACCAGCATGCTGCCGGCGCCCTGGGTGACGCTGGTGGAGAAGGAGCTGGCCGGGGTCGGTTTGTACTGGCCGGTCTGATCGCGGAAACCGTACACCGCCGCCACCAGTCGCCCCTTCGGCCGGGGCAGGTTGAGCAGGTCGTAATAGGTCGAGGCGCGCGGGGTCAGGGTCGGGGTCTGGCCTTCGGTGTCAGCCGACATCGGCTGGCGTAGCCCGCAGCCTTGCAGGGTGGCGAGCAACAGTACCAGCAGCATCACTCTGTTCATGGTCGTGGCTTCCTGTCGATGCCTGGATTACGGGAGCAGGCCGTTGACGACGACTTCCGAGACCTCGCCGGTGGCGCGATCAGTGATTTCGATGGTCAGCTGACCACCGTCGTCGATCATGTTGATGATGAAGGACTCGGTGGTGAGGCTGCCGGTATTGCCTTCCTCGATGTTGGTCAGCAGTTGCGACAGCAGGCGCGATTCCAGGGTGCTGGTGAATCGCTCCAGGGCACTCTGCCGGCTGGCCGTGGAACGGGCATCCGGGTCGTCGTGATCGTTCTGCGCCTGGGCGTTGTTCAGCAGCCAGGTGCCGTTCAGCGGGTTACCACCGAACGAGGGGTTGACCGGGGTGTACACCAACTCGGTGGCCTGGACCGAACCGACCAGGCCGAACCCGAGCAGCCACAGGGAAAGTCTGTTCTTGTTCATAGCTCGTCCTTCTCCATGTCGTGTGTGTCTTGCAGGAGGCGCTGCAGCTTCTGCTGGGCGATGGCCTCCAGCACCAGGTCCGCCGCTGCGTAGGCAGCAGGTTTCAGTTCAGCGGTGTTCGGCGGGAGAAACTGCCGGTAGAGCACGCGCTGTTCGTACTCCACCCAGATCAGGCTGCCCCAGCGGGCATCGGGGCGTTCACGCACCACCAGGTTGAAGTCCAGCTTGCTGGTGTCACGCAGGCGCTCGCTGAAGGAGCGGTAGAAGTCGTGCCCGATGTGGGAAATCGTGTAGTCGACGATGAAGCCCATGAACTCATCGTCGTCCGCACGCGCCGTGCCCAGCGCGCAGCAGAAGATGAGGACGGCGAGCAGCGGCGTGCGCTTCATGGCGTCGCCCTCGCCGGGGAGCCTTCCATGAAGGCTTTCTCGGCGACGAAGCGCCAGTCGGCGTAGCGGGTCATGCCCTCGAACTCCACCCATTGCGCGGGGAAGTGCGCCAGCTTCATCGGCCGTTGCCGGGACTGGCTGTAGACGCCGGCGATGCGCCCGTCGAAGGAGCGGATCAGCCCCCAGTCGGTGTTGCCGGTGAGCGGGTCGGCATAGAGCCGGCGCAGGTGCCGCACGGTCTGCGGGAAGCGGTTGTCTTCCAGCAGGTCGTCCAGGGCGGCGGGGTACTGGGCCACCCCCGGCGAAACCCGGTAATAGCTGCGCAGGGCCTGGGCGTACTGGCTGCCGACCCAGAGCAGGTCGCGCTCGCGGGCACGCTGGCTGGCGGTGGACCAGAGCTGCCCCGCGCCGGCCAGGCCCATCCCCATCAGCATGACGAGGAAGAGCACGCCGAGGTAGGTGAAACCCTGCTCACCAGTCCGCATAGAGGCTCCCGTCCCGCGCCCGGCCAGGGGCGCCGCTCTTCACGTCGTAGACGCTGCCCGGCGCGCCCTCCGGGGGCGGCAGTACCACCCACAGATCGCTGCGCTCGGTCATCGGGTCCAGCGGCAGGGCGCGCAGGTAGCGCTGGGCAACCAGTTCCTCTATCGATTCAGGATAGCGCCCGGTGTCGCCGTAGAACTGGTCCAGGGACTCGCGCATCACCGCCAGGCTCTGGCGCAGGGTGGTTTCCTTGGAGTTCTCCAGGCTGGAGAAGTAGCGCGGCACGGCGATGGTCATCAGGGTGGCGATGATGGCCATGACCACCAGCAGTTCGATGAGGGTGAAGCCCTTCTGCCGTGTCATCGTCACCACTCCCGGTAAGGCGTGCCGTTGAGGCCGCGGCCATCGGCCTGGGAGTAGACGTCGAACACGTCCGTGCCGGGGCGCGGGTCGTCCGCCGGGCTCGAATAGGCGCGCAGGCCCCAGCTTTCCTCGGGTTCCAGGCGGGCGTCGGCGAAGGGATCGCGGGGAATCCGCCGCAGGAAGTAGATGCGCTCGCCCTTGATGCTGCGCAGGTCGCGCACGCCGTCCACCAGCACCTGCAGCGACGGCGGATAGCCGGAGCTGGAGGCGGACTTCTCGATATGCCCGGCATCGGCCGCCAGCTTGTAGGCGTCTATGGCGTCGCGGATCTCGTAGAGGGCGATCTTGAGGTCCTGTTCCTTGCCCCGACGGATCACGGTCTCGGCCAGCGGGGCGGCCATGCTGGCGAGCAGGCCGAGAATGGCCATGGCGATCACCAGTTCGATCAGTGAAAAGGCGGCTTGGCGTTGCATAGCTCAGGGCCTCCCACTCACAGGGGCGGGGCTGACCACCACCGCCGGTGCATCGGGCAGGTCCACACCCAGCGCCTCCACCGGCCCGCGCACCGTCGGCACGCGCATGCTGCTTTCGGTGCCGGACGGGAACTCCATGTCGTAGGGGCTCTGGTACGGCAGGTTGCGCACGATGCGCGGGGTGATGGAGAGCACCAGTTCCGACTTGGCGACCTTGTCATTGTTGCTGCCGAA
The DNA here is from genome assembly GCF_005502555.1 of Pseudomonas sp. D(2018). NCBI lineage: Bacteria > Pseudomonadati > Pseudomonadota > Gammaproteobacteria > Pseudomonadales > Pseudomonadaceae > Pseudomonas > Pseudomonas sp. D(2018). The sequence goes on from NZ_SCOK01000047.1 coordinate 9,624, forward strand.
CAGGCGGCCAAGGCCGGGGATGTCGCCGAGGCCGGGAATCTTGTTGCCGCTGTTGGCCTGGTCGTTGCGCACCAGGCCCGCCAGCACTTGAGTCTCACCATCGCGCAGGCGCAGGGTGGTCTGCGCGTTGCGGGTGTCCACCTGGACCGGAATGGTGCCCGCCTGGGTCGGCGCCAGCGGCGTGGCGTTGCTCACCTCCAGGGCGATCTTGATGGCCACCTCGTTGTTCAGGTGCACCGTCGGCTGCACCTCCAGCTTCAGGCCGACGTCGAGGTAGGTGATGCTTTCGGTGATCACCGGGCCCTGGGTGGACGGCACCGAGGTGGCGCTGACGATGGGAACCCGCTGGCCGATATGGACGCGCGCCTGCTCGCGGTTGCTGACGCGGATCACCGGGCTGGCCAGGGTGTTCACGTCGTTGTCCTGGGCGTTGATCTTCAGCTGCGGCGAGGGATTGATGCTGATGCGCCCCGAGTCGATGCCCTTGAGCTGGTCGAGGATGGTCACCGGCGAGCCATCGTCGTTGATCACACCGAAGGTGTTGGGCCATTGCAGGCCGAGGTCGAGGATGCGCTGGCGGGACACTTCCATCACCTCCACCTCCAGCACCACCTCGGGGTTGGACTGGTCCTGGGCCAGGAACAGCTTCTCGGCCATGCGCACGGCGTCGGGGGTATCGCGCATGGTCAGGGTGTTGAGGCGTTCGTCGATGAACACATCGCGGGTTTTCAGCAGGGTCTTGACCAGGTTCATCGCCGTCGCCGCGTCGGTGTTGGTCAGGTAGAAGGTGCGCATCACCAGGTCCTGGTAATCCTTCAGTTTCTGCGGCGAGTCGGGGTAGATGACGATGGTGTTGTCGTTCACCACCCGCTGGTGCAGCTGGTTCTGTTGCAGCAGCAGTTCCACCGCATCCTCGATCGGCACCTCACGGACGAAGATGGTGGCCTTCAGCTGCGGGGGCACATCCTTGTCGAAGATGAAGTTCAGCCCCGAGGTCTGCGCCAACACTTCGAAGATCACCTTCAGGTTGGCGTCGCGAAACTCCAGGGTCACCGGCCGATCCAGGCGCGAACGCAGTTGCGGATAAGGCACGGAGGAGCGGGCCTGGACGACTTCGATGCTGCGTTGCAGTTCGCGCGCGCCTTCATGTTCCGGGTCCAGGGCGAAGATGCCGCGCACCTGGCGCGAGGCCCCGACCACGTCGCCCCGGCGCAGGGCGGTCTGGCCCTGGCGCAGCATGTCCTGGATGTTGCGCTGCTGCTGAATCAGGTGCAGGCCGTCCAGCGCCCGCTGGTTGTGTTGCTCGATACGCAGGACCCGCTCGTAGTTCAGGCTCGCAGTGGCGTAATCACGTTGGCTGCGAGCCAGGTCACCATTGCTGAGCAGCGCCTTCACGGCGCGCTCGCGCTGGGTGGTCAGCGCCATTTGTGCGCCGACATCGCGAGGCGACTCGCGGGCGACCTTCTCCAGCCTGGCCAGGCCTTCCTCGAACTGGCCGGAGTCGATCAGGTCAAGGCCTTCGCGCTGGGCCAGGTTGGTGGCGCAGCCGGCCAGCAGCACCAGGGCGAAACAGCACGTCAGGCGGTTCATAGCGCGCCCCCTACCACCAGGGTCTGGGCGACGTCGAGGGGCAGATAGACCAGGGTCATGCGCTCGGCGTCGATGCGCTGGACCTTGTAGGTCTTGTCGATCAGGTCGCCCTCGCTCACCACCAGCACCTGCTCGCCGTGCAGCAGGAAGACCTGCAGATGCTGGCGGTCATCCATCTTGCCGATGAACGTGAAGGGCAGCGGCGGTGCCGTAGGTTTTGCCGGCGGGGGCGGCGGCGCGGCGGCCATGACGGGGGCCGGCGGCGGTGCCACATACCAGCTCTGCGAGGCGAACAGGTCAGCCGCCGGTACCGCCAGCGGAGCCGCCACCTCCGGCAGCGCCACGGCGGCGGGCGCGGCCTCCCGCGGGGCCAGTGCCGGACTCGCGCTGCGCGGCATGGCCTGTGGTTCGGCCTGCTCACTGAAGAATTCGGGGACCACCGCCAGCGCGGCAGCTGAGCCGAGGAATGCCAACCAGAACAGACGGCGTGCCATGGTCACCTCGCCAGATACAGGGTCATGCGGATACGCCCCTCGAGTTCCGAGTCGGCAATCTGCTTGCGTTGCAGGTCCACCTCTTCCAGCGCCAGGGCCGGCAGTTGTGCCTGCAGGCCATGGAGGAAACGGCGCAACTGCGGATAGCTGCCACGCACCGGCAGCAGCACCTGGTAGCGCGCCAGGCGGGTCTTGGGGTCGAGTCCGAGGGCGTACTCGCCACGGGCCAGGGCAATGCCCTCGTCCTGGGCCAGTGCGTAGATGCGATCGATGGCGCCGGTGGCGTCCAGCTGTGCCGGCAGGTTGCGGCGCAGCTCTTCCAGTTGTGCCGCCGACGCACCACTGGCCAGCGTGCCGGGCCGTACGGCGGTGGCGGCAGCGGCCAGCTGGGCGCGGTCTGCAGCGAGCTGGCGGTCCATGTTCGCCAGGGCCTGGCGCGCCGGCAGCAGGCCCAGCACGGCGTACCCCAGGGCCAGTGCCAGCAGCGCGGCGCCGGCCAGGCCCGGCCAGCCGAGGCGGCGGGTCTGCTCGATGAGGATCAGCCTAGGGACGTGCATCCTTCACCCCCCAGTTGGCCAGCAGGTTGAAACGAATCGGCCGCTCGGCCTGCTCGGTGACCATCTCGTGGTTGAGCAACGAGACATCGCTCAGGGCGTCGCTGGCTTCCAGCTCCCGGTGGAAGGCCAGCATCGCGGCCAGGTCACGCGCCTCGGCGGCGATCCGCAACTGGCCCTTGCGGGCGTCCGGGGCCAGCGACAGCAAAGCGATATCCTGGCGCGGCTGGGCTTCGAGCATGGCGAACAGGCCGTCCCAGGGCAGGTTCATCTGCGCGGTGATGCGGCGCATCTCCGCCACGCTGGCGACGCGGGCCTTCTCCTCGGCAGCGGACAACGGCGCCTGGCGCAGCCCGCGTTTCTGCAGTTGCTGCTCGACGCGCTGCAACTCGGCGCTGCGAACGTCGGCTTCGTCGCAGGTGCGCAGGTGAGCACCGAGCATCAGCACCGCCATCAGCATTCCGCCGCCCAGGAGAATCCACCCGGGTACGCTGGAAACGGGGTTGTGCTGGAAGTCGAGATCGATCTGGCGCATGTCAGTTCACCGTCATCGCCATGGCGTACAGGGGATCGCCAACCCGCCCTTGCGGCAGTTCGGCATCCAGGCGGGCGACGCCGTCGGCGATCTGGCCGGCGCATCCCGGGGCGTGCAGGAAGACAGTGGCCGGAGCGTCCTGCTCAAGGCCCTGGAGTTCGCCCTCGCGGGCAATCAGGTCGTTCAGTGCGGTATCGCTGTCGTCCAGCGCCACCGAGCGCACGGAATTCCAGCAGCCGCCACGGGCCAGCAGCAGACTGGCGCGGCCGGGCTCGGCGACCAGGAAGAGGAAGTCATCCCGCGTCAGGGCGGTGCGGAAACGGTTGAACGCGGCCATCAGGTAGGGCTGCACCGAGGCGAGCTGCAGGCCGCTGGCCTTGGCCAGGGTACGCAGCTGGGTCAGCAACTCGTCCTGCATGGCGGCTGCCAGGCGCGGCCGGCCGGCGGCTTCCGGCGACAGGCGCAGGCTCCAGCCTTCTCCCAGGGCGCCGTAGATGTCTTCGAAGCACAGGCGCGCGTAGCCGGCCAGTTCGTCGAGGCTGTTGATGGCCTCGCTCCAGGGCACCAGGCAGAAACGTGTGTAGTGGCTGGACAGCACCACCCGCAGTAACGCCCGCCCCGGCTTGCGCTTGGCCAGCAGGCTCTCGAGCGCCACCAGGGCAGCCGGCCAGGCCAGGCCGCCGACGCTGTCGAAGTCGGCGCTGCCGAGCCACTGGCGGTCACGGCTGCGGTACAGGCCCACACAGCGGGGGCCGAGCACGGCGACATAGGTCTCACGCGACAAAGGTGACACGGTTGATCTCCTCCAGCGTGGTGCGGCCTTCGCGGACCAGGTCCAGGGCCGAGGTGCGCAGCAGGCGCAGGCCGCGCTTGACCGCCAGGTCCTTGATGCGGCTGATGGGCTGGCGCTCGATGATCAGTTGGCGCAGGTCGTCGTCCAGGCGCAGCAACTCGGCGATGGCGGTCCGCCCGCGATAGCCGGTGCCACGGCAGCGGCCACAACCCGGACTGGTCACGAAGTGGTACTGGTGGGCGCTGGCCGGGTCGATGCCCGATGCCAGCAGCTCCTCCTCGGACGGCTGCACGGCCTCGGCGCAACTCGGGCAGGCCAGGCGGATCAGGCGCTGGGCCAGCACGGCGTTGAGCGCCGAGACGAAGCTGTAGGGGTCCACTTCCATCTGGGCGAAGCGGCCGATCACGTCGAACACGTTATTGGCGTGGATGGTGGTGAACACCAGGTGACCGGTGAGGGCCGACTGCACGGCGATCTGCGCAGTGTCGGGGTCGCGGATTTCGCCGACCATGATCTTGTCCGGGTCGTGGCGCAGGATGGAGCGCAGGCCACGGGCGAAGGTCAGGCCCTTTTTCTCGTTCACCGGAATCTGCAGCACGCCGGGGAGCTGGTACTCCACCGGGTCTTCGATGGTGATGATCTTGTCCACGCCGTGGTTGATCTCGGTGATCATCGCGTACAGCGTGGTGGTCTTGCCGCTGCCGGTGGGGCCGGTGACCAGCACCATGCCGTAGGGCTCGGCGGCCAGCCGGCGCAGGCTGCGCAGGGTGCCTTCCTCGAAGCCCAGGGCTTCCAGGCGCACGCCGTTGACCTGGTCGGCCAGGTCTTGCTTGTCCAGCACCCGCAGCACGGCGTCCTCACCGAAGATGCTCGGCATGATGGACACGCGAAAATCGATCTGCCGGCCGTTGATGCCGATCTTGAAACGGCCGTCCTGCGGCACGCGCTTCTCGCCGATATCCAGCTCGGCCATCACCTTCACCCGCGAGATCACCTGCTCCGCCAGCTCCACGCCCGGCACCCGGCTGGAACCGCCGAGCACGCCGTCGATGCGGTATTTGATGGTCAGGCCATTGCCGGTCATGCCCAGGTGGATATCGCTGGCGTGCAGCTTGAGGGCGTCGTAGAGGGTGGAGTTGACCAGCTTGACTACCACGCTGGAGTCTTCGCTGATGCGTGCCAGGGACAGGGTTTCCAGGGCTTCGCTTTCCTGCACCGCGCCAGCACCGGCCTGCAGGGATTCGACGGCGTGGAAGCTCTCCTCGTGGCGTTCGAAGAAGGCCGCCAGTTCACGGGGATGCACCAGGTACAGCGGCGCGCCCTGGCGCTGCTCTTCGATCCAGGCCAGGCGAGACTCGTCGAAGGGGTCGGCGAACACGGCAAGGGTTTCGCCTTCCAGTTCCAGCAGCACGAACTCGCGCTTGAGGGCGAGCGCCAGGGGAATCCGCTCGAAGCTGGGCGTCCCCCGGCTGAGGTCCTCGAAGGCCAGCACCGGGTAATGCAGCGTGTTGCCCAGGCGCCGGGCGAAGGCATCCGGGGTCAGGTCGGCCAGCTCGTCCAGGGCATCCACCAGGCGATGCCCCAACTCGGCCGAACGCTTGCGCGCAGCGCGCATCAGTTCGGTGTCGAAGCGCTCCAGTTCCGGTGGTGCGAGAGGTTCGCTGTCCATGGTCGTGCCTCCAGGGGGCCTGGCGATCCGGCATGGCCGGAATACGCCTTCACCTGGACATACGCACGCATCGTGCCAGCCATTTTCTGTGCTGGAGGTGTTTCTAAGTCGCTGATTTGCAATGGGGGTGGTTTACCCGCCACTGGGGGTTCCCCCAAAACCGGGGGAATGGCCGATGTTGGCCAGTGGCTATCCCCAGAAGTGGGGGATGGACTTTCACGGGAGCCCTGCGGGCTCCTTGGCGAATGAATTGGCTATGTCTGCATTAGCTGTTGCGAGAGATTTACCATCGGGCGATGCAGGTGCTTGCAACACGTCATGCAGAAATAGCCATTGATATCACCCCCACAGAAAAAGCTGGCCCAACCGCATTGCCGGCCTACAACGCCACCAGCACTTCTACCCGACTCTTCTCGCGCAGTTTCTCCAGCGCCAGCTCGCGCCCCTGGGCCATGCGTTGGCCAGTGAGGTACTGGCGCACCAGGGCCTTGGCGCGGGCCTCATCCATTGCGGGGTCGAGCTGTGGCTTCAGGCTGTCGAAGGCCGCCTGCACCTCCGACTCGGCGGGTGGGGTTGTCTCGGCCAGTGCATCGAGCACGCGGCTGGCGACCAGCTCGTGGCGCAGGTAGTCGCGGTAGCCGGCCTCGTCGAAGCCTGCCTCTTCCAAGGCACGGGAAAAGCCCTGGGTGTCGGGGAAAGCGGCCTTCATCTCCGCGAGGCTGCCCGCGATCTCCTCGTCCGATACCGTCACGCCCAGGCGGCCGGCCTCCTGCCAGAGCAGTTCCTTGTCGATCAGTTGCTGCAACGCCTCGCGCTTGAGGCGCTTGTAAGCCTGCGGGCTGCGGATGGCGCCCACCTGGCGGCCCTGGATCTTCAGGTAGTCGGCGAAATGCCGCTCCAGGCGGAAATTGCTGATATCGGTGCCGTTGACCCTCGCGGCGATGCCGGTTTCCCCGGCCAGCGCCAGGGGCGTGAGCAGGCCAATGACCAGGCCGAGCCAGGGGTTTGCTTTCATGACCTATAGCCTCGTGTCGACTTTTACGAAACGACCCAGCGGCCGAAAGCTCTGACCGTACAGGTCCACTGTGACGATATGCGCGCCAGCCAGGCCCACCCGCTGTCCGGGGCCGAACTCCAGCGCCGGGGTCAGGCCGGTGTGGAAGCCATGCAGGCCTTCCAGGGCGCTGACCAGCTTTTCGCGGCTCGCCTCTCGCCCTGCCCGTTTGAGCCCCTCGCTGAGCAAGGCGACCGCGCAGTAGGCGCCAACCTGCAGTACCGCGTGCTGCCCCCCCAAACCCTGGCTGCGACGGATCGCCAGCAGCGCCGCCTCCCCCTCCGGGGTCCAGTCGGCGGGCATGAAGGGATAGGCAAGGAACAGCCGCCCGGAAAAGCGCTGTGGAATACGCAGGGCGCTACTGGCCACCTGAGCCGAAGCCGCGAACAGATAAGGCGAGAGGTCCGCCGCCTGGAGCTGGTCGGCCAGTTGCGCGAATGCCTCCGACTGGCCGAGGAAAAACACGCCCTGGGCGCCTTTGGCCGCATGGCCGAGCGGCGCATCCGTATGCGCCGCGTCATAGCCCAGCAGACGCACACGCGCCCAGCCCTGGTCCATCAGGCGCAGGGCCAGGGCCTCGGCCAAAGCCTGCTGGCGGGCGTCATCGGGATAGGCCACGACCGCCTCCGGCTGATGCAGGCCAAGATCGCTGGTGGCGTAGCCCGCCAGGGCGAACATCTGCTCGCGCAGCCCCGGCAGGGCGTTGAACACCAGGGGGTTGGAGGTAGTTTCGTCGAACAGCGCCAGCGGCCCCACCAGCGGCACGCCGGCCTTGCCGGTCAGTTCGGCGAGGTCGCCGTCCAGCGCCGGAACCAGGGGCGCCATCAGGGCGAAAACCTGGTCGTCGCCAAGCAACTGTTCAAGCGCCCGTTTCGTGCTCTGCCGGTCCACGCCGGGGTCGCGTACCACCAGCGACAGCTGCCGGCCATGGATGCCACCGGCCTCGTTGACCTGGGCCAGGGCGCCGCGCAACACCGCCTCCACGGTATGCCCCAGTTCGGCCAGGGGCCCCTGGGTGGGCAGCAGCGTGCCAAGGCGCAGTTCGGCGTCCTGCACGCCGGGGTCGTCATCGTCCTCCAGGCGCTTGAGGTAGGCAGTGAGGTTGGCCATGTCACGCAGGGACATGACGAAACGCGGCATGGCCGGATCGAGGCGGTTCCCGGCGGGGTCGCGGCCTTCACTCACCGCGCGCGCCAGGGCGCCTTCATCGTAGGGTCCGTGGCTGCGGCCGTTGGCCTGCACCTGGCCGTAGGGCCGGGAGAGGCGCCGCCAGGTGATATCCGGCGGGCGCACGCCGCCCTCCGGACGGCCGCGGCCGTCGGCGCCGTGGCAGTTGGCGCACGGCATCACCGTCGCCGGCACCAGGGTGTCGGCGGCACCGACCCGTGCACTGATCTCGCCATTGGCCGAACCCACGCCTTCCAGGTAGATGCGTCGGCCGGCCGCTTCGCCGGGGCTCAGCTCCAGCCCGGCGGCCACGGGTGCCTGTGTGAACAACGTGACCAGCAGCAGGGCTCGCCACATGACCGTGCCCTCAGCGTCCGGCCATGGGCATGGTCATCAGTTGCAGGCGCTGGGCGATGGCATTCACGGGCGCGTCGGGGCGGATCTTGCTCCAGCGCTTGTTCGGCACGTCGCCGGCGATCAGCAGGGTGGAGTGGGCTTCCGGGCTTTCCCCCAACTGGCCGAGGCGCGACAGCACCAGGTCCATGTCGGCCTTGTCGCCGGTGAGGAAGATCCAGTTGGGCGAGTCGACCCCGTGCTTGGCGGCGAAGGCCTTGAGCACCTCGGGGGTGTCGTTCTCGGCATCACTGGAGAGGGAGATGAAATAGACCTGCTTGGCCAGTTCCTCCCCCATGGATTCGCGCACCTCCTTGAGCTTGCGGGTGATCAGCGGGCAGGCGTCCGTGCAGTGGGTGAAGATCACGTTGAGCATCACCAGCCGCCCCTTCAGCACGTCGCTGTAGAAGCGCACGGCCTGGCCGTTCTGGTCGCGCAGAACGGTGTCGGTGAAGTAGGCCTGGGCGTCCGTGGTGCCACCCGCGGCCAGGGGCCGGGAGGCGGGGGCGTTGGAGGGCGCGGCGCCCTGCCCTTCATGGCCCTCGTGGCCTTCGTGGGCGGCGGCGCCGGTAGCAAGGCCCAGGGCCAGGACGAGCGGGATCAGGCGCTTCATGGGCGGATCTCCTGGAGTAGGGCGGTGTGGTCATGGCCGCCGTGTGCGCGGGCGGCGCGGAGTTCTTCGACCCGGGCCATGAGCACAGCGGGGTCGGTGAAGCCATAGAAGCGGGTCCACTGCTGGCTGCGGCCGTCGCCGACCATGATCAGCGGCGGGTGCTCCTCGTAGTTGGCCGTCCAGGTGCCGAGCCCCTTGAGGGTTTCGCTGACGGCTTCGTTGCTGCCGGTGAGCCAGCGCCAGCCCTCACCCGCGCCGAAACGACCGGCGTACTCGTGCAGGCGTTCCGGGGTGTCGCGCAACGGGTCGATGCTCAGGGAGATCAGTTGCACCTCGGTGCCGGCGCGCTCACCCAGCTGGTTCTGCAGCTTCTGCATGATCGCCGAGATCACCGGGCAGACCGTGGTGCAGCTGGTGTAGACGAAGCCCATGACGACGATGCGGTCGCCCACCAGGTCGTCCTTCAGGCGCAGCTCGCGCCCGTCCTGGTCCAGCAGCGGAACATCGGCGAAGGTCACCTCGGCGCCCGGCTGCGCGCTGGTGTGCCCCTGATGCCCGGCATGGGGATCGGCGGCCTGGCTGGCCATGTGCGCGGCGTGTTCTTCCGGGCTATGGGAGTGCGCGGGAAGAGCGCCCAGACCCAGCCCGAGCAGGGCAATCGCGATACCTGACTTCAGAGCTTTCATGACGTGCTCCTTTACGGGTTGGTCCGCGCCTGGACCGCAACGGCGCGCAGGCTGGCGTAGGGTTGCGAGCCGAAGGGCATGCCCAGGGACGACGACCCCACATGCAGGTAGTAGGCGCCAGCGGTCTTCAGCTCGATCGGCGCTTCGTAGATACCCTCGCCCACTTCCACGGCGGCCACTTCGCGGGGGCGCGAGGCCGGGGCCAGGAAGTAGCGCACGCGCACATCGGCGATACCGGTTCTCGGCTGGTCGCCGCTGCCCTGGAGGATGCGGAAGCGCGCTTTGGCCGGAGCGCCTGCAGCCACCCGCGGCTGGTCGATGAGGAACTCCACGCGCGGCTTGCTGCGCTGGGCGGCCAAGGCCTTGTTCGGCTGCACTTCAGTGCGGAAGCAGTGGGCGACATTCGGCTGGTTGATGGCCACTGCCAGGTCGAACTTGCCCGGCGCCGGCAGCTTGATACGGGTGCTGAACAGACCCGGCTCCACCTCGCGCATGCTGCGATCGATCACCCGCGCGGCACGGGAGGTGTGGCCACGGTTGAGGTAGCCGGTCATGGGGGCGTTCATGCCTTCCATGTAGAAGTAGGTGGTGTTGTCCACCGGGTTGACCACGAACACCGCGCCTTCGTCGCGGGCCTGGCTGAGGCTGTCGGCCAGCGGCAGGTCGCCGGCCTGCTTGGGCGCGGCCGGGCCGGCATCGAAGCCCTGGACGATCATCTGCTTGCCTTTGCCCAGGGACTCCAGGTTGATCATGGTCACCTTCGGCGACGCCAGGCCGCGCACGTAGGCGTAGTTGCGGGTGAACACCAGTTGGTAGGGCTCGGCGGTAACCTCGGCGCGCTGGACGATTTCGTCACTGCCGGCATCCAGCACCAGCACCTGGTCGTCGAGGCTGTTCAGGGCCAGGCCGAAGCGGCCGTCCTGGGTGAAGCGCAGCGGCCCCAGCCCATGGCCGGCGTCGATCACCTTGCGCACCTTGAGGCTGCGGGCGTCGATCACAGTGATGGTGCCCGCCTGGCCATCGCTGACGTAGAGCGCGCCAGAAAGCGCCGACAGCGCCAGGGACAAGGGGCTTGGGCCGGTCTCGATGTCCTTTACCCGCTTCAGGCTGGCGACATCCACCACGGTCACCCGGCCGGATTCGCGGCTGCTGACGAAGGCATGGCGCGAATCGGCGCTGAAGGCGATCTCATGATGGCCGTCGCCGGTCGCCAGCGTCGCCACGCTTTTGCGGGTCTGGGTGTCGATCACCGTGACGCCGCCCTTCTCTCCCCGCCGGGCATTGTTGCCAACCCAGAGGTAGCGGCCATCGGGCTGCAGGGCCACGCGCACCGGCTCAGGACCGGCGGGCAGGCTTGCCAGTACCTTGAACTCGGCGGTGTCCACCACCGCCACTTCACCGGCACTGGGCATGGAAACGTAGAGCAGGCGGTCGTCGGTGCTGGCGGCCCAGTCCATGGGCGGTCGCTTCAGCGCAACGCGGGTGAGGGTGCTGGTGATGCCGCCTACGGAGGTCACCGGGTCGATCACGGTGAGGGCTGAATCCTTGTTCATCACCACCAGGTAGTAGCTGTTCAGGTCGACCATCGCACGGGCGCTGAGCACACCCTTGAGGTAGGTGCCGATGCGCACCTTGCACTGGTCGGCCTGACCTTCCGGCAGTGCCTGGTCGAGCCAGGCCCCCGGCACCTGTCCGGCCAGCGGCTGGCCGGTGGTGGCGTCGGTGAGGCGCAGGCGAATATCGGCGAACATCCCTTCGGTCAACACACCGTCGCTGCCCAGCGGCCGGGCCTCGAACTCGATGGCCACGCCGTCGCGCACCAGGCGCTCGGAAACGCCGACGGGCACCTCGGCAGCATGGGCCTGAACGGCCAGCAGACCGGTGAACAGCAACAGGCTGGAAGCGTTGTGCAGGGCTTTCATCTGGCGTCCTTCCCCTTCGTCTGGACCTCGCACTGATGTGGGAGCAATGCCTGTGCCAGTCGTGAAAGGTTATTGGATTCAACAGGTTGCGGCAGACGACGGGCCGGCCTGGCGAATTTTCCCCACCCGTTTCCCCTTTTTTGGGGGTGATCCGGTGGAGCCCGGAAAAAGAAAATCGCAGGCCAGATCTGGCCTGCGATGTTCAGTGTTACGGTCGGCCCCGATCGATGGGTATCGCTTCGCTCCACACCATCCTACGGATCTGCTCACCGCAGGATGGGTTGCGCCTATGCGGTCGTCCTTGCCCTCACGGCTCGTCGGTCACCCGCAGCAGTCCCCAGACCCCGCCGACGTTGCCGAAGGCGGCGTAGTCCCGGTACAGGTAGTCACCCGGCACCGCGTTGGCGCCTCCCGCACTCGGGATCGACAGGCTGAAGTGCGCTGCGGGCAGCACGCTTTCCTGGGCGCCGATGTAGAGCGCCGCCGGGTTGATGCCAAAGCGCAGCGAGCCGATTCCCGCGCTCTTCAGCGGATAGCCCCAGACATCCAGCTTCTCGGACAGGAAGGGATTGAACGCCCAGACATGGCCGTCGAGCTGGAAGGTCATGCCACGACTACCCCCAGACGGCATGGTCACGTGGGTGCGGAACGGCTGGCCGGGCTTGACCTTCATGATCGGCGTCTGCGGGTCGCCCCCCACCAGTTCATTGCTGTAGGCCATGTGGGCATTGGGCACGTCCCCCCAGCCCTGGCCCTGGGCGTGGCCGAAGGGTGCATCCGGGGCCTTGGCGAAGCGGTACCACAAGGGCTCGCTCTTGTAGTTCACGGCCATGCCGGAGTTGTCCTTGGGATCGGCCGGGATGCCGAAGCCCTCGGAGGCCATGTTTTCCACCGGTCGGCCGTCGGCCCAGCGCATGTTCAGCGACTTGTGCAGCACCAGCGAGAAGTCGCGGTACGGCGTGCCGGACAGCGGGGTCACGGTGGCGGCGGAACGCATGCCGGCGTCCTCGGTCCAGGTGGCGCCCTGGGGTGCGATGCTCATGGCGCCGGCCAGGCCTTTCTGACCCTGTTTGACCGGGTCGGCCGGCAGCAGGTTGAAGCCGCCGAATTCCACCGGGGTGGCGGTGATGTTGTCGACGCTGCGGCCGAGCTGGGTCACCGGCTTGCCTTCCCGCTCCAGGTGACCGACGTAGAACTTGTAGCTCTTCGACGGCCAGGCCCCACCTGCCGCGCTGCGCGGCGCGACGGTCTGCACCGGGTTGATGCCGACGTTGAAGCCGTCAGCCTTGGTGATGTCGTAGGCCAGCAACTGGGTGTGCAGGCCGACGTGGCTGGAGGGCCGCATCATGTTGTTGTTGAAGGTGGTGGAGCCCTGGGCGCTGTTGCGGTCGCGCTTCACCAGGCCCTGCATCACCGCATAGGTCGGCAGGTCGGGCATCACCTGCGGCAGGCGGTTTTCCAGAGTGATATTCACGCAGTCGCCAGCGGCGGCACGCAGCACCAGGGGCTCGACGGGAACGCCGGGTTTCAGCTTGCCGGTGAGCGGGTCCAGGTCAGCCTTGCGCACGTAGAGGATGGCGGTCGGGTCATGCAGCGGGCCGCTCTGGCCGCCGATGGTGAACACCTCGCCGTCCTCCTCGTCCACCACCGTGGCCTGCGGAATGGTCACCGGCCGCGAGTTGAACACCAGGGTGCCGCCCTGCGGGTTCAGCGGGCCACCGGCGTGCATGCCCGCCCCGGCCGGATCGCCGATGGTCAGGCCCAGGGGGTTGTCGAGCACGTCGTTGGCCAGCACGGCGACAATCTCGTAGTTGCGCTGCACGGTGCTGCGGGTGCCGATGCCGCTCGGGTTGGGGCTGGTGCGCGGGCATACGCCATCGAACTGGGTGGTGTTGCGCGACGACACCGGGCGCGGGTTGTTGGGCAGGGCGAACAGGTCGGCGCGCGGCTGGGTGTAGTTGCGCATCACGCCCCAGATGCCGTTCCAGTAGCCCTCGATGGAGGCGTCCATGTTGTACAGGTAGTCGGCAGCTTCATAGGTGACGTTGCCGGACATCATGGTCACCGGGGCGACGAAGCCGAACTGCTCGGAGATCCCGACCATCTGCGAAGCCTTCCAGCCGGAGTTGCCGCTGCTGCCGAAGCCGGTGCCCGAGTGCAGCCACTTCACGCCGTGCAAGGTGACGTTGTGCTCTTCCTCATGGCCGCCGGCATGCATGCGCAGCCGCACGTTATCGCCGGAGTACGCCCGCAGCAGCGGAGTGAAGGGGTCGCCCGGCAGGTCGCCGGCCACGTTGATGTGCGGCGGGAAGGCCGTGCTGGCGCCAGTGGGTCCGGTGGCCGAGCTGATGGCGCTGGGCGCCAGGTTCAATGCCGGAATGGCCCGGTCGGTGCGGGTCTGCAGGGCATAGGCGAGGTCGCCCGCCAGGCCATCGGCCTGCATGCCCGGCTTGCCGTCCGGCGCTACCTTGTTGGGGTCGAATATCCGCAGGCCCACCGGCTCGTTGCGGTAGTTCACGACGAACATGCCTGGGTCATCCACCGAGATGGCCTGGGGGCAGGGCCGGCTCGGGCAGCCGGGAATCTGGCCACTGGCAGCCTCGCGTACCGACTCGAAGAGGTTCGGACCGGACTGGCGCACGGGTGGGTTGATGGCGTAGCGGAAGCTGTCCATGGAGGTCGGGTAGGCCCCGGCATCCGGGATGCCGTCAGGCCCGGCGCCGACATAGACCCCTGCCTCATAGGCATGCTGGAAGTCGCTGTACTCCATGAAGAACTCACGGAAGCTGTCGTTCTTGCCGTCGCCGTCCAGGTCACCGGTGGCGATCACCGCTTGCCAGGAAGTCGGGCCGCCGTCCTGGCGGGCGCCACTGTAGAGCGGCTGGCCGGTTTCGGCGTGGTACCAGCTGGAGCCTGCCGGTTCGGTGAGCACTGTGGCGTAGAGGCCGAGTTGCTGGTGGGTGGACGGGCCGAAGTGGTCGTGGGTGAAGATGTTCCCCAGGCCACGGTCGACGTTGTAGGTGTTGATCAGCGGATCGGCGAACCAGCGCTGCAGGGTCGTGCGGGCACCCAGCCAGTCGGCACGGCCGAACTGCCCGAAGTACGGGTGCTGCCTGGCCACCGGGCATTCCAGGGTGCCGTCACGGGCGTCGCCTTCGGTGCAGTGGTTGTACTCGCGGATGGCGTGGATGCGCTCGACCACACTGGCCGGCGAAAGGGTGCCGTCCTCGTAGTTCCAGCCGTTGGCCGAGCCATCGGATGAGGTCAGGTCCCACTTCGGCAGGTGGATATGCTGGCCAACGATGTCGGTGGGGGTGCGCACCTGGTAGTCGTCCAGCTCGTACACCGCCGGTATCAGGTTGGTGTGCTGGTACATGGTGCAGTCGAAGGTGTTCATGCGCATCACCAGCGGCTCCGGCGGCTGCTGCTTGTTGATCACCGGCCAGGCGTCCTCCCAGAGGGCGATGATGCGGGTCTGCGGGAAGTGGTAGCCGACCTTGTTGAACACCGCATCGAACTGGATGTTGGCGCCCTTGTAGACGCGTGGGCGGTCGGCGGTGAACGCCGAGCTACCGGTGAACGACTGGCCGTTGAGGGAGTCGCCACTGTTGTAGCGACCAACCGCGGAGGCCTGGGTCAGGCGCTTCCCGGTGTCGTCCAGGCACGGCTCGTTATAGGGGGCGCCGGCCACCGGCAGGCCACCGTTGGTGCGGAAGTCCATCGGTTGCACGGCACCACCTGGCAACACGGCGAAGCTCGGGTGGCTGGGTTTGGCATGGAAGGCCATGACCGATTGCTCGACGTCGGTGCCCTCTTCCGGGAGGAATACGGCCTTGGCGCGATGAACCACCTTGGAGAAATCCAGGGCGCTGGTGACCACTTCGGCCTCGCCGCCAGCAGAGACACCATCGAGGGTATGGCGCGGCAGACCGCCGTCCCAACCGCCGGACTGGGCCGGGTCGATATTGGCCCACAGCGGATTGCCGGAATCCTTCAGGGCCTGGGCCTTGGCGGCATCCAGCATATCCAGCGGCGGGGTCGACAGACGTTGGCCGACGGTATTCTCGATGCCGCCGATCCAGAACGGGAAGCCGGGGTTCTTCAGGGTGCCGTCGGCGTTGCGGTTGGCCTCGCTGCGGTCCACCAGGGCCACGGAGCCCACCGGTTTGAGTTCGGGTTCGTGACCGGAGTCGTCATCACCCTCTTCGTGCTCGTCGTCATCGTCGTGATCGGCGATCAGTTCGTCGCCGTACTTGGGCACCACGGCCACTTTGCCCGGCATGGGCGGCAGGGCCTTGCCCGGCAGCGGGACGACGGCGGGAATCGGCGTGCCGGCAACGATTTCGCCATCCGGCAGGGCGCGGGCGCCCTGGGCAGGCAGGCCACTGCGGAGTTCGAAGGCTTTCTTGTGGAAGCCATCGTCGCCCTCTTCGGACACCGCCAGACGGGTGCCTTCCTCGAACACATCGTGAATGCGCCACATGGCCCACATGCCCTGGGCGAAGTGCGGATAGAAGTGGCAGTGGTAGATGGCGTCGCCGGAGGTGCGGTTACGGTTGCCGGACCCGCCGTTGGCGATTTCGTAGGTGTAGCCCGAGCCCGGGCCTATGCCCTGAGCGTCGATGTAGTCGGAGTTGTCGTCATTCGGGTTGAACAGCCACTGGTGGCCATGCAGGTGGAACACGTGCTGCTCGTAGCCATTGTGGCTATTGCGGAAGCGCACGGCATCGCCGATGTAGCTGTGGGCCACGTTGGACGGCTCGGAGGGGAACAGGGCCATGGTCGCCTTGACCCCGGTGGTGCCTTCCGGCGGCACCTGGCCGGGGAGGATGCTTTCCAGGCCGACGTTAGCCGGCACGTCCACCTGCATGGCGATGTCACCCACCGTCGAGGCGCTGAGGAAAAACTCTTCGTAGGCGCAGGACAGGCAGTCGTGCATGGGACCAACGCCGAGACGGTTGGCCACCACTTCGGCGCCGATACCACCGGCGCCGTAGTTGATCATGAAGGAGTCGCGGGTCGGCTCCAGCACATGGCCGAATACCGGGTCGTTCCAGTAGCCGGGAAAGGCCTGGGCGACGGCGTTCTCGTCATGGAATACCGAGGAGAAGTCGCGGAAGGGCTCCAGGCGGTTGGGCAACGCCGGGTTGCGTTTGCCGTAGCTTTCCAGCGGGTAGGTGTTCTGCGGGAAGGTGCCGTCGGGGTTGGGCCCCATGACCACGGCATCGGTGTCGCTGGAGATGATCTCGCCATTGTCCATCATGGCGATCACCGGTAGCCCGGCCTTGCCTTCCTCGCTCCAGGGATCGTCCTGCGGGTAGCGGGCTTCGTAGTCGATGATCGGCTGGCCGGCCGGAGTACGGCCGGTAGTGGCCAGGCGCATCTCTTCTTCCGTGACCACGTTGCGGTAGGTGCGCGCGCCCTTGGGCAGTACCACCACCTGGCCGAACAGACCGTTGGCGGTGTTGCCGCCCGTGCCTTCGCCGCCGAAGGTAGCGCCGTAGCTGCTGGCGGCGAAGGCGCCTTCACGCTCGGCGTACAGGGTGTAGCTGCGGCTGCCGCCGGGCGGGATCAGGGTGTTCTGGTTACGGCCGGCGTTGGTGGCAATGTCACCGATGTCGTTGACCGCCTGCATACCGTTGACCTGGAAGCCGACATGGCGGTCGGCGACCTGTTCGTCCTTCTTGAACAACGGGTCGTCCGGGTTGTTGGGGTTGGCCTGGTGGGCCAGCAGGTTCTGCAGGTTGATGGTCAGGCAATCACCGGCGGCGACGCGCAATACCAGTGGACGCGGGCGCTTGTCCGGACGCAGCGCCACTTCACCGGGCACTGCCGAGCCCCCCTGGGTGAGCGGCGTTTCATTCTTGTCCACCACATCGCGGCGCAGGGCGAACATCATGCCGTTGACGTTCTGCGCGCCGAGGCGATTGAACATCAGCGGCTGATCGAGGGCCACGACGTTGGCCACGATATTGCGCTCGCAGCGGATCGCCGCCGCGGCGTCTTCGCCGCCAAAGGTGGCGCCCAGCAACAGCAGAACGCCGCCCAGATATAGAAATGCCCCCTGGGCACCAAAGCGGAGGGGAGTTGCACTGCTCGAAGGGTTAGTCCGGTTCATCTTGGCTGACCTCGGTATCAGGTGCATGGATGCCAAATAGAGGGCAGGACGGTTCCAGCAATGCCTGTGCCATCACAGTAAATGCATATAATTCAATTACTTATGATGCTAAACCAAGAAATGGCCAGCATTTCCCCCACCCGATTCCCACCCAATTCCCCGGTTTTTTGGGGGCGGTAAGCGAGCGGGAAACGCCGAACCCTGTAGGGGAGCATTCATGTGCGAAGGGCCGCGTAACGGACCTATGGGGTGGTCGGCGATTGGCCGTCCACCGGGCAGCGTCCAGCCTGGGACCCATGGTGGATGAAAGGCCGTTATCCCGTTACGCACGGGCTGCCGCTGGTGGGCTGAAGCCCACCCTACGAGCTGGGTCGCGGAGGCATTCTTACTCGGAAAAAACGCCCCCGCATCTGGGGAAATTCCCCACTAGCGGGGGCGTTTTGCGTCGGCCTGGAGGCGCTTGTAATGCCTCAGGACGCTGGGGACATAGCGCTGGGTTTCCGGGTAGGGAGGAATGGCGCGGTTGTAGGCGAGCACCGCGCCGGGACCCGCGTTGTAGGCCGCCAGGGCCAGGGAGAGGTCGTTGCCGAACAGCTTCATCATGCGCTTGAGGTAGCGCGCGCCACCCCGGACATTCGCCGTCGGGTCGAATACGTCGTGCACGCCCAGGTCCCGCGCGGTGCCGGGCATCAGCTGCATCAGGCCAGCGGCGCCCTTGGGTGAAACAGCCGTGGGGTCGTAGTTGGATTCGGTCGTGATCACCGCGTGCAGCAGCTCCGCCGGCAGGTCGTATTCGAAGGCCGCCTGGGCCACGATCAGTGAATAGCGCGGCGCCTTGAGCGGCCCCTTGCGTACCGGTTTGACCACGCTCGGCGCCTTGGCCTGCACAGGCCTCTCGCGGGCCACGCGAACCAGTTTGCGGTCGGTTCGGTGGATGTTGGTGAGCATTATGGCGCCATTGGCGGAGACCACCTGGTAGATATCGGCACGGGCCTCGACAGCGGTGGTCGCAAAGATGCTGAACAGCACCAGGGTGGGCACTTTCATCGTTTTTCTCCCCTGTGAGGGCCAATCCCCTTCGGGTTGTACGGTGCTGTACCGTCAGCAAAGCACGTGCCGGATAATCCGACCGGCGATGTGTCGCCCCCCTCGCCCGCTCGTCGTGCACAGCTCTTGCATAGCCGTCTGCAGTGACCTGCAGCGGAGGCTCCCATGAAGATGCATCGTCGACCCGAACAGGGTTTCACCCTCCTTGAACTCCTGGTGGTGCTGGTGGTGCTCGGCTTGTTGGCCGGCATTGTGGCGCCCAAGTATTTCAATCAGCTGGGCCGCTCCGAAACCAAGGTGGCCCGTGCACAGATCGAGGGGCTGGTGAAGGCCCTGGATATCTACCGTCTTGAGGTGGGGCGCTATCCCAGCACCGAGCAGGGCCTGACGGCGCTGGTCAGCGCGCCCTCGGATGAACCGCGCTGGGCCGGCCCCTATTTGCAGAAGGAAGTCCCCGAGGACCCCTGGGGTCGTGCCTATGTCTACCGCTCCCCCGGCGAGAACGGCGATTTCGAGCTGCTCACCCTGGGCAAGGATGGCCAACCCGGCGGCGACGGCGAGAACGCCGAAGTCACCAGTTGGCAGTGACCGTCATGCGCTTTCAGATCAAGGCGGTCCGCGCCCAGGCCGGGGTGGTTGCGCTGGTGGTGGAGGCGGCGAGCCAGGATGACGCCCGCCGCCAGGCCGAAGCCCAAGGGCTGCGGGTGCTCGCCCTGCAGCCCGAGCGTGGCTGGTCGTTGCGTGGCTGGCGTCGGCGCGAAGGCTTCCCGCTGCTGCTGTTCAGTCAGGAGCTGACCACGCTGCTGAATGCCGGGCTGGCACTGATCGATGCCCTGGAAAGCCTGGCCGAGAAAGAGGCCGACCCGCAGGCGCGCAAGGTGCTGGGTGGCCTGGTGCGCCTGCTCTACGAGGGCAAGTCGCTGTCCCAGGCGCTGGCGCAATTCCCCGCGATATTCCCCGCGCTCTACGTGGCGCTGGTGCAGTCCAGCGAGAAGACCGGCGCGGTGGGCGATGCCCTGGGCCGCTACGTGGCCTACCGCACGCGGATGGACGAGGTGCGGCAGAAGATCATCAGCGCGTCGGTCTACCCGGTGCTGCTGTTCATGGTCGGCTGCGGGGTGTTGCTGTTCCTGGTGGGCTACGTGGTGCCGCGTTTCAGCCTGGTGTTCGAGGGGTTGGGTTCGAACCTGCCCTGGTTGTCCCGGGTGCTGCTGCACAGCGGGCTGTTCCTGCATTCGCACCAGACGGAAGTCTTCGGCTGTGCCGCGCTGACGCTGGTAGCGCTGGTCCTGCTGCTACGCCAGGAGAGCGTGCGGCGTGCGCTGGGACGCCAGGTCGAACGCTTGCCGACGATTCGCGAGCGCATCCGGATCTATGAGCTGGCGCGCTTCTACCGGTCCCTGGGCATCCTGCTGCAGGGCGGGATTCCCATCCTCACCGCCATCGCCATGGTCCGTGGGCTGCTCGGTGCCGCCTCACGCCCGAGACTGGACCAGGCCGCCACGCGAATCCGCGAAGGCCAGGCGCTCTCTCGCGCGCTGGAGGAACATGGGCTGGCGACGCCGGTGTCGCTGCGCATGCTCAGGGCCGGTGAACAGTCCGGCAACCTTGGCGAAATGATGGAGCGCACGGCCGACTTCCATGACGAGGAAACCAGCCGCTGGATCGAATGGTTCGTGCGCCTGTTCGAGCCGCTGCTGATGACCTTCATCGGCCTGATCATCGGGGTGATCGTGATCCTGATGTACATCCCGATCTTCGAGCTGGCGTCGAGCATTCAGTGAGGGGCATCCCCTCTCCCCCGTCGCGGCTATGCGACGCAGTTCAGGCATGACCATAGGCAAGCCAGGCAAGGCCACTCATGGCCATGGCCACGGCGAAGCTGAGGGTCTGGTGTTCCAGCAAGAGTTCGAGCGAGAGCATGGGGCAGTCCTCGTGTCCGGTTGGTGATCCACAGCCCGGACACTAATCCCGCCCGACCTCGTCGGTCGATCTGTCAACTTTTCGCCCTGTAAAGAAAAAGCGCAGGTCGATGCCTGCGCTTGTTTCGATCCGGCGACGTCACGCGCCTTTCTTGACCTGCTTCAGTGGTTCGTCGGAGCTTGCCGCGGGACGGCGGCGGTCGGAGAGCACCCAGGCGCCGTCGTAGAGTTTCAGCGGGAAATTCACCTCGCCGCCACGGCGACGATCCATCTGGGCTGGCTGCTCGGCCGACGACTCGCGCAGGGCGCCGCCAGGCAGGCCGTGGAGCACGACGTTGCCCAGCTCATGCAGGGGGAAGGGTTTGAGGAGGATGATGTCGATGTTGCGCTCGATGGCGCGGTTGCACACTTCGATGCTGGGGTGCGCGGTCATCAACACCGCTTCGCAGCTGTGCAGCGTGCGCATGGCATCGAACACGTCGAAGCCGGTCATGTCCGGCAAACGATAGTCGAGCACCAGCAGGTCAGGCTTGAAGTTCTCCACGACCTCCAGAGCGATGGCACCACTGGCGGCGGTTCGCACTTCACAACCAAGCATTTCCAGGTAGGTCTGGAAGTTCCCGGCGAGGATTTCTTCGTCGTCGACTATCAGTACTTTCTTCGACACTGCGGCTGCTCCCCTGTCAGGAGATCGGACGGCGGCCAGGCTGACCGCTGATTGCATCCCTGCACGTTCCGAGCCAAGGCTGCATCGACCCGACCGGGTCGATGATTCGTAGAGTCTAGATTGGCCAGGAAGTTTCACCAGAACTCATTCCCCCGACCTTGGTCGGCGGATGCCCCGGAATCGGGGCCTGCTCAATGATGCTGGCGGTCGGGTCGCTCCAGGCCCAACTTGTCGATGCGGTAGCGCAGCATGTCGCGGGTCAGGCCGAGCATCCGGGCGGATTTGGAAATGTTCCAGTCGGTCTTGCCGAGCACCTTGACCACAAGGTCGCGCTCGGCGTCGGACAGGCTCAGGTTTTCGTCTTCCAGCCCCAGCGGATCTCCCATCATCGACGGCAGGGCCGCCTCGGTGACACCGGCACCGGCCAGCAGGCCGCGGCAGATGGTCAGTTGCTCGGGGCTGATGACATTGCTTGGCGCCAGCAGCACGGTCTGTTCCAGCATGTTGCGCAGCTCACGCACGTTACCGGGCCAGCTATAGCCCTTGAGCACTGACTTGGCTTCCGGGCTGAAGCGCAGCCCCGGCTTGCCGTAGCGCTTGCCGTGCTGGGCGACGAAGTGTTCCGCCAGGGTGAGGATATCGTCGCCACGGGCACGCAGCGGCGGCACCTTGATGGTGATGATGCGCAGGCGGAAGAACAGGTCGCGGCGGAACTTGCCCTCCTGGACCATCTGTTCGAGGTTGCAGTTGGTGGCGCTGATGATGCGCAGGTTGACCTTGCGTTCGCGCACCGAGCCCAGGCGACGGATGGTGCGGTCTTCCAGTAGTTTGAGCAGCTTGGCCTGGAGCAGCAGGTCGATCTCGCCCACCTCGTCAAGGAACAGGGTGCCGCCATCGGCCGCCTCCACCAGGCCCACGCGGCGATCCTTGGCGTCGGTGAAGGCGCCCTTCTCGTGGCCGAACAGCTCGGCCTCCAGCAAGTGCGAGGGTATCGACGCGCAGTTGAATTCGACAAAGGGCCCCTTGCTGCGCGCGCCGTCGAAGTGCAGGGCGCGGGCCACCAGTTCCTTGCCCGTCCCGGTCTCGCCCTCGATCAGCACCACCGGCAGGTCTTCACCGGCCATGCGCTCTTCGGCACCCAGCACCTGGCGGACCATGTCCTTCATGGCGCGCATGGGTTCGGAGTCGCCGATCAGGCCGGTGAGCCCGGAGTCCTGGGCTTCACGTTGCTGGTAAAAGGACAATCGCTGCTCCTGGCGCCTCGCTTCCAGCACCTTGTCCACCACCAGCTTGAGCTCGGCGAGGGCCACCGGTTTGGTCAGGTAGTCGCTGGCGCCGGCCTTCATGGCTTCCACCGCGCCCTGCACATTGCCGTGGCCGGTGATCATGATGACCTTCAGTTGCTCGTCCAGTGCGCGGGCGCGGCTGATGAGGTCGCACCCGCTCATGCCCGGCAGGCAGTAGTCGGTCAGCACCAGGTCAGGATGCTGCGCCTCGATGATCGCCAGGGCTTCCTCGGCCGAACTGCAGACGATGACGTCGAACTGGCGACGCTGCAGGTAGGTGCAGAAGTTATCAGCCAGAATCTCGTCGTCTTCGACAATCAGAATGCTGTTGCCCATTTTTCTTATCCCCCTGCCGTGGCCCTGAAGGTCAGGTGCACATTGGTACCGGCGTTCTCCCGGCTTTCGATGCTGACTGCTCCACCAAAGCGCTCGACTATCTTGCGCACCAGCACCAGGCCGACGCCCAGGCCACCGCGCTTGGTGGTGTGAAAGGGTTTGAAGGCCATGTCCAGCATGGCCGGCGACATGCCGCCACCGGTGTCGCTGATGGTCAAGTTAAGCAGATGGCGACGCGCATCCGGCTCCAGGCTGACCACCAGGCGACCGCCGCGCGGCATGGCTTCGATGGCATTGGAAAGCACGCTGCCCAGCAGTTGCTGCAGGAGCACCGGATGACTGACCACCTTGGGTGCCTCCCGGGTCTGCCAGTCGACCTCAATGCCGGCGTGGCGAATCTGCGGTTCGTAGGCGGCCAGGGTCTCTTCCAGGGCAATGGTGAGGTCCACCGGCTCCTGGTCACCGGAGAGCGGGCGGGCGGACAGCAACAGCTCGCGGACCCACTTCGACATACGATCCACCTGGGTGATGATGTCGCCCAGGTTCTTGTGCAGCGGCCCCGGGTCCACTTCCAGCGCCAGCTCGGCACTGGAGCGGATAGACGCCAACGGGTTGCGCAGACTGTGGGCGACGGCGGTGGACATCTCGCCGAGCAGCGCCAGGGTTTCGTTTTCCACCAGTTGCCGCTGCTGGTCGTCCACCAGGCGCGAGGCATGGCGCACGAACCAGAACAGGCTCAGGTAGATGATCGCACCGCCCAGCGCCGTGGCGATCCAGAGCAGGACGAAGCCGCGATTCATGCGGGCGATCAAGTCCACCGGCTCCTTGTAGATCTCGATGACCGAGAGCACTTCGCCGCGGCTGTCCTGCAGCGGGATGAAGCTTTCCAGGTAAAGGCTGTGGGGCACCCGCATGAAGTAGCTTTCCGCCGGGCAGGCGTCGGGGCCGTGATGCTCGGTGGTCACCGTATCGCGACTCCGTACCGCTTCGTTCAGCTTGGACTGCTCCAGCGACCGCCCACCCACCAGTTTCGGGTTGGTCGACCAGATCACCACGCCATCGGGCGCGTAGACATTGGCCAGCAGCACGTCGGGCAGGCGCACGATGTGATCGAAGAACTCCTCGTGAGACTTCGCCAACTGTTCGTGGGAAACACCGAGGCGCGCACCATCGACACGCTTGTCGAGGAACTCGCCCAGGGTCAGGCCCGGGGAGAAGTTGCCATGGATGACTTCGACGTCGGCGATGGACTTGATGAACTGGGCGCTGAGCATGGCATCGCGGTCGATGCTTTCGCGCATGAGGAAGCGGGTCGCCGCCAGGCCGAGCAGGATGGCGACCACCAGGATGATCACCAGGCTCACCAGGGAAAACCAGCGGAACAGATTGAAGGGCTTTTTCGCCAGCGCCATCTTCATCGACTCCTCCCCTTGTGTGACCGTCGGTTCGCTCGCAAGGCGAGCGTCAAAAAAAGCCTCCGGCCGGGTCGGCAACTCCAGCACCGACCCCGGTATTTATAGCGCAGGCCCCATCGCCCGCAGCGCTGCCGTTCAGCGGTCACCAACAGGTAGAACGGTAATTTCCCCAGTTCCCCACCCACTTTCCCCCCAGTTCTGGGGACCCAGTCCCCAACCGCGGGCGGACGCTTCCCCGGTCTTTGAAGCGGCACTTCCCATGGCACCCGCGACGCAGAGCGCGCGGTGCAGGATGGTATGAAAATTGCGCCCTCCAGCCTCCACGAAAACACCGAACACAGGCGCCGGACGGACGGCGAAGTTCATCGACTGGAAGGGTGATACCTCGACGAGGTCCCGCGGATCTGGCACCCGCCGCCCCCGCCGGCCCAGGACGATGAGCACCGCTACGCCCGGTTCAATCCCACGCAACCGGCTGCCCGCCCCCGAGCATTGGAAGCCCCCCTTCCGTACCGCGGCCCCGCAACTTCCCAGACGCCCCCACGGATACCGCATCGGGGCGCAGTGCGTCCCTGTCCATCGGACTGCATACAACCAGGCATCGACGGGCTGGCTCCGACGCCGCCCCAAATCAAGGCAAAACTGCCCGCGCGGTCAGCTTTTCCTCCCCAGAGTTGTGCATCTGGTCAGCTTCCAGCAGTCGGGAAACGCCCGCTAAGTTCGCGTAACCGCTTGAAAAACGGCGCTTTCCCCCGATAATCGCGCGCCCCGCCGCTTGCCCTTGGCATCTTGGCGCCTTTCTTGCTCTCCCCGGCAGGCCTGACCAAACAGACAAGTTCTACGCAGATAGACACAGCTTAAGACCACTGGAGCCAACACCCGATGAACCGCACCCTTTCCACCCTGATGCTCGCCGGCGGCCTGCTGGCGGCCGGCAACGCCCTGGCCGACGACCCCCTGCTGTGGCAGGACAACAGCCTGTCCTACCTGTACGGCAAGAATTTCGAGATCAACCCGGAAATCCAGCAGACCTTCACCTTCGAGCACGCCAGCGGCTGGACCTGGGGCGACCTGTTCGTCTTCGTCGACCAGATCAACTACAACGGCGAGGAAGACGCCAACGCCGGCAAGAACACCTACTACGGCGAATTCTCCCCGCGCCTGTCCTTCGGCAAGGTGTTCGACCAGAAACTGGAATTCGGCCCCATCAGCGACGTGCTGCTGGCCACCACCTACGAGCGTGGCGAGAACCGCAACCAGAACTACCTGATCGGCCCGGGCTTCGACCTCAAGCTCCCCGGCTTCGATTACTTCCAACTGAACTTCTACTACCGCAAGCCCGACGGCATCACCAACAACCCGTCCGGCCAGTGGCAGGTCACCCCGGTGTGGTCCTACACCATTCCAGTGGGCAATTCGGACGTCGTGATCGACGGCTTCATGGACTGGGTGTGGAACAACAAGGACGCCACCTCCGACCGCCCGAACGACCTGCATGCCAACCTGCACTTCAACCCGCAGATCAAGTACGACCTGGGCAAGGCCATGGGCTGGAGCGCGGTGAAGCACTTCTACGTCGGTATCGAGTACGACTACTGGAAGAACAAGTACGCCATCGACGACAGCAGCTTCCTCGGCGACGAGATCCTCGGCGGCACCAACCAGAACACCTTCAGCCTGCTGGCCAAGGTGCATTTCTGATGACCGCGGGGCCCGTCGCAATGACGGGCCCCTCTGTCTTGCGCCTTCCCGAAGGCGGGTGGAGAATGCGCGGCAGTCTCAGCCTGCAGTCAGACAAGGAATCGCCTATGGCCAGTGACAGCGCTACAGTTTCGCCACGCAGCCGGGGCGAAAAACTGGTCACCGGCGGCTGGATCGCCATCGCCATTGCCATCCCCATCAGTTGCATCCTCTCCAACGCAACCTTCAACTTCTCCGCCAGCCTCGCCGCGCTGTCCCTGATCGCCCTATGCGCGGCCTTCGCTTGCTGGCCGAAGCTATTCATCGCCCCCATGCTCAACTTCCGCGCCCTCTGCGACAGCGTGCCCCGCGGCAGCCAGATCGCCATGAGCCTGTTCGTCGGCCTGACCGTACTGCGCGGCTTCGTCGAGCTGGCGGCCTGAGTCTCCGGAATCCTGTGGGGGCGAATTCATTCGCCAAGGGCGGCGCAGCTGTTGCGAGAGATTTGCCATCGGGCCAAGAACTCCTACGGGCAATGCAGACAGAGCCCATGAAAAAGCCCCGCACGTGGCGGGGCTCTTTCAGACCTCGGACCCTCAGGCCGCGACAGGCTCCAGGGGTTCACGACGGCTGCGCACGAACTGCGGCAGCAGCGAACCCAGCAGCATGCCCAGGGCACTGAACAGCAGGCCGGCCAGTTGCGGCGGCCAGAAGTCGGTCTCCGCATAGGTGGCTTCCAGGTACATCCAGGACAGCAGGCCGAACGCGATGGCCAGCAGGGCACCCTGGGTGGTGGCGCGCTTCCAGAACAGGCCAGTGAACAGCGGAACCACGGCGGCGACCAGGGTCACCTTGTAGGCGTTACCGACCATCTCGTAGATGCTCGCGTCGGAATACAAGGCAAAGACCGAGGTAGCCGCGGTCATCACCACCACACTGATACGCATGGCCAGCAGGAACTGGCGGTCGGTCATGTCGGGGATGAAGCGCTTGAGGACGTTCTCGGTGAAAGTCACCGACGGCGCCAGCAGGGTGCCCGAGGCGGTGGACATGATCGCCGACAGCAGTGCGCCGAAGAACATGATCTGGGCGAACAGCGGGGTACGTTCCATGATCAGGTGCGGCAGGATCATCTGCGAGTCTTCGGCCAGCCACTTCTGCACCATGGCCGGGTCGATCATCGAAGCGGCGTAGGTGAGGAAGATCGGCAGCATGCAGAAGCTGAGGTAGAACACGGCACCTGTCATGGACGCGCGGGCAGCGATGTTCTCGGTCTTGGCCGACATCACGCGGGCGTACACGTCCTGCTGCGGGATGGAGCCGAACATCATGGTTACCGCGGCAGCGATGAACGCGACGATGTCCCGCGGCTCGAAGCTGTGCATGAAGGTGAACTTGCCTTCGGACGCCGCATGGCTGATCACCACGTCGGCACCACCGGCCATGTCACCGATCAGCCAGGTCAGGTACACCAGGCCGACGACGATGATGATCATCTGCATGAAGTCGGTCAGCGCCACCGACCACATGCCGCCGAACAGGGTGTAGAGCAACACGATGGCGGTGCCGATCAGCATGCCCTGGGTGGTGGTGATGGAACCGTCGGACAGCACGTTGAACACCACGCCGAGCGCGGTCAACTGAGCGGCCACCCAGCCCAGGTAGGAACCGATGATGACCAGGCTGGTAATCAGCTCGACGTTCGGACCGAAGCGCTTTCTGAAGAAGTCGCCGATGGTCAGCAGGTTCATTCGGTAGAGCGGACGGGCGAAGACCAGGCCCACCAGCATCAGGCATCCAAACGAACCAAAGGGGTCTTCGACAATCCCGGCGAAGCCTTCCTCGATGAAGGTCGCAGGAATGCCCAGCACGGCTTCCGAGCCGAACCAGGTGGCGAACACCATCGCCGCGACCAAAGGGAAGGACATGCTCCGGCCGCCGGCCGCGAAGTCCTTGGAGTTTTTGACACGAGTGGAGGCGTAGAAACCGACACCAACTGTGATCAGCAGGTATACCGCAACAAACCAGATCAGCATTTGTTCTTGTTCCAGAGGCACGCCCGTCGGGGCCGGGAATCTGAGGGGCAGGCGCCTCGGCTGACGGAGTTTTTGTTATTGACGGCGGGGCCCGGCACGGAGCGAACCGAGCGGTTACCACGGAGGCGAAGTCTGCCAAAGACGTAAAATATGTCAAACAAATACAGCGCGCATGAGCAAAAAAATCGACAGAGCGCTTCTGACCATAGCGACAACACCTGACCCAATACGCTGATTTTCAGGTCTTTTTAACGACGCCTTGCATTCCCTCAGTCTTTTATTTTTTACAGGCCCCGTTGATTAAGAAAGACACCAAGCTACCGTTCGTCGCCAGTTAAACGGCATCTGCTAGCATCCAGGCGTCATCGTCATGGAGCCGACCCGCATGTATGCGCTGAACCCGCAGCAGACCGAGGCCTACCTGCGCCATCTGGACACCCCCGCACCGCAGCACGCCGATCTCGCCAGCCTCGACCGACTGATCGCCGCCCACCAGCAGCGGGTGGCCTTCGAGAACGTCGACGTACTGCTCGACCGCCCCATCCACATCGATGCCGACGCCGTGTTCGCCAAAGTGGTGGAACGCCAGCGCGGCGGCTACTGCTACGAGCTGAACAACCTCTTCGCCCGCCTGCTGCTCGCTCTCGGCTATCACGTCGAAATGCTGGGTGGCCGGGTGCGTTGGGGCCTGCCGCTCGACGCGCCGCAGACCATGCTTTCCCACCTGATGCTGCGCGTGCAGCTCCCGGAAGGCCCGCACCTGGCGGACGTCGGCTTCGGCTCCGCCACCCCTTGGCGCGCCGTTCCCCTCGAAGGCCCGATACCCGCTGACCTTCCCTATCGCCTGCGTCCGCAGAATGACGGTACCGGCGAGGTGCAACTGGAAAACTTCCGCGCCGAAACCGGCTGGGCGGCCTGCTACCGCTTCGGCCCGGAAGTGCACGCCTGGGTCGATTGCATCCCACGCAACTGGTACACCTCCACCCACCCCAACAGCGTGTTCCGCCAGATGCTGATGACCGCACGCAGCCAAGGCGAATGGCGCCTGACTCTGGCCAACGGCACCTTCAACAAGCGCCACCGCGATGGGCGCGTGGAAAGTCGCACGATCGAGGACGCCAGCGAACTGGTCGAGGTGCTCCGGAATGACTTCCTGCTGAACCTTGCAGAAGACGAGATCGAGCCACTGCGTCAACGCCTCGAAGGCTTGCTCAAAGCCTGACGTAGGGTGGATGGCGCTCTTCCATCCACCCTCGAAGCCATGGCGGACCGCCAATGGTGGACCGGTGAAGCGTGGTCCACCCTACAGGTAGCTCCAGTTACGAGGACATGCCGATGTCCACCGCCGCCCATCTCCGTGACCTGAACGAACAGGGTTTCACCCTGCTTCCAGGCGTGCTCGACGCCCCCGCCGTCGCCACCCTGCGCCAGCTAATGGACCAGCTTCAGCCCATCCACTGGGACTACATCGGCCTGGTGGACGACCATTTCAAATGCGTGTTCAACCGGGGGCCGGAATGGCTGCCCTACCTCGACCTGCCCCGCGTGATCGACCTGGCTGAAGCGTCACTGGGCGAGGATTGCCACGTGATCGGCCAGACCGCCTGGCGCTGCCACCCCGGCTTTGTCGGTGCCGAGCTGCACCTGGACCACCTGGTGATGGAGCTGCCGGAAAGCCTCCTGGCCGACCCGGCTTTCCAGTTGCCGATGCAGGTGCTCACCGCTCACCTGTACCTGGACGATATCGACGCCGACCTCTGCCCCACCCTGGTCATCCCCGGCAGCCACCGCGCCGGGCGCAAGCCCCAGCCAGGTGAAACCAACTGGCGCGGCAAAACGGCTGATGCCGTGCTGTGCCGGGCAGGCGATGCGCTGGTGTTCCGCAGTGAGCTCTGGCACGCCGGCAGCCGCAACCGCACCACGGACCGCAGTCGCTACCTGCTGCAGGTGCACTACGGACGGCGCATGGTGGCGCAGAAGTTTTCGCCCTACCTGGACTTTCGCTTCAACCCCGACGTGCTCGCCGCCTGCACCCCACGCCAGCGCCGCCTGCTGGGCGACCACGAAGCGGCCGAATACGACTGACGACGAAAAACCAAGCAAGTGCTTCCAGCCCCTGCCCCATGGGCAATCCACGCATTTATCCCAAAGATATCCACAGAACCGCCCACAGTTTCTGTGAGCATCCCGTGCCGACATGCCACGCGCAGGGGGGCGACGAACTCGTTTGCTGGACAGATCACAGGCCTGCCTGTTGCAACCCCATGAAAACCCGGCCCACACGCCTGTACAAAAACCGACCAATCACTTGTATGCCACTATTTTCGGGCGCTTCAGGCACCCATCCCAAAGCTATCCACAGCTTGCCCCACAGATTCCGTGGGTATCCGCAACGAGCGCCCGGTAGTCTCGGTTGCACCCTTCGTGAGCATGAAACGAACAACCCGCCCTAAGCCTTCTGGCGCAGGCCATGGCGCAATCCATCCAGAAGATATCCACAGCCTGCTCCACAGAAAATGTGGGCACGCCCGCACCGGCCTGATCTTTACTCAAGGCAGGACCCCGAGCAGGAAGCCTTCCATGCGCCCCACCCGCCTCGCCGCCTTGTTACTGTCGCTGCTGCTGGCAGGTTGCGCCGGTTTCGGCACACGCGACCCGTTGCAGGTCGACCTCGCCGGCATGGAACCCATCCCCGGCGAAGGCCTGGAAATGCGCTTCAACCTCAAGCTGCGGGTACAGAACCCCAATGAAAGTGCCATCCACTACAGCGGCGTGGCCCTGGAACTGGACCTGAACGACCTGCCCCTGGCCAGCGGCGTCAGCAGCCAGGGCGGCACGGTGACAGGCTTTGGTGAAACGCTCATCGAAGTGCCAGTAACCATCTCGGCCTTCTCGGTGCTGCGCCAGGCTTGGGGCCTCACCGGCGTCAGCCCGGTCCAGAACGTCCCCTATGCCCTGCGCGGCAAACTGGGCGGCGGCTTCTGGGGCACCCGGCGCTTCACCGATGCCGGTGTGCTGAGGATTCCCGAGCCCATGGATACGCCATGAGCCGCGGCCGGCGAACTATCGCTGCAGGAACACCAACAGCCGATTCGCCACAGAAGATTCAGACAGGTAAAGAGCTCGATGCATCGTGCTAACGCAAACGCATAAGCGGCAAATCGATGGCAAAACCTTATACAATCCATGGTTTTTCGTGACACCGACGTCGAGGTAAACCGTGAGCACCCTGCCGCCCTGCCCCAAATGCAACTCCGAATACACCTACGAAGACGGCGCAATGCTGATCTGCCCGGAGTGCGCCCACGAGTGGTCCGCCGACGCCGGCACCGAAACGGCCAGCGACGACAAAGTGATCAAGGACTCCGTTGGCAACGTCCTGCAGGACGGTGACACCATCACCGTGATCAAGGACCTCAAGGTCAAAGGCTCGTCCCTGGTGGTCAAGGTCGGCACCAAGGTGAAGAACATCCGCCTGGTGGACGGCGACCACGACATCGACTGCAAGATCGATGGCATCGGCGCGATGAAGCTGAAATCGGAGTTCGTGCGCAAGGTGTGATGCGCCTTGCTCCCCTCTCCCTTCAGGGAGAGGGGCCGGGGGAGAGGGCTACAGCCGCCCCTCACCCCTCCTGCAACACCCGCAGCGCCGCAGCCGCCAGAAAGCCCGAACGACTTTTCTGCTCCGGGTGATTCCTCACGTAGTCATCGATGCGATTGAGCAGATAGCCCGGCAGCGTAATGTTCAGTTTTTCCGCCTTGCCCATGTAGCGCGTCACGTCGATATCCACCAACGCCCAGGTGCAGCCGGCGTATTCGGGATTGGCTGCATGGAAGGTCACCTTCCGCGCCACCGGAATCGGTGCCCCCTCCTCCGCCAGAATTTCCAGATGCCCCTCGATGGCCTCGCGCGCCATGGCCATCGCGTCATCCAGATCGTCGCCCGCAGAGAAGCAGCCGGGCAGGTCCGGCACCTCCACGCCCCAGGCGTGCCCATCGTCACCGGGAAGAATCGCGATTGGGTAAAGCATGAGGTAGCTCCTCAGGAAAAGATGAAACGGACTCACTTGAGGCCCGCCTGCTTGAGAATGCTCGCCGCCGTTCGGGGCAGCAGGTCCTACTTCGGGTGGGGAATCGTCACCAGCCCCGGCTTAGTCAAGTGCTTGAAGTGGTGGTGACTGCCCCTGATCCTGACCAGAAACCATCCATCGGCCTCGATCAGCTCCATGAGTTGTCGGCTATTCACGTCCAGTCCTTGGCGCGGATTTGGTGGTCCAAACACAGAACTGCAATTCTTCGGTCGATAGATTGCCACTGACCGCCCGCTTCGCAGTATGGTCAGTCATCCACAGCACCAGGGACGAACCATGGCCATCAAACCCCAAGCCCCTCGCCAGCAGAAGCACCTCGCGGTCCTGATCGACGCCGACAACGCACCCGCCGCCATCATCGGCGGGCTGTTCGAGGAAATCGCCAAGTACGGCGTGGCCAGCGTGAAACGCATCTACGGCGACTGGACAGGCCCGCAATTAGGCAGCTGGAAGAAGGTGCTGCTCGACCATTCCATCCAGCCAATCCAGCAGTTCGCCTACACCAAGGGCAAGAACGCCACCGACAGCGCGCTGATCATCGACGCCATGGACCTGCTCTACACCCGGCGCTTCGACGGCTTCTGCCTGGTTTCCAGCGACAGCGACTTCACCCGCCTGGCCGCGCGGTTGCGGGAAGAAGGACTCAGCGTCTACGGCTTCGGTGAAGAGAAAACGCCCAAGCCCTTCGTCGCGGCGTGCGACAAGTTCATCTACACCGAGATCCTTCGGGAAGACGCCGCCGAACCCGTCAATGGCGGCAGCGACAAGGCCCAGCCCGAGCCTGCCGATACACCCACCCGAGCCGCCCGGCCCAAGGCACAGAAGGTGCCGGTGGACTTCATCGCCAAGCTCATCGACGACCTCTCCGACGAGGACGGCTGGATCCAGCTCGGCGCCCTGGGCCAGAACATCACCAAACTGCGCCCCGAGTTCGACGCCCGCCTCTACGGCTTTCGCAAGCTCAGCGACCTGATCAAGGGCCAGAACAAGCGTTTCGAAATCCAGGTACGCGGCAGCAGCGCCAGCGGCGGCGAATCGCTCTACGTGCGCAACCGCAAAGGCGGCAAGTAGACCCGTAGGATGGCGTAGAGCGAAGCGAAAACCATCAACCCGGCAGCCAGCGGAAATTTCCGAAAC
>NZ_SCOK01000048.1:0-42647 GCF_005502555.1 Pseudomonas sp. D(2018)
GTGGTGCTGGCTGCTCTCGGCGCGGCATTCGGCAGCATCCCGCATTTCGGCGGTTCCGCCGCCGACGACCATCACCTCAAGCACACCCACGTCTATTACGAAGGGCGCTTCCATGCCGGGGCCGCGGTGGTGGTGCTGGTCAACACGGCGTTGGATTTCGAAGTGTTCAGCACCCATCACATCCTGCCCGGTGCTGAAAAACTGGTGGTTACCCGAGCCGACAATGCCAGCCGCAGGGTCTACGAACTCAACGCCGAACCGGCAGCGGAGGTCTACGCGCGGATGATCGGCGTCCCGGTGAGTGCCCTGGACCTGCGCATGTTCGCGGCGCATCCGTTGGCGGTTCGCCTTGGGGATTCGTACTACGTGCGCTCGATCCAGCGGGTCAACGCGGACCACAGCCTGACCTTCTACTGCGCGGTGGAGAACGGCATCGTCCTCACCGCCATGCGCACCGGGCCCTTGCTGCCCAACCTGGAGTCGCTGTTCCAGCGCCTTGGCGAGCGCCTCGGCCCACCCTTGCTGACCATTGGCTGCGACTGCTTCCTGCGCCGCCTGGAGATCGAGGACGACCCCGACGCCGTGGCGCTCACATCAGAAATCCTGCGCCGGCAGCGCGTCATCGGCTTCAACTCCTACGGAGAGCAGTTCAATGGCATGCACATCAACCAGACCTTCACCGGAGTCGCCATCGGCCGCCGGGGTCGCAATGGGGGCCGCTGAACAACAGACGCGCCTGGTGGCGTTGGCGGAGGAGAACCGCAAGCTGCGGAGCATCAACGCGGCGTTGATCGAACGGGTGGAATCCAGCGCCTCGCGCCGCGACGACAGCTACGCCGCGTTCCAGCACTCCGTGGTGCTGGCGGAACAGGTGCGCGAGCGCACCGATGCGCTCAACCAGGCCATGGCGGAGTTGAAGGCCAGCAATCGATTGCTGAGCGACGCGCGACTGCGCGCGGAAACGGCCCATCACCATCTGATCGACGCCATCGAGAGTATTTCCGATGCCTTCGTGCTGTTCGATCGTGAGCAGCGCATCGTGCTCTTCAACAGCCGCTTCAAATCGTTCTGGGCCCGCAGCCGTGCCCGTATCTGCGCAGGCACACGGCTCTCGGAAATCCGGCGCCTGGCGGAAAGTACCGGGCTGATCGTCGAAGAGCACCGTGGCAGCGACGACAACATCTTCTACCGCCTGCACGATGGGCGCTGGGTACAGGTCAGTGAGCGGCCCACCCGTGAAGGCGGACTGGTGATTCTCTACACCGACATCACCGAGGTGAAACGGAGCGAAACCGATCGGCGCGAACAGGCCCTGGCGCAGAAGTCGCGCCTGTTGCAGCGGGCCGTGGACAACCTGTCACAAGGGGTGGCGATGGTCAGCGCCGAGGGCATCCTGGAGCTCTGGAACCACCGCTTCCTCGAACTCTGCGGTCTGGCACCGGTGGAGGCGCACCGCACGTTCGCCGGGGTCATGGCTGACAGTGAGCTGCCGCTGCTCACGCCTGACACCCGGGACGCCCAGGGCCGTCCGGTCCGCGAGATGGAGCAGCGCCGGTACAACGGCCGGGTACTGGAGGTGCGTACCCATCCGCTGCCCACCGGCGGCTTCGTCAACACCTTCACCGACATCACCGAGCGTTACCGCCACGCCGAAACACTGGCCGAAAGCGAGCGCTGGATTCGCCTGATCACCGACCATGTGCCGGCGTTGATCGCCTACCTCAGCGCCGACCTGGTCTATGAGTTCACCAACAAGGTGTACGAGGAGTGGTACTGCTGGCCGCGCGGCTCGATGCTCGGCCAGAGCCTGCTCGAGGTACACAGCGAAGAGCACTGGCGGCGCCTGGAGCCCTATGTGGAGCGGGCGCTCAGTGGCGAAAGCCTGTCTTTCGAGGTCACGGAGACCAACCACAACGGCCAGGAGCGCTGCATGCTGCGTTCCTACGTGCCCAACCGCCTGGCAAATGGCGAGGTGGTAGGCATTTTCGTGCTGATCCGCGATATCACCGAACGCCGCCGCACCGCTGAGGCGTTGCACCAGGCCTACCAGAACCTGGAACAGCGGGTACGCGAGCGGACCACCGAGCTGACCGCGCTGAACAGCCAGCTGCGCCGCGAAATCGACGAGCGCACCCAGGTGGAACTGCGCCTTCGCGAAGCCAAGTTCGAGGCGGAGAAGGCCAACCTGTCGAAAACCAAGTTCCTCGCGGCCGTGAGCCATGATCTGCTTCAACCGCTCAACGCCGCGCGGCTGTTCACCAGTGCGTTGCTGGAGCAGCGTGGCCCGTCCTGCAACCTGGAGCTGGTGCGCAATGTCAGCAACTCCCTGGAAGACGTGGAGAACCTGCTGGGCACCCTGGTGGACATTTCCAAGCTGGATGCGGGGGTGATCAAGCCGGATATCGCGTCCTTCGCCGTCTGCGAACTCCTCGAAAACCTCGCAGTGGAATACCGCCAGATCGCCGCCAGCGAAGGCTTGCAGTTGGACTTCGTGCCCAGTTCGGCACTGGTGCGCAGCGACTCCCAGCTGTTGGCGCGCATCCTGCGCAACCTGCTCAGCAACGCCATTCGCTACACGCCCAGGGGGCGCATCCTGCTGGGCTGTCGGCGCCGGCGCCAGAGCCTGTGGATCGAGGTGCGCGACACCGGTGTCGGCATCGCCCAGGACAAGCTCG
This sequence comes from Pseudomonas sp. D(2018), assembly GCF_005502555.1. Taxonomy (NCBI): domain Bacteria; kingdom Pseudomonadati; phylum Pseudomonadota; class Gammaproteobacteria; order Pseudomonadales; family Pseudomonadaceae; genus Pseudomonas; species Pseudomonas sp. D(2018). The sequence goes on from NZ_SCOK01000048.1 coordinate 2,676, forward strand.
GCGAGATATTCCAGGAGTTCAAACGCGGCGAAGTCGTGCGCGAGAAGCAGGACCGGGGGCTCGGTCTGGGCCTGGCCATCGTCGAGAAGATCGCGCGCATGCTCGGTCACCGCATCCACGTGTCTTCAGTGCCGGGCAAGGGCTCGTTGTTCGCGGTGGAAGTCCCGTTGACCCGCCGCGTTCCCCGCCAGAAGCAGGAGCGCGACGAACCCAGGGCGGTTCTGGAGCGCTTGCAGGGAGCCAGGGTCTGGGTACTGGATAACGACGCGGCCATCTGCGCAGGCATGCGGACCCTGCTCGAAGGCTGGGGCTGCCAGGTCATCACCGCGCTGTCGAAAGAAGATCTGGCGCGCCAGGTGGACAACTTCCACGCTGAAGCGGACCTGTTGATCGCCGACTACCACCTGGACAACGACTGCAACGGCGTCGACGCCGTCGCCACCATCAACGCCCGTCGCAGCACGCCGCTGCCCGCCCTGATGATCACCGCCAACTACAGCAACGAGCTCAAGCAACAGATGCGTGAGCTGGGCCACACCCTGATGCACAAGCCGGTCCGCCCCATGAAGCTGAAGACCGCCATGAGCCATTTGCTGGAGCGCTGAAGCGCGTGGGGGTCACGTTTCCTCCCGAGCCGCGCGGGCGAACTCGATGAAGGCCTTGAGCACTGCCGGCACCTGGCGGCGGCTGGGGTAGTAGAGGTGCAGGCCCGGGTAGTAGGGGCACCAGTCCGCGAGTACCTGGATCAGCCGGCCATCGGCGATAGGCCCGGTCACCATGTCCTCGAACACATAGGCCAGCCCGACGCCTTGCAGTGCCGGGCCGATCATCAGGCCTACGTCGCCCAGCGTCAGTGGGCCATCCACCTCGATCTCCAGTTGCATGCCGCCACGCTCGAACTCCCAGCGATACAGGTTGCCACTGGGGAAACGGTGGCGAATGCACGGCAGGCCATGGAGGTCCTGGGGTTTCTGCGGCACGGGATGGCGCTCGAAGAAGGCGGGAGCCGCCACCACCACCGAGCGCATGTAAGGGCCGATGGGCAGCGACACCATGTCGGCCTCCAGCCGTTCACCGAAGCGCACGCCGGCGTCGTATCCACCGGACACCACATCCACCAGCGCATCGTCGGTGGAGATTTCCAGCACGACATCCGGATAGGCCTCGAGGAAGCGGCTCGCCAGCGGCAACAGGACCAGCTCCGCAGTGGCGCGGCCGGCGTTGATGCGCAGGGTGCCGGACGGTGTGTCGCGGAATTGGTTGAGGTCCTCCAGCGCGTCATCGATGTCGCGGAAGGCCGGCTTGATGCGTGCGTACAGGCGCTCGCCGGCCTCGGTGAGGGCCACGCTGCGGGTGGTGCGGTTGAACAGGCGCACGCCCAGTCGCTCCTCCAGGGCGCGCAAGGCGTGACTCAGCGCCGAAGGGGAGAGGCCCAGCTCCACGGCGGCGCGGCTGAAGCTGAGGTGGGCGGCGATGCTGAGGAAGACATTGAGGTCGGCAGCGGATACGGATTTCATTGATGAATCCTGCTCAAAAGCTCATGTGATTTTATTGGGATTATCGCAGGAGTAAAGGCGCCATAAAGTGACGGCAACTCACCAAGAAAGCCCGCGCGGTGCGGGTTCCCACACAGGAGGAGTTGCTATGCGTACCTGGTTCATTACTGGAGCTTCCCGCGGTCTCGGCGCCCTGATCGCAGCCAAAGCGCTGGAAATCGGCGATGCAGTGATCGCCACCGCCCGCAAGCCGGAAGACGTCGTTGCCCGCCTGGGTGACCACCCCAACCTGCTGGCCGTGCGCCTGGATGTGACCCGCGAAAGCGAGGCCCATGAAGCAGTCGCCGAGGGCATCAAGCGCTTCGGCCGCATCGACGTGCTGCTGAACAACGCCGGCTACGGCATCCTCGGCGCAGTGGAAGAAACCAGCGCCCAGGAAGTGGAGCGCATCTATGCGACCAACGTCTTCGGCCTGCTCAACGTCACCCGCGCCGTGCTGCCGCACATGCGTCGACAGCGCTCCGGCCACGTGCTCAACATTTCCTCCCTGGGCGGCTACCAGGCCTACTACGGCTGGGGCGTGTACGGCTCCACCAAGTTCGCCGTGGAAGGCATCAGCGAGGCACTGCATCAGGAACTGGCGCCGCTGGGCGTGAAGGTCACCGTGGTCGAACCGGGTTTCTTCCGCACCGACTTCCTCGATGACCAGTCGCTGGTGAAGACGGCCCTGGAACTGCCGGACTACGACGAAACCGTCGGTGCCATGCGCCGCTTCGCCGAAGGCGCCAACCATGCTCAGCCGGGCGACCCGAGCAAGTTCGCCGGCGCCGTGCTGAACCTGGTCAACGCGGCCAATCCGCCGCAGCGCCTGCCGCTGGGCAGTGACGCCCTGGCCCGCATCAGCGAAAAGCACAGCCTGGTGGAAGGTGAAGTGGCCGCGTGGAAGGACCTGGCGATGTCCACCGACTTCGACGCGTGACCCCACAGCGGCCAACGGTAGCTTTACGGCAGACGGGCATGGTCTAGAGTGGGAACCCAGATCCGCAGGCAAGGAGGCCACCATGCCCAGTCTTCCGATGTACTTTCCCGCTGCATTTTCCCTTTCCCAGGCGCTGCAGTGCGCCAACCTGGTGGAAGCCGCCTACGACCAGTACGACCAGTGGCTGCAGCAGGACAAGCCGCGCAAACCCTCGGATTTCAACTGGCAACCGCCGAGCATTAGCGGATGGGGCTTTTCGGCACCGATCTGGAGCATCCTCAGCGAGCTGAAATACATCAATGAATCCGAACCCTTCGGCTTTGCCGTCAGCGATCCGAACGGCGACGTTTACCTGGTGTTCCGGGGTACCGAATCGGCCCAGGACTGGGTCGATGACCTGGAGGCCAAGCAGTCCGCCTATCCCTGGAAGGCTGACGTCGGGCTGGTCCACGACGGCTTCCTCAAGCTCTACACCTCGCTGCGCGACCTCGCCCTGCAGGCCGTGGACAGCCTCAAACCTGCCGGCAACTTCTGGGTTTGCGGTCACAGCCTGGGCTGTGCGCTTTCCAGCCTCGCGGTGCTCGACCTGCAGCAGGCCTGGCCGGGGCAGGCGATCCAGCACTACAACCTCGCCAGTCCGCGGGTGGTCGATCCCAGCTTCGCGGCCTATTACAACGGCCTCGACGTGCCCACCTACCGGATCGTCAACGACAGCGACCTGGTGCCCGAAGTCCCGCCCGGCGTAACCGGCAAGTGGGTCTACCAGCACCTGGGCCAGGCCGTCACCTTCACCGCCAGCTACACGAGTGTCGAAGACGACCACAGCCTGGCGAGCTGTTACCTCTATGCCTTGAACAATCCCGAAGCGCCGATGAATGGGTGAACCCAGGCTCTTGTGCATGCAGCGTGGATGTCACCGGGACTGTAGCGGCGGCTGAGCGGTTGCAAGCGCCCAGTGGTTGTTCAATGAATCCTGTGTGGCGCCTTGGGCACGCTCAGCTCAGTACATAGTCCACCGGTTGCAGTACCGGCGGCAGGTCACGCTGGCCAAGAACGTCGAGGATTTCGCGCTCCAGGGTACGCACCATGGCGTCGGTTGCCAGGTCGTTCTCGTCGTGGCCGAAGGGGTCCTCCAGTTGGTCGCCGATGGCATCCAGGCCAAAGAAGGTGTACGCAACGAAGACGGTAATGATGGGCGCCAGCCAGCCCAGTGGCCCAGCCATGGCGAAGGGCAACAGCACGCAGAAGATGTAGCTGGTGCGATGCAATAGCAGTGTGTAGGGGAAGGGCAATGGTGTGCCCTTGATCCGCTCACAGGTGGCCTGGGCCATGCTCAATCCGGTCAGGCGGGTTTCCAGCAGGGTGTAGCGCCATTCGTTGATTTCGCCGCGACCGGCCAGGCGGGCGCACTGGTCGCCGATGTTCCGCAGGATGCCGTCGCTGGTGTTGAGGCCGTAGGCATCGGGCGTGTCAGTCAGCCAGGGACGTGCTGCCTCCCGTTCGTCCTCGTCCCGCAGTCGGGCATTGAACGCATGGACGAAACCGCATAACTCGCGCAGCACTGCCTCGCGCAGGGGCGCATCGGCAATGGCCACGCTTTGCCGGATGAAGGAGCGGACTTCGATGATGACCTGGCCCCAGGCCTTGCGGCCCTCCCACCAGCGGTCATAGCAAGCGTTGTTGCGAAAGCTCATGAAAATCGACAACGACAGTCCGAGCAGGGTGAACGGCATGGCGTTGACCTTCGTGAACCAGTCCGGATGCAGGTTTTCGACAACGACGATCAGGCAGGCCAGCAGGGTGATCATCGAGGTACGCAGGGCAATATGTCGCGCGATGGAGCCTTTGAGGGTGGTGAGGATGCCGAGCAGATTGGGTTTGGGGCGGACGATCATCGGGGTACCTGGCGCCGGAGGCATTCGTGTAACGAAAGCTAAGGCCGCGCAAGGCATTACGTCCAATCGCCAGTAATGACCGGGTGATCAACGTCATCTATCAGTGATAGCAACGTGATCCAGGTGTTGACTGGGCATGCATAGACAGGGTCGATGAAGTGCGCGGCGCTGTGTGCGCCGCGCAAACCTGAAATGGCTGAGCGTCCCTGTCGTGCCGGGGTCAGAGGCCCAGTTCGGAAAGCCCAGGATGATCGTCCGGACGGCGCCCCAGAGGCCAGTGGAACTTGCGCTCGGATTCCTTGATGGGCATGTCGTTGATGCAGGCGTGCCGGTTGGACATCAGGCCGTGCTCATCGAACTCCCAGTTCTCGTTGCCGTAGGAGCGGAACCAGTTGCCGGAGTCGTCGTGCCATTCGTAGGCGTAGCGAACCGCAATGCGGTTGTCGGTAAAGGCCCAGAGTTCCTTAATCAGGCGGTATTCCAGTTCCTTGGCCCACTTGCGGGTGAGGAAAGCCTTGGCTTCTGCGCGGTTGGCGGCGAACTCGGCGCGGTTGCGCCACCTGGTGTCCAGGGTATAGGCGAGGGAGACCTTCTCCGGGTCACGGCTGTTCCAGCCATCTTCGGCCAGGCGGATCTTCTGGATGGCGGTTTCACGGGTGAACGGGGGAAGCGGCGGACGAACTTCGGCGCTAGAGGACATTAGTTGTCTCCAATACAAATAGAGGTTCAAAGTTTGAAGTTGCCCGCTCGATAACTTCTCTATTTACGCAGCAGAGTGCGTGCTACTGCTTGAGCATTATCTGCCGAGTTGAAATCACCAAGCACGTGGGCAACGGTAATGGCACCGTCGATCAGGATAATGAATTGCCTGGCCAGGGCTTCCGGATCAACGGCACCATATTGCTGGCAAATCCCGAGTACGAATGCGAGCATCTTCTCTTTATGCTCTTTGGCAACCAGGCGCACAGGGTCCAGGGGATCACCCGTTTCGCCAGCGGTATTGATGAAGGCACAGCCGCGAAAGCCGTTCGACTGGAACCAGCCCTTGAGCACGCTGAAGATTTGCAATAGACGTGCTTCCGGGTTGTCGACCTTTTCGACTTCGTTCTTGAACCAGTTCATCCAGCGCTCATCGCGCTGTTTCAATACCTCTGCTACCAATTCGTCCTTGGTTCCGAAGTACTTGTAGATACTCTTTCTCGAAATCCCGGAAGTCTTGACCAGGAAATCCATGCCGGTGGCATTGATACCGTTTCTGTAGATGAGGTCTTCGGCGGTTTCGAGAATTCGTTCTCTGACATCGGAAGTTGATTTGCTGTCCATGTGAGAGATGGTAGAACGATCGTTCTCCATGAGCAAGCCTCTTTCTTGAAAAAACTATGAACGGTGCTTTGATAGATGGAGGAAATGACCTTATTTCGTTTATCTATCAGCGGCGAAGTGTAACCCGTACGCCCCGTGAACGGGCGGGCAAGCGGGCAGCAGCGACTATACTTGCCACGAACTTTGTCCTGGGGGAGATAGAGAGCGATCTTCCGGCCTGTCCGGAAGCCGGAACACGTGTCTGCTGCACTGCCGATGACCGTCGCACGCTCCACCCGCGTACGAGCATCAGGAACGAGGCGACGGGAACATGGCGATAGCAATCATCTTGGGTCTCATCGTTGTCGCGTCTGTGCTGTTCCACTTCCTGGCGCCCTGGCACCTGACCCCGGCCGCGTCGAACTGGGGTTCCATCGACACCACACTCCTCATCACCCTGCTGATCACCGGTGTGTTCTTCATCGCCATTGTCGGTTTCATGGTGGTGGCCATCATCCGTTTCCGTCACCGCGAAGGCCGGCGCGCAAAGTACGAGCCGGAAAACCGCAAGCTGGAGTGGTGGCTGATCGTGGTCACGTCGATCGGCATTATGGGCATGCTCGCACCGGGGCTGGTGGTCTACAGCGATTTCGTCCGGGTGCCCAAGGATGCCTATCCCCTGGAAGTCGTTGCCCAGCAGTGGCAGTGGGCTTTTCGTTTTCCCGGCCAGGACGGCCAACTCGGCCGCGCCGACGTGAAGTGGGTCGATGCGGGCAATCCGCTCGGGCTGGACCCGAGCGATCCGGTCGGCCAGGACGACGTGCTGATCCGCAGCAATGAGGTGCGCCTGCCCCAGGACCGACCGGTGAAGGTATTGCTGCGTTCCAAGGATGTGCTGCACAACTTTTACATCCCGCAGATCCGCGGAAAGATGGACATGGTGCCGGGCATGGTTTCGCACTTCTGGTTCACCCCGACGGTGGCCGGCAAGTACGAAATCCTCTGTGCGGAGTTCTGCGGGGTAGGGCACTTCAATATGCGCGGGATGCTGTTCGTCGAACCGGTCCAGGCCTTCGATCAGTGGCTGGCAGCCCAGCCCACCTTCGCCCAGACCCTGGCGGCGGCCAGTAAACCCAGCCAGGGCAGCCTGATCGACAAGGGGCGCCAACTGGCGGAAGACCATGGTTGCCGTGCCTGCCATAGCCAGGACGGCAGCGCGAGCCTGGGGCCGGGCTGGAAGGATCTCTATGGGCGCGAAGAGAAACTGGTGGATGGCACCCGCGTGAAGGTGGATGACGCCTACCTGAGGGAGTCCATCCTCGATCCCAAGGCCAGTCTGGTGCAGGGCTTTCCGCCCGTGATGGTGCCCTATACTTTCAACCAGGATGAACTGGCCGCCCTGGTCGCGTTCATCCAGTCGTTGAGCGCCGCCGACCAGCAGGAGCAGCGTTCCTCCGAGGCGGGTGGCGATGCGGTGGAGCAGGGGCAACGACTTGCCCAGTCCATGGGTTGCCTGGCCTGCCACAGCCTGGATGGCAGCAAGGGCATAGGGCCCAGTTGGCAGGGTTTGTACGGCCACCGTGTGACCCTGGCCGATGGCAGCCAGGTCGAAGCGGACGACGCCTACCTCAAAGAGTCCGTGCTGGCGCCTGCCGCCAAGCTGGTCCAGGGGTTCGCGCCGGTGATGCCGGCCTTTACCCCGACCGATGTGGAACTGGCGGCACTGGTCGCCTTCATCAAATCCAGGGCAGATCCCGACGCCAAGCAGGAACAGGCGCCGTAGAAGCGGAAGGACCCGGTCGCGTCACGGAGGGTTTCCGATGGCCCATGTCGAGCAAGCCGAAGCCGATGTGCTGCACGAACCGCAGAGCTTCTTCACGCGCTACATCTGGAGCCAGGACCACAAGGTCATTGCTATCCAGTACTCCCTGACCGCGATCTTCGTGGGCCTGATCGCCCTGGTGCTGTCCGGCCTGATGCGAATGCAGATCGGCTTCCCCGGCAGCCTGGAGTTCATGGACCCGACCACCTACTACCAGGCCATGACCCTGCACGGGATGATCATGGTGATCTACCTGCTGACGGCACTTTTCCTCGGTGGCTTCGGTAATTACCTGATTCCGCTGATGGTGGGTGCGCGGGACATGGTCTTTCCCTACGTCAACATGCTCAGCTACTGGTTCTACCTGCTCTCGGTGCTGGTGCTGCTGGCGAGCTTTTTCGTGCCGGGCGGCCCGACGGGGGCGGGCTGGACGCTCTATCCGCCCCAGGCCATCACCCAGGGCACACCGGGAACCGAATGGGGCATCGTGCTGATGCTGGTGTCCCTGGCGATCTTCATCGTCGCCGCCACCATGGGCGGCCTGAATTACGTCACCACTGTGCTGCAGGCCCGCACACATGGCATGACGCTGTTTCGCATGCCGCTCTCGGTGTGGGGCATCTTCATGGCCTCGATCCTGGCGCTGCTGGCCTTCCCGGCGCTGTTCGTCAGTGCGGTGATGATGCTCTTCGACCGGTTGCTGGGGACCAGTTTCTTCATGCCGGCGCTGATCTCGATGGGCCAGCCGCTGGATCACCAGGGCGGCAGTCCGATTCTCTTCCAGCACCTGTTCTGGTTCTTCGGGCACCCGGAGGTGTACATCGTCGCGTTGCCGGCCTTCGGCCTGGTGTCGGACCTGATCAGCACCCACGCGCGCAAGAACATCTTCGGTTACCGCATGATGGTCTGGGCCATCATCGCCATCGGCGTGCTGAGCTTCGTGGTCTGGGCCCACCACATGTACGTCAGCGGGATGAACCCGTACTTCGGCTTCTTCTTCGCCATCACCACCCTGGTCATTGCGGTGCCGACCGCGCTCAAGGTCTACAACTGGACCCTCACGCTCTGGCATGGCGACATCCACCTCACGGTGCCGATGCTGTTCGCCCTGGCGTTCATCGTCACCTTCCTGGTGGGCGGCCTGACCGGGCTGTTCCTCGGCAATGTGATCGTCGACATCCCGCTGTCCGATACCTATTTCGTGGTCGCGCACTTCCACATGGTCATGGGAGTGGCACCGATCCTGGTGGTGTTCGGTTCCATCTACCACTGGTTCCCGAAGATCACCGGGCGGATGCTGAATGACACCCTCGGCAAACTGCATTTCTGGATCACTTTCCTCGGAACCTATGCCATCTACTTCCCCATGCATTACCTGGGGTTCCTCGGCATGCCGCGGCGTTACTACGCCTATCCGGACTACGAGTTCATCCCGCAGTCGGCCCAGGAGCTGAATGCCTTCATCACGGTGGCCGCGCTGATCGTGGGTGTGGCGCAGCTGCTTTTCCTGTTCAACCTGGCCTGGAGCACCTTCAAGGGCCGGCCGGCGGGTGGCAACCCGTGGAAGGCCACCAGCCTCGAATGGCAGACCCCGGACACACCGCCGGTGCATGGCAACTGGCGGGAGAAACTGCCAGTGGTGCATCGCTGGGCCTATGACTACAGCGTGCCCGGCGTGGAGCAGGACTTCGTGCCGCAGACGGTTTCAGAAGAAGAACTTCAGCTTCTTCGCGAGGCCAACGGCACGGCTACCCGCGCGGAGGAACAGCCATGAGCACGCAACCCTGGAAGAACGCCGGGGCTTCCGAGCCAGGTGGCTGGGGCCCGAGCGAATCCCAAGGTCCCGAGGCGCCGATCCAGGACCCTGAGCGGACCGCCAAGGTTGGCCTGTGGGTGTTCCTCGGTGTCGTGACCGCGCTGTTCCTGCTGTTCCTGCTGGCCTTCATCGCCCGCTCGCAGGTCTCGGACTGGCGCCCGCTGACCGATCCGCTGGCGCCCTTGGCCCATCCCTGGATGCTCTGGGTGAACACCGCGCTGCTGGCTCTGGGCAGTGCTTGCCTGCAGTGGGCGAACGGGGCGATGCGGCGCGACCAGATGGGCACATCGACCCTGGCGTTCCTGCTCGGAGGGGCCTTTGCCATGGCTTTCCTCGCAGGCCAGCTCTGGGTCTGGCAACAGTTCGCCGCCTGGGGCTACGCCGTCTCGGGTAATCCAGCCAACAGCTTCTTCTACCTGCTCACCGGCCTGCACGGCCTGCACCTGGCAGGCGGTCTGGTGGTATGGGCCGTGGTGGCGCAACGCATGCTGCGCCACGGCCCGATGAAACGAATGCGTACCGGAATGGAACTCTGCGCCTTCTATTGGCATTACCTGCTGGGGTTGTGGCTGGTGCTTTTCGCACTGCTCACCAGCACGCCGGAAACCTACCAGGCCATCGCGGCCTTCTGCGGGTTGAGGTAGCACCATGGCCACATCGACGCGGGAAACGCCGGTCGGCAATCCATCGACCTGGCAGGGCATCGCACAGGACTGGTCCTCGGATCGCGACGCTTTCAAGCAGGTGCCTTGGGGCAAGGCGATGATGTGGATCTTCCTGCTCAGCGACACCTTCATCTTCACCTGCTTCCTCACCGGCTACATGTCGGTGCGCATGAGCACCACCGCCACCTGGCCGAATCCCAGCGAAGTTTTCGCCCTGACCATCGGCGGCGCGAGCATTCCGTTGATTCTCATCGCCATCATGACCTTCGTGCTGATCACCAGCAGCGGCACCATGGCCATGGCCGTGAACTACGGATATCGACGCGACCGGGTGCGCAGCGCGGCGCTGATGCTGACGACCGCTGCCTTGGGGGCCACCTTCGTCGGCATGCAGGCGTTCGAATGGAGCAAACTCATCTCAGAAGGTGTGCGGCCCTGGGGCAACCCCATGGGCGCGGCGCAGTTCGGCGCTTGCTTCTTCATGATCACCGGCTTCCACGGGCTGCATGTTTCGGTGGGGGTGATCTATCTCTGCACCGTGGCGTTCAAGGTGCTGCGCGGGGATTACGAGAAGCGCGGGAACTACCAGATCGTCGAAATCACTGGGCTCTACTGGCACTTCGTCGACCTGGTCTGGGTATTCATCTTCGCGTTCTTCTACCTGTGGTAGAGCAGGGGAGAGATGAGATGGCACATGCGCAAGGTCAACAACACCCGATCAGCCTGTACCTGAAGATATGGGGGTTGCTGTTCGTCCTCAGCACCCTGTCGTATCTCGTGGATTACTACCACTTCACCGGGTACTTCCGCTGGTCGATGATCCTCATCCTGATGTTGCTGAAGGCCGGGCTGATCGTTTCGATCTTCATGCACATGGCCTGGGAGCGCCTGGCGCTGGTCTACGCCATCCTGGTACCGCCGCTGTGCCTGCTGGTACTGGTGGGGTTGATGGCGGCCGAGGCCGACTACGTGCTCTTCACCCGCGGGACGTTCCTGGGGCAGTAGCTGGGAGCATTGAGATGCGGTTGTGGCAGGACTGCGCCCTGCTTGGCGAATGAATTCGCCCCCACAAGGTTGCGGTAGAGCGGAGCGAAACCCAACTTGGCGACCCACAGGCTTGCACTGAAAACCCCTCTCCCTTCCGGGAGAGGGGTCGAGAGCGGGCAGCCCTAGATCGTCCGCTTGAACTGATGCCAGCGGTGCAGCCAGGAGACTATCCAGTGCGGTGAAGCCGAACCCGTTCCGGCCAGTCGCAGCTGCGGATGGTGGTTGATGACCCGGTCGAGCGTGGATTCCTGTTCCGGCTCCACATCCACGAAGAAGATGTGTTCACCTTCCTTGACCTTCTCTTTCAGGTTGCGGAAGTGGGCGTTGGGTACCTGGATACCGAAGAAACCGCCTTCCCAGATGCAGAATCCGAGCACCACCACGGCAAGGAACGCGAACGGCACCCAGCCCGCCGGCGTGTCCGTCCAGCCTGCCAGCCAGGCGACCAGCAGGATCAGCGCGGCCAGCGGCACACCGATCACCGCTCCGATCTCGCCCGAGTGGACGACGTCCTGCTTCATGAAGGAGTTCACGTCATGGAGATGGTGTTGTTCGACATCGGCATCCTTGTCGCTCAGTACGTGGATCTGTTCTGTATTGATGCCGCTGGCCTCAAGCTCGGACTCAAGGATTTCCAGATCGTCGAGGTTGTCACTGATGTAGTAGTGCCGATTCATGCCGCACCTCCGGCTTCTTGTTCGAAGTGGTCTGCCGTCTCCCGCAATTGATCGCGTTATTCCGGTTGGTTATCTACGAAGCATCAATGAAACTTGATGGTTCTTTCACTTGAAAATTATAGCATTCGTGTTCTCGGGCAATCCCTGAAGCCCTTGTGATGCGTGGCTTCCGGCGATGGATGACGTAGTCCGCTGATAGGGCTTGTCTAAACTGGTGATTGAACATCAGGTGTGGCAACGCCCACGTCAGGAGGTTGCTAGATGAACACGTTGACCATCAAAAGCTGGTGCAAGCCCAAAGGCGCGGAAAAGTCGATCCCGATGGGGGATCTGCATTTCCACGTCAATGACACCGACCATCTGCGGCTGGAGGAAGCGGAAGAACGCCTGCAGCAAACCCATGAGCGGGAAATGATGATCGCCGCCGACATGGAGCACATGGAACTGATCACGCCCAGCGAATGCGGTTCGCTGTCCGATCTGCAGTTCCGTGTCTATCTCAGCAGGGACGACGAACGCGGCCAGTTCCACCTCGTGGGCCACCGTGAAAGCGATGGCAGCCTGGTATACACCAACTCGGTGATGATCGATCAGTTGGGCTAGCCCTCAAGTGCAGCGCCAGACTCCAGGCCATGCTGCTTCACCAAGGCGGGGGTGTAGTGTTGTCACCTCCGCCTTGCCATCTACCTGTAAAACATCGCGCGTCAGCGAGCGTTGAGGACTACCAGCAGCCACTCCGGACGCTGTGCAACCTGCACTCCGTAGGATGTGGTGGAGCAACGCGATACCCATCAGTACAAACCCGGCGGGTGCTCAGTCCTTCTTCCCGTCTGCCTCCACCCATTCCCAAACAGGCAACCCCCATGCCGCCGAGAGCGGCATGCTCCACGCGTCGGTTTCGTTGCACCTCTGGCGCTTCTGTATTTCTCTGTGTCCGCCCCGGCCTTGCACATGCAGGCTTGCAGAACCTCGATACGCCGACACATTGGCGGTACGTGGCGTGAATAGGGTGGAGCTTCCAATCCCACCCATTCGAGAGGTCACAGCCATGTGGCACGTACGTTTTCTCACCACCACTGCAGCACTGGTCCTTTTCGCAGGGCTCGCCCACGCTGAAGGCACGGCCAGCCCCCCAAGCTGGCAGAACGGCATCCACCGCACCGATCTTTCGCGCCACGATCTGGAGGTTCCGGGCTACGAAGCCATCCAGGTTCGGGTGGACTTCGAGCCGGGCGTCGTGTCCCCACGGCACTCGCATCCGGGGGCGGAGGTCGCCCATGTCATCTCGGGCACCTTCGAGTATCGACTGGAGGGTCGTGCGCCGGTGGTTCTCAAGGCCGGTGAATCCCTGTTCATCCCGGCCGGCACCCCGCATGTCGCGACGAACATCGGCAAGGTGGAGGCGTCGGAACTGGCGACCTACATCGTGGACAAGGCCAAGCCGCTGTTGAAGCTGGAGGAGTGAACGGGAACCTCGCCGCGCCATTCGTGGCGCGGCGTGCTGGCAGCGACCGGGTCAGGCGCCCCGCTTGCGCAGATCGACAAACAGCGCCTCGACCTTCTCCCGCGCCCAGGGTGTCTTGCGCAGGAAGGTGAGGCTGGACTTGATGCTGGGGTCGCTCTTGAAACAGCGGATATCGATGCGCTTGGCCAAACCGTCCCAGCCGTAATGGTCGACCAGTTCGTTCAGCAGCTTTTCCAGGGTGATGCCGTGGAGGGGGTTGTTCGGTGTCTGGGTCATGGCGGTACTGACGTAATGGCAGGGCGAAGGCGGGCACTATGTGCGTTTCGGGCTGAAAGTAGAAGCCATTCCGAACTCGACCATGCGCCACAGCGACACCTTCCACCTCCAGCGGGGCGGCGGAAGGCATGCCGCATTCAGAGGGTGTAGACGAACTCTGGAGCAGGGCGCTGGCCTAGCCATTCCCGCAGCAACGCCGTGGTGCGCTCGGGTTCCTCCAGCGGCGGCAAGTGCCCGCATTGCGGCAGGATTTCCAGCCGCGAACCGGCAATTTTTTCATGCATCAGATGGGCTTCGGCGACCGGTGTGAGCTGGTCTTCGGCACCCACCACGATCATCGTGGGGATGCGGATGTCCTCAAGCAGCGGCACTGAGTCGGGGCGGTCGATGATCGCTTGTTGCTGGCGGATGAAGCCTTCCTTGCCCACCGCAGCCGCCATCTGCTGCACCGTGGCGGAAACCTGGGAATCGAGCCAGCGTGAATGGATCAGGCGCGGCATCAATTGTGGGCTGACGCCGATGAAGCGCCCGCGATTAGCCAGTTCCAGCAGTCCCTGGCGAGTGGCCGCGCGCTCCGCGGAGTCGAGGCTTGCCATGGTGTCGAACAGGGCCAGGCGCGACACACGCTCAGGGGCCTGGCGCAGGATTTCGAAGGCCACGTAACCGCCCATGGACAGCGCCGCCAGGGCGAATTGGGGCGGCGACTCGTCCAGCACGCGGTGGGCCATGGCAGCGATGCTGCTGTCTCGTGTCAGATCAGCGATCTGTACGTTCGCCTCGTCGGACAGCGCATCGGCCTGATGCGCCCAGAGGCGATGGTCATTGAGCAGGCCCGGGAGCAGGACCAGGGAGGTTTGGATCTCTTCCATAGGCCGGGGGCACTTGTACGAATAGGAGCGGTGATCGGAGCGGTGCCGGAGCACCCTGTTCGGCAACATGGTTCAGGCTTTGCGATGGACCCTGTCCACCCGCGAATCCTGGCCGCAGCGCATTTCACTTGCGTGAACGGCGAATTCTAGACGCTCTGCACTTCGGTTTGGCTCCGGGGGCAAGGACGCCGGGTGGATTTCGGGCGGCATTCGGCCAATCACTGCCTGCGACCGCTGACGTATCCCTTTGTATCCGCTCCCCGTCCTCGCTGACTCGCTTACAAATGCGCCTTTTCACGGATACGCCGCGGATACACGGCAGCGGCTTAATGGCCACACCCCAACGAGGTTAGCCCTGGCGCCTCGCTCCAGGGTTACAACGCCCTTGCGGCATGACCTGCGCGGCCTGGCCGCTACCCCTATCCGGAGAAACTCCATGTCCCGTGCCCAGATTTCAAACAAGACCCGTATTGGCCTGATCGCTGTCGCCCTGGCCAGCGGCATCAACCTGGCTTCGTCCACCGCCTTCGCCGTGGAGGCGCTGCCCCAGGGCTACCTGCTGGCCGCTGCCGACAAGGCGGGTGAAGGTAAATGTGGAGAAGGCAAGTGTGGAGAAGGCAAGTGCGGTGCGGCTGAAGCCAGTGACAAGGCAACCCAGGCCGAAGGCAAGTGTGGCGAAGGCAAATGCGGCGCTGCCGAAGCCGGCAATGCCAAAGCGGCCGAAGGCAAGTGCGGTGAAGGCAAGTGCGGCGACGCCTCCTTTGCCCGCACCGATACCGATGACGACGGCCTGGTCTCACGCAAGGAACTCCTGACCGTGGCCCCGAACGGCGGTGCGGAATTCATTGCGATGGATACCAACAAGGACGGCTTCCTGTCCGAGGGCGAGGTCTACAAGTTCCGCAGCAACCAGTACACCTCCAACGGCAAGAAAGTCCCCACCGAGCTGTTCACCAAGATGAGCCAGGCCAAGAACTGATTCGAGGCCACTCGTCCCTCCCTCCCTGTGCCCTCGGCCGGGGAGGGTTTCACCCCGCTGGAGAACTGCCATGACCACCGCCGCTTTCCCCTACGGTGCAGGCCTTGGCCTGCGTCGCGCCCTGTTGCCCGAGTTGCTGGAGATGGATGCCGGTGCCGTGGACTTTCTGGAGTGCACACCCGACAACTGGATCAAGGTCGGTGGCCGCCACGGAGACGGCCTGGCGCGCCTGGCCGAGCGTTTCCCGCTGGCCTGTCACGGCCTGTCGCTGTCCCTCGGTGGCCCGGCGCCCCTGGACCGCGACCTGCTGCAACGCACCCGCGTATTCCTCGACCATCACAATGTCGCGTTCTTCAGCGAGCACCTGAGCTACTGCTCGGACGATGGCCAGCTCTACGACCTGCTGCCGCTGCCCTTCACCGACGAAGCGGTACGCCATGTCGCCGCGCGAATTCGCCAGACCCAGGATGCCCTGGAGCGCCGCATTGCCGTGGAGAACATTTCCTACTACGCCGCGCCGTACCAGGCGCTGCAGGAGATCGACTTCCTCCGCGCGGTACTGGAGGAGGCCGACTGCGACCTGCTGCTGGACGTCAACAACCTTTTCGTCAACTCGATCAACCACGGTTATGACGCCACGGAATACATGGCGGCGCTGCCGGCGGAGCGGGTTGCCTACGTGCATGTAGCCGGTCATTACGACGAAGCGCCGGACCTGAAGATCGATACCCACGGCGCCACAGTGAAGGCGGATGTCTGGTCCTTGCTGGAGCAGGCCTATCGGCGCTTTGGTCCGTTACCGACCTTGTTGGAGCGGGACTTCAACTTCCCGCCCTTGGCAGAACTGCTGGCCGAGGTCGAACAGATTCGTGTGCGGCAACAGGCAGCGCAGACATGGCCGGAGGTGCGCCATGCATGAGGTACTGCATGACCAACTGATGAGCATGGCGCGCTACGTGCGCGACCCGCAGCACAACGCGCCGCCGCCCGGTATCGAGGCGCGGCGGCTGGCGGTTTACCGGCAGTTGTTCTTTGGCAACGTGGAGTCGCTGTTGGCCGGCGGCTTCCCCGTGCTGCGCGCCAGCCTTGGGCCGAAGCAGTGGCAGGCGCTGAACGAGTCCTTCTACGCCGACTACCGCTGCCAGACACCCTTGTTCACCGAGATTTCCGGCGAGTTCGTCGACTACCTGGCGGAGGGCGGGGCCGATGCCCAGGGCCTGCCGCCCTGGGTCGTGGAACTGGCGCATTACGAGTGGGTGGAGGCCGCGCTGCTCCTGAGCGACCGGCGCGAACCAGCCCACGACCCGGAGGGCGACCTGCTCGATGGCGTGCCCCTGCTATCCAATCTGGCCTGGCCGTTGGCCTACCAGTGGCCGGTCAGTGAGATCGGCCCCGACTACCTACCGCATGAGGCCCCGGAGCAACCGACCCTGGTGCTGGCGCGGCGCGGAGCGGACATGAACGTGCACTTCTCGCGGCTGGCGCCCCTGGCCCATGCACTGCTCGATTCGTTGCAGGAGCGTAACTGCTCCGGCCGCGAACACCTGGAGGCCCTGGCCGAGGCCATTGGTGCCGACAGCGAAACCATCCTGCCGCAGGGCCTGGCCCTGCTGGAAAACCTGCGTGCTCAGGGCGTGGTGCTCGGCACCCGCAGCTGACGTGCGTTTCGATGCCGGTTTGCCCCGGCATTTCCCCACCTGTGGAGATTCAGTGATGACCGCAATTCTCGAAAAAACCCTTTATGTCGCACAGACCCGGACCACCGGCGGCCGCGATGGCCGCGGTAAGTCGTCCGATGGCGAACTGGATGTTCGCCTGAGCCCGCCCGGTTCGGGGCGGCCGGGTACCAACCCCGAGCAGCTCCTGGCCGTTGGCTGGTCTGCCTGTTTCATCGGGGCACTGCGTCGCGCTGGCCAGAGCCTGGCGATCAGTCTGCCGGACGACGTGGCGGTGGCGGCCGATATTTCACTGGGCAACACCGCTGACGGTGGCTTCGCCCTGGCGGCGAAACTGACCGTGGAACTGCCGGGATTGGCCACCGAGGACAAGGCCCGGCTGGTGGACGCAGCGCACCAGCTTTGCCCGTACTCCAAGGCCACCCGGGGGAACATAGCGGTGACCTTCGACATTCCCTGATCAGTTCCTGCCAGTACAAAAAGCCCGCGCGCCTGGAAAGGTACGCGGGCTTTTTATTGTCTGGTGGAATGCGTGTCTTGGACTGCCGATGGGTTTCGCTCCGCTCAACCGCATCCTACGTACCGCCACTCGGCGCGCCCACGTAGGATGGGTAGAGCCTGCGAAACCCATCGTGTTACAGGTACGAAAAGCCCGCGCATCCGAACGGGTCAGGCTTTCCTGCGGAAGAGCAAGGCATCCAGGCTGAATTTCCCGGCGCCCTTGAGCAGCAGAGGCATTGCGGCCACCAGGTAGATCAGCGGCAGCTTGTAGTTGCCAAAGCCCTTGTCGCTGATGGAGTACCCCTGGGCGAGTTCCGACAGGCTTGACCAGTGCGCCGGCCAGTGCACGGCGGCGATGGCCACCAGGGTCAAGATCATCAGCACCAGGGTGGCGAAGCGCGTACCGAGACCGAGCAACAAAAGCACGGGGGCGATCAGCTCGGCCCACATCGACACCTGCCAGTTGATGTCGGCGGGAATCTGGTCGAAGGGGAAGGGGAAGGCCGAATTGATCTGTTCGAACCAGTTTGCACCGTTCCATTTCTCCAGGCCGGATTCGAAGAATTCCCAGGCGAGGAACAGGCGCAGGGGAATGTCGGCGCTCCAGGCGCCCAGGCGGTCGAGTTGCTGGCAGGCGTGCTTGAGCGGGGCGAAGGCAAGGTGGGACACGGGCGGGCTCCAATGAACTGAGCGCGACCGCGGGATGCTGTCGCTGCTCCTGTGCCCATGCTGGCAAGGGGGCTTGTCCCGCATGTGTCGGCTGCGGCCCGTCGTGTATCGCTGTGTACGGCGCCTCAGGCCGTGGCGCCGAGCTCCAGCTGTGCGCACAGGCCACCGTTTTCGCGGTTGTGCAGGGTCAGGCGGGCGCCCAGGGCCTGGCTCAATTGCTGGGCGATGGCCAGGCCCAGGCCTGTGCCGCCGGTGCTACGGTTGCGCGAGCTTTCCACCCGGTAGAAGGGCTTGAACACTTCGTTCAATTCCTCATCGGCGATACCTGGGCCGTTGTCCCGCACCTGTACCTGCACGGTGCCCTGTACATCGCGTTGCACAACCAGCTGGGCCTCGCCGCCAAACTTCAGGGCATTGTCGATCAGGTTGCTGAGCACCCGACGCAAGGCATGGGGTCGGGTTTCCAGTTGCATCCCGCAGCTGCCGCTCAGGCTCACTGCCTGGCCGCTGTCCTGGTAGTCGCAGACCAGGCTGTCGAGGAAGGCGTCGAGGTCGATCCGGCACAGGGGTTCGCTGGCGCCGTCCATGCTGCGCGCATAGGCCACGCCTTCGCGCACGAGGTGCTGCATTTCATTGAGGTCGCTCCACAGCTTGTCTCGTTCCTGCGAGGCATCCATCTGCTCGACGCGCAGCTTCATGCGGGTAATGGGGGTTTGCAGGTCGTGGGAAATGGCCGCGAGCAGCTGCATGCGTTCCTTCAGGTAGGTGCCGATACGCCCCTGCAGGGCATTGAAGGCGCGGGCGGCGTAGGCCACTTCGTTCGGGCCGCGCTCGTCGAGTTCCGGGCCGGGGGAGTCGGGGTCGAGGTGGTCGACGGCTTCTGCCAGGCGAGTCAACGGGCGAATGGCCGTGCGCACTGCCAGCCAGGTGCAGAACAACAGCAACAGCAGTTGCAGGATCAGGACCACGGGCAGCCACTGGGCCACCGGAATCGGCCTGGGCGTGACATCCACCGTCAGCGGCTGGCCATCGCTCAGCACCAGGTGGGCCTGGAAGTGCGGGGTCGGTCCGGGAATGTTCTCGAAGCGCACGGGGTAGCGTTGGCCGATGGCCCGTTCGATGGAGATCGCTGCCATGTGCGCCTGGTTCATATCCATGGGCACACCCGGCACGCCCTCATCGAGGCGATAACGGTAGTTGCGCCGTTCCAGCAGCGACAGCCAGGCGGCGCGTTCGTCCGCCGGCAGCCGGTCGATCAGCGCCACGGCGGTGCTCACGTCATATTCCAGGTTGCCCAGCATCACGTCGCGCCCGGTCTGGTAGCGCTCGTAGAACTGCGAGGCGAAGGACAGTCCGTAGGCCAGCAACAGGCCGCTGAGAAAGATCAGTGCCAGGCGCGCCGCCAGGGTGCGCGGCCAGTGGGGCAGGGTCATCACGCGGTCGGCTCGATCAGTTGCACGGGCAGCGCGAAGACATAGCCTTCGCTGCGCACCGTCTTGATGCAGGCCGGCTCGCGGGCGTCGTCCTGCAGGCGTTGGCGCAGGCGGCTCACCAGCAGGTCGATGGAACGGTCGAAGACATCCGCTTCGCGGCCCTGGGTCAGGTTGAGCAGTTGCTCGCGGCTGAGCACGCGCTGGGGATGGTCGAGAAAGACCCGCAGCAGGCGGTACTCTGCGCCGCTCAGGGCCACCAGGGTGCCTTCTGCGTCCAGCAGGTGGCGCTGCGTGGTATCCAGGCGCCATTTGCCGAAGCCGATCAGCCGGCTACTTTCGCTGATCTGCAGGTTCGGCGGCAGCATGCGGGTACGGCGCAGCACGGCGTTGATCCGCGCCAGCAGCTCGCGGGCGGAGAAGGGTTTGGTCAGGTAGTCGTCGGCGCCCATCTCCAGGCCGATGATGCGATCGGTCTCCTCGTTGCGCGCGGTCAGCATCAGCACCGGCGTCGCCTTGTGCTTGCCGACGCGCAATTCGCGACACAGGCGCAGGCCATCGTCGCCGGGCATCATGATGTCGAGCACGATCAGGTCGACCACATTGCCCTCGAGGAAGGCACGCATCTGCCGGCCGTCCGCCGCCAGGCTGACGCGCAAGCCATTCTTCTTCAGGTAGTTGCCAACCAGCTCCCGGATTTCCCGGTCGTCGTCGACGACCAGGATGTGATCGATATGGTCCATGGGCAGTCCTCACAACACATGTGTCGGCGCTAGTGTATCGGGCTCGATGGCGCTTGCCCGCCGGCCTTTGTATTGCAGTGTATCCAGCGTGGCCCTGATACCCGAGCTTGCACAATAGCCTCGCGTATCCGTCTGTATCCGCTGGCGCTGTCGATACCTGGCGCAGCAATCGCCGATGGTGTCGGACACATCCGCGATACCTCCCGCCACTGAAATGGGCACCGCACGGATGCCAAGTCGCATCCCCCCTTAACCGAACCCGTGTGCCTGGGACGGCCTGGTTCGCTCGCCCGGATCATCCCGGGCGCATTCACCATCGAGGTGCCCATGTTGCTTGTTGCCTTTCTTGGCGGGGTGCTGACCCTCTTCAGCCCCTGCATCCTTCCCGTATTGCCCCTGCTACTTTCCCGCGCCGGTGGCCCGGCCTGGTCGCCGCTCGTGACCCTGGCCGGCCTGGCCTCGGGCTTCGCCGTGCTGGCGAGCCTGGCCGTGGTTTCCAGTAACTGGGTGATCGAGGCCAGCCAATGGGGCCGCTACCTGGCCCTGGGCCTGCTGGCGGTATCGGCGATGGCTTTGCTCTCGACGCGTGTCGGTGCCTGGCTGTCGCGGCCCTGGGTCTGGCTCGGCAACCGTTTGCACGCTGATGCCCGCGGACTGCCGCCGGTGCTTTCGACCTGGCTGCTGGGCTGCGCCGCCGGGTTGCTCTGGGCGCCCTGTGCCGGCCCCATCCTGGGCCTGATCCTCTCCGGCGCGATGCTCAATGGACCGAGTGCCTCCACTAGCCTTCTGCTGCTCAGTTACGGCCTCGGCAGTGCAGTTGCGATGGGCGCGTTGATCTTCCTGGGCCGCGGTGCGTTCCAGCGCGCGAAGCTGTCGTTGCGCGCGATGGAATGGCTGCGTCGCGGCGCCGGCGCCCTGGCCTTGCTGGCGGTCGTTGGCATTGCAAGCGGCACCAGTGACCAGTTGGCAGGAGCGGGTTCCTCGCGCCTGGTGTTCGAACTGGAGCGCAAGGCGATCGAGGGTATTCCGGCGCTGGTGGAACGCCTGGTGGGCAACGCCCATGCCGATAGCATCGAGCAACTGCCGGATCTGGGCGCGATGCCCTCTCTTGAGGGCGCCACCCAGTGGCTCAATGGCCCGCCGCTCAGCAACGAACAACTGCTCGGCAAGGTGGTCCTGGTGGACTTCTGGACCTTCGACTGCATCAACTGCCGGAACAGCCTGCCGTATGTGAATGAATGGGCCAAGCGCTACGCCGACCAGGGCCTGGTGGTGATCGGCGTGCACACGCCCGAATACCCCTTCGAACGGATCATCGACAATGTGCGCGAGGCGGCCGGTCGCCTGGGCGTCAAGCACCCGGTGGCCATCGATAACCAGTACCGCATCTGGAACGCGTTCACCAACCAGTACTGGCCGGCGCATTACTTCATCGACGCCAACGGGCGGGTTCGCCACCTGCATATCGGCGAAGGGGACTACGCAGAGCAGGAGGCCATCATCCAGAAGCTTCTGCAGGAACGGCAGGCAACAATGGGGGAAGGCGGCGGCAGTCGCTGAACCCGTGCGGTAGACATGCGCGGCCGATCGGGGCCGCGCGACATCTGGTGATGAGCCTGGATTGGACGCGCCTGCCTGATTTGCTAGCTTCTGCCCCTTTCATCATCAAAGGACGTCCCGATGCGCCCAACAGGAAAGCGCAGCGTGCAGAGGCTTCTGTTCGCCCTTGCCACTTCGCTCGCTGGCCATGCCGTGGCCGATGCCGAGCGGGCAGATATCGGCGCCGCCGTGCAGCAAGCCGCAGGGCAGGTCATGCAGCAGTACGGCATTCCGGGCCTGGCCATTGCAGTCACTGCCAATGGTGAGCAGCACTTCTACAACTTCGGTGTGGCGTCCAGGGAGACTCGGCAGGCGGTCACTCGCGACACCCTCTTCGAAGTCGGCTCGGTCAGCAAGACGCTGACGGTAACGCTCGCTGCCTATGCCGAAGCCAACGGCAAACTATCCCTCTCCGACAGTCCCGGGCAGTACCTGCCGCAACTCAAAGGCAGCCAGCTCGACCCGGTGACCCTGATCAACCTGGCCACGCACACGGCGGGTGGATTTCCGCTGCAACTGCCCGATGAGGTCCAGAACCACCAGCAGTTGATGGACTATTACAGCTCCTGGCAGCCCCGGTTCGCCCCTGGCACCTACCGGACCTATGCCAACCCCAGCATTGGCCTGCTGGGTGTGATCGCGGCCAGGAGCCTCGGCATGCCCTATGCCAAGGCGATGGAATCCGAACTCCTGCCGAAGCTTGGCATGCGCAGCACCTTCATCGACGTACCGGCGAGTGCCATGCCGCGCTACGCCCAGGGTTACAACAAGGACGATGCGCCGGTGCGGGTGAATCCGGCGATGCTGGCGGCGGAGGCTTATGGAGTGAAGACCAGCAGCAAGGACCTGCTGCACTTCGTCGAAGCCAATCTGGGCCAGGTAGCGATGGATGATGCTTCCTTGCAGCAGGCGATCGACGCCACCCGCACCGGTTACTACAGGCTGGGGGCCATGACCCAGGCCCTGATCTGGGAGCAGTACGACTACCCGGTGGCCCTGCAAACGCTGCTGGAAGGCAATGCCAGCCGGATGGCCCTTGAAAGCCATGCCGTCACGGCCATCACGCCGCCCCTGGCGCCGCAACAGGCCGTCTGGGTCAACAAGACAGGCTCGACCAATGGCTTCGGCGCCTACGTGGCCTTCGTGCCGGAGAAGAAATTCGGCATCGTGCTGTTGGCCAACAAGAACTACCCGAACGAGGAACGGGTGAAGCTGGCTTACCGCATCCTCGGTGAGCTGGAAGCGCATCAGTAGGTTGGGTAGAGGAACGAAACCCAACGGGCGGGGCTGCGGCCCCCGGGGGAATCCAGCCTGGACGATTGATGGGGTTCTGGCCGGACTGCGCGTTGGGCTTCGCGGAGCTCAGCCACAACCTACAAGAGCCGGCCCCGCTGCTGGTCCGCTGACTCGAATCGTCACAGGTAGAACCGATGATTCATGACCACGCCCAATTGAAGAAGGGAGGCCGAGGCCTCCGTTTTTCATGCCTTCAGGCGATTACCATTTGCCGGTGCTCATCCCACCGTCCACGGCGAGGACGACGCCGGTGGTGAAGTCGGCCTTGGCCAGGTACAGCACCGCGTCGGCGATTTCCTGCACGGTGCCGACACGGCCGGACGGCGCCAGGTTGTTGAGGAAGTCGCGGGCGGCCGGGTCGTGCATCGGGGTGTCGATGATGCCGGGGGCGACCGCGTTCACCTGAATGTTATGCGGCGACAGTTCCAGGGCCAGGGCCCGGGTCATCTGGTTGATACCGCCCTTGATCAGCACGGGCAAGGCTGCCGGCACGTTGATGTTGGGCTGAAGTGCGACTGCCGCGGAAATGTTCACGATGTGTCCGCCCCCCTGTTGTTTCATGTGCGCGGCCGCCACCTGGGAGGTGTAGACCACGCCCTTGAGGTTGGTCTCCAGCAGCGACTCAAGGTCTTCCGGCGTGTAGTCGGTGAAGGGCTTGGCCATAAAGAAGCCGGCGTTGTTGACCAGGACTTCGACGCTGCCGAAGGCCTCGATAGCGGCGGCGAAAATCTTGCGGGCGGTCGCCGGATCGGCCACGTCGCCGGCAACGCCAACGAAGTTGCTCGGGTTGCCCAGGCTGGCGGCGGCTTCCTGCAGGCGCTCGACGGAGCGAGCGGTACCTACGACGTTGTAGCCATTTTCAATGAAGGCCTTGGCCAGGCCCAGGCCGATACCGCTGGATGCGCCGGTGATGACTACGGTTTGCTTGCCCATGGTGGTTCCTCGCAAAAGTGGGGATGGGTTTGCCTTGGAGGCGAATGGATGGGGGTGGTTGGCAGGTCAGCCCGGCGAGTTCTTCCGGTACTCGGTCGTCGTCATTCCGGCATAGCCCCAGTTGTCGGTATCCACTTCCTCTATGACGATGTGCGTGAGGTCAGGACGTTTGCCGAGTACGCGCTGCAGGGTGTCGGTGATCTCGGCAATGACCTGGGCCTTCTGCTCCCGGGTAACCCCGTCTCGGGTGATTCGTACGCTTACGAAGGGCATCTTGAGTTTCCTCTGCTGATGGTGGTGGTCATCAGCCTCGCTCCGGGCGAAACGCCGTGGGAGTGGCTGTCTGGAGTCAACTGTATTTGTGCTTGGCGTGTAGATAAATGTAGGCTCGGATACTTCAGTTGATACGCGGTGTAATGAATCGTGAAGCGCCACTTTGACGACATCCAACTGGGCAGCATCGAGCTCTTCTGTCTTGCCGCAGAGGAGGGCAGCTTCACGGCCGCGGCGCTCTCGGCCGGGGTTACGCCAGCGGCCGTGAGCCGTTCGATTTCCAGGCTGGAAGAGCGCCTGGGCACACGTCTGTTCATGAGGACGACGCGCAGTATTCGCCTCACTGAGAGTGGCCGCGCCTATTTCGAGCAGTGCCGGCAGGCGCTGACCCAACTGGTGGAAGCCGAGCGTGAAGTGATGGGCAAGCAACTCGAACCGGCCGGCGAGCTGCGCATCAGCATTCCCACGACCTATGGCCACCACCGCATCCTCCCGCTGCTGCCGCGCTTCAGGGAGCGTCATCCCGGTGTGAGGATCGATGTTCACCTGAGTAACCGGAACATCGACTTCGTCGGTGAGGGTTACGACCTGGCGATCCGTGTGCGCGCTCAGCCCGATTCGACGCTCAATGCCCGCCATCTCGAAGACGCACGGCTGGTCGTGATTGCCGCGCCGGAATACCTGGCCAGGGCTGGCACGCCCACTTCCCTGGACGACCTTACCGGGCACGATTGCATCCAGTACGAGCTACCCAGCAGCGGGCGCCGTATCTCCTGGTTGTTCACCGACAACGGCAAGGAGCGCGAGATCCTCGCCACAGGCAACTATTGCTGTTCGGACGATGTGCTGGGCGGAGTGACCCTGGCCAGGCATGGCGCCGGTCTGTTCCAGACTTACCGCTTCATTGTCGAGAAGGAGCTGGAGGAGGGCAGTCTGGTTGAGGTCCTGCCGGAGTTCGGCGGGCGCTCCCGTCCCTTCACCCTGCTGTATCCCCATGGCCGACACGTGCCATTGCGCCTGCGCGCCTTCATCGACTTCCTGATGGAGTGCACACAGGAATGGAAGGTTTGAGACAGGGTGACGCCCCGAAGCTCTTCAGACCCTGGCATTCCTGGTCGGGCGATTAAGTCCGCCTATGAGGGCCAGAGCAGTCCATCAGCCAGCTAAATCAATTCGACAATTAACACGCAACACCCTCAAAGCCCTTGATATCCAGAGAGATATCGCTGCTGCGTCAGCCTCGTCCGAGCTGCGCGAACGGGCGCGCCCGCATGGTTTTCACAATCCTTGTCTACTATCAATGCCATTTCCAAAACCTATTGGCTGGGTCGCAAGGTGGATTCCAAGCTGAATAGAGTGATTGGCTGAAGACAAGAAGAGGAGATAAGTATGTCAAGCGAAGCAAAGTGCCCGTTCTCTGGCAAAAATGTGATCGCAGGTGTCACGCCATCCAATGCGGAGTGGTGGCCCAACCAACTGAACCTCAAGATCCTTCATCAGCACTCGGCCGAATCCAACCCATTGGGTGGTGAATTCGATTACGCCGAAGCCTTCAAGACCCTCGACCTCGACGCGGTGATCAAGGACCTCCACGCGTTGATGACCGATTCCCAGGACTGGTGGCCGGCTGACTACGGCCACTATGGCCCAATGTTCATTCGTATGGCCTGGCACGCCGCCGGTACTTATCGCATCGCCGACGGACGTGGTGGCGCGGGCACCGGCAACCAGCGTTTCGCGCCGCTCAACAGCTGGCCGGACAACGGCAACCTGGACAAGGCGCGCCGCCTGCTCTGGCCGATCAAGCAGAAGTACGGCAACAAGCTGTCCTGGGGCGACCTGCTGATCCTCACCGGCAACGTCGCGTTGGAATCCATGGGCTTCAAGACCTTCGGCTTCGGCGGCGGTCGTGCGGACATCTTCGAGCCGGAGGACGACGTTTACTGGGGCGCCGAGCAAGAGTGGCTGGCCACCAGTGACAAGCCCAACAGCCGCTACTCCGGCAAGCGGGAGCTGGCAAACCCGCTGGCCGCCGTGCAGATGGGCCTGATCTACGTGAACCCGCAAGGCCCGGACGGCAACCCCGACCCGGTAGCCTCGGCGAGCGATGTCCGTGAAACCTTCGCCCGCATGGCCATGAATGATGAAGAGACCGTGGCCCTGACGGTCGGTGGCCATACCTTCGGCAAATGCCACGGCGCCGGTGATGCGGCCAACGTCGGACCGGAGCCGGAAGCCGCTCCGATCGAAGAATTGGGCCTGGGCTGGCGGAACGCGTTCGGCACCGGCAAGGGTGGCGACGCAATCACCAGCGGCCTTGAAGGCGCTTGGACCCCGACGCCCACCAAGTGGGACAACAGCTACCTGGAAACCCTGTTCGGCTACGAGTGGGAACTGACCAAGAGCCCCGCGGGCGCCCACCAGTGGAAACCCGTTGGCACCAGCGGGGATGGCACGGTGCCGGACGCCCATGACCCGAACAAGCGCCATGCGCCGATGATGACCACCGCCGACATGGGCATGCGCATGGACCCGGTCTACGAGAAGATCTCCCGGCGCTACAAGGACAATCCGAAGGAACTGGAAGACGCCTTCGCCCGTGCCTGGTTCAAACTGACCCACCGCGACATGGGACCGCGCAGCCGCTACCTCGGCCCGCTGGTACCGAAAGAAGAGCTGATCTGGCAGGACCCGGTACCCGCCGTCGACCATCCGTTGGTCAATGAGCAGGATGTCGCCGCGTTGAAGGCAAAGATCGCCGCGACAGGTTTGTCCGTTTCGCAACTGGTCAGCACGGCCTGGGCGGCGGCGGCTTCCTTCCGTGGCAGCGACAAGCGCGGCGGTGCCAACGGCGCGCGCCTGCGTCTCGCACCGCAGAAGGATTGGGAAGTGAACCAGCCGGCTGAGGTGGCGAAGGTCATCGCGGCGCTGGAAGGCGTCCAGAAGGACTTCAACGCTTCCGGCAAGAAAGTCTCGCTCGCCGACCTGATCGTTCTGGCTGGTGGTGTGGGCGTTGAAGCCGCCGCGAAGAAGGCCGGCATCGATGTGACCGTCCCCTTCGCACCGGGCCGTACCGATGCCTCGCAGGCCCAGACCGATGTGGAATCCTTCGCACCGCTGGAGCCGCTCGCAGATGGCTTCCGCAACTTCGCCAAGAAGGGATTCGAGGGTTCGGCGGCCGAGATGTTGGTGGACAAGGCGCAGTTGCTGAAGTTGAGCGCCCCCGAGATGACTGTTCTGGTCGGTGGTTTGCGCGTTCTCGGCGCCAACTACGGCAAGGCGCAGCACGGAGTGTTCACCAAGCGGCCTGAAGCGCTGACCAATGACTTCTTTGTGAACCTGCTGGACATGAGCACGAAGTGGCAGCGTTCCTCATCCGATGCGAATGTGCTGGAAGGGCGTGACCGGACCAGCGGCGATCTCAAGTGGACAGCCACCGTGGCGGACCTGGTCTTTGGTTCCAACTCCCAGCTTCGAGCGATTGCGGAGATCTACGCCAGTAGCGACTCGCCGCAGAAGTTCGTGACTGACTTCGTCGCCGCCTGGACCAAGGTGATGAACCTGGACCGCTATGACCTGAAGTGACGACAACGGCAAGGCCCTGGCGGGCCTGCCTGCTCTGAACACCACGCCGCCGGCAGGACATTCCTGTCGGCGGCGTGGTGTTTCAGGGAGCCGTCAAGTCCAGTGGGTGAACTCAGGCCGCGCCGTGGCTCATCAGCTCGCGGATGCCGCTGCGGGCGTTGGCCTCGGCGGCCAATTGGCGCTCTTCAGCACTGGCGTAGTGGCGGTCCCAGGCCAGCACCTTGGGCGTCATCAGCTTGTGCCAGAGCGGCGGGATCATCGCGACGATGATGGTGGTCAGGTAGCCACCGATCATCATCGGCGCGTCCGCGAAGGGTTTCAGGTCCTGATAGGGCACCTCGCCCTGGGCATGATGGTGGGAGTGGCGGGTCAGGTTGAACATCGCCCAGGAGCTGATGCGCTTGTTGGTGTTCCAGGAATGCCGTGGCTGCACCGGGGTTGCCGGGTTGCGCACCATGCCGTAGTGCTCCATGTAGTTGACGATCTCCAGCAGCGCCTTGCCCCACAAGGCACAGGCGGTGAAGAACAGCGCGGCTACCGGACCGCCGATGGCATAGGCGGCCAGCACCAGCAACAGGCTCATCAGGTGGCCGCGGATTACCGCGTTGCGCCAGCCGAACAGGGCATGGCCTTTGCGCGCCAGGCGCTTCCGCTCGATCTGCCAGGCACTGAGGTTGCCCTTGAGCGTCGAGGCGAGGATGTGAAAGTAGACGTTGCGGCCGCGCGGCGCGGTGGCCGGGTCCTCGCGGGTGGACACGTAGCGGTGGTGACCGTAGACGTGCTCGATCGAGAAGATGGTGTCGAAGCTGAAGGCCAGCAGCCAGCGGCCGACCAGCATGGAAACCGGGTCCCAGGTGCGGTGCGTCAGCTCATGGGCGGTGATGGTGCCGACCATGCCGATCATCAGGCCGGTGATGATCCAGGTGGAAAGGTAATGGCCGACGAAGGTGGCGTCCCGCGCGGCGATCAAGTCGTAACCGGTCAGTTGGCTCAGCGCCAGGCCGAAACTGAACAAGTCGCCGCTGCTGACACTCCACACCGCGGAGAACACGATGAAGGCCAGTAGCGGCAGCGCCAGCCAGAGCTGCACGGTCAGGATGCCGGGATAGTTGAACCGCGGGGTGCTGATGTCGTCGCCACAGACAGCGTCGCCGATCAGGTAGATCACCAGCACCGCCACCAGGCCGAAGGTGATCCAGGCGCCGCCGGCGAGAATCGCTACGGCCGCCAGCAGGCCAATGGCATGGAAGAGGAAGTACTTGAGGTAGTGCAGGGCGTTCATGGTCGTCTCTCTTGTTGTTTTGAAGGGTGTCAGGCCGACGTGGGCAACACGTCCTGCAGGGTGGTGAAACGGTCGGCGTGAATGTGTTCGCGGGGCACACCGGCTTCGCGCAGCAGCGTGATGGCGCTGTCGATCATGGCCGGTGGTCCGCACAGGTAGGCATGGGCGCCAGGCGGGAGCAGCGCAGGTATCTGCGCCGTCACCAGACCGCGCTCGCCTCGCCAGGCGGCATCGGCGGCAGCTTCCGACAGCACCGGTACGAAACTGAATGACCCACGCCATTGCGTGGCGATGGCACTGATGTCCTCCAAGGCATAGAGATCCCGCGCCTGGCGGGCACCGAACAGCAGCGTGACGGGGCGCGAAACACCATTGGCCACGGCGTCCTGCAGCATCGCCAGCAGTGGTGCCAGGCCGCTACCGCCGGCAATCAGCAGCAGGGGAGCATCCGCCGCTCGCAGGTGGAAATCGCCCAAGGGACCTTCCACGGTCACGCCGTGGCCGAGCAGGGGGCGGTCGTTGACCACGCCGGTAAACACCCCACCAGGCACCCTGCGTACGAAGAAGCTCACCTGGGCATCCGGCTGTGCGGGGCTGGCAAAGGAGAAGCTGCGGCGCAATCGCGGCAGGCTGTCGAGGCTGAGGTCGGCGTACTGGCCGGCGCGGTACGCCAGGCTTTCTTCCAGTTGGATGACCAGCCGGGTGATGTCGTGGGTCAGCCTGTCCTGCGCCACCACCTTCCCGCGCACCTGGCGTCTGCTCGGCTGGCGGGCGAGATCCACTTCGATGTGTACATCCCCCCGAGGCACGCTTTGGCAGGCGAGGATGTAGCCGGCGTCCAGCTCTTCATCGGACAGGATGTAGCCCGTCTCGGTCAGTTCACGCACGCTGCCCGACACCAGCTTGCACTTGCAGCTGGCACATCCGCCGACACGGCAGCTGTGGGGAAAGTCGATGCCATGGCGCAGGGCGGCCTGCAGCAGCGTCTCTTTCGGATAAACCCCGACGCTGACCCCGTTGATCAACGCAGTGGTTGGGCGATGCCGGGTAAAGAGAGAAAACATGCGTCCTCCTGTTCTAGTTATTGGCGTAGAGGTTCGGGACGCTGAAATCCTAGGGCGCAGGGGAGGTGGGCAGAGAGAGCCCGGATTGACATTCAGGGGGTCATTAATTGACATTCTGGCGCTAAGCCAGATCACGAGAACCTGCTGCCCCCATGTCCGACTTCCTGCTCCCCGTGCACTACCTGCGACAGATTGCCGAACAGCTGCGGGTGATGGGCGCAGACCCGGCCGACT
This sequence comes from Pseudomonas sp. D(2018), assembly GCF_005502555.1. Taxonomy (NCBI): domain Bacteria; kingdom Pseudomonadati; phylum Pseudomonadota; class Gammaproteobacteria; order Pseudomonadales; family Pseudomonadaceae; genus Pseudomonas; species Pseudomonas sp. D(2018). Next base: position 33,249 of record NZ_SCOK01000048.1, read on the forward strand.
GGCTGCTCCAGTGCGGTGTCGAACCACGGCAACTGGATGACCTGGGCTACCAGCCAGGCTTGCCGTTGTTTTGCCGGCTTATCGAGCACGCACTGGAACTGACCGACGAGCCCGCGTTTGGCCTGCTGTTGGGCGAGCGACTGGGGATCAACACCCACGGCATCCTGGGCTACGCGGCCCTGCAGAGTGAATCGCTGCGCCAGGCGATCCAACTCGTGGAGCGCTACCTCGCGGTGCGCACCACACTCGTGACGCTCAGGCATGAACATGACGAGGCGGCGCAACTGGAACACATCCAGTTCGTTCCCAGCTATCCGCTCGGCCCCATCCAGCAAACCGTGCTGGAGGCGGTAATGCTGGCCATCAAGAACGTTTTCGACGCCATTACGCCCGGCAGCGCACGGGTCAACCAGGTCAACTTCCCGTTACCGGCGACGGACTACGCGGACCTGGCCAGTGCAATGTTCAACTGCCCGGTCGCCTACGCGCAGCCCTGGGCAGGCTTCACCTTCGACTCGGCCCTGCTGGACCTCCCGCTGCGAATGGCCGACCCGGTCGCCTTCCGCGAGGCCGAGCAGATCTGCCAGCGCGAATTGATGAAGCTCCGCGAGAAGACGTCCCTCACCGCGCGCATCCGCCGGCTCATGCTGGAAAAGCAAAACGGTTTCCCCAGCCTGGAGGTGACGGCTCGCCTGTTCCACATGACCCCGCGCACCCTCCACCGTCATCTGCTGGACGAAGGCACGACTTTCAAACTGATTCTCGAAGACGTCCGGCGCACCTTGGCGGTGGAGCACCTGAAGGCCGGGCGCCTGACCGTGCAGGAGATCGCTTATTCCCTGGGCTACAACGATGTGGCCAACTTCCGGCGGGCGTTCAAACGCTGGGAGGGCGTGCCGCCCACCGAGTTCAGGTGAATGCGATTCGCCGCCATAGCGGTACGGGGCGCCGAAATATCCACTGGTAGAAACCTCATTGTGTCTTCTGGCGACCCAGGATCAGGTTGATCGTTCCGTCCGAACTCGATGAGACATATGGATCAAGATTCGGAAACTTCTCTGCTGCTCGCTCCAGCAAGAATTCCCCTGCATGCTGAATCCGCTCGCGGGTTGGGTTCGCAAGTTGGGTGTTCACTCTTGCGAAACCATGGGCGGCAAAGTCCGCCGCCGCTTGTTCAAAAAGAACTTCCAGTAAGGCCAGGGTTTCTTTATCCATGAGTACTATCCAGATGAGCTGATCGGTGCTTGGAACCAGGCAAGCAACATGCCGGAATCCGTTGAAAGCCCCTCTTGAATTGACCTGGCGAGCTTGACGGCGCGTCCCGCGGCCTGCACGTGCAGCTGCACTTGGAAATATAACGACACAAACACCGATGTCATCAGATAAACGGGCGTGCAGACCCATTTCCGGTTGGGTGAATAGCCCATTTGTGGGGGAGTTATGGGGGTGTCAAATAGTTCTTCTAAAGCATTGAAGAAGAAAAGTGGGGGAAGTAATCCCCACTTTCTGGGGTGTCATGAACTATATATCGACAATCCAGATAATTTAAAAAAACTATCGAATTTTCAATTAGATAGGTTTTCTTAGTTGTGCCTTTTCGATTGTGACGATCTCTTGACGGCTATGGGGGCGAGTATTTAAGTGAACACGACGCCAGTTCCCAGTCGTTAAGCAGTCTCCACTCATCCCGTTCGGGGAGGGCGTCAGGGAGGCGTCTTGATTCTGGCCCGTTCGAATGCAATGCAAAGGTGGTTGTCGTTCCGGCGACACGGCCATCCTTTGTTCCATGGTCCGCCACTCGCTGCCAATCACTCAGGTACCGCCGCCTGAGTGAAAAAGTGGCACCCATTCCGCCACCGTAGACAACGCGCAGTCCGCTGCCTGTGCGAGGACGTCGCGTCTGCCTGAAAACCGTTGATACCTGAGCAATAGGCCATCCGCCCTCGCTGACGAATGGCCCAGAGGGGCGCTTTGCCTCAAGGAAAGCAAAATGGTCACCCTGATCAAGCAAGACTTGGCATTTATCCTCGACCAGATCGTCATTGCCGAACGCCACGCCGCTGGTGAATCCCTCTACGACCTGGTAGGCAATCCATTGCTGCCTATTGGTCTGCGTACCGTCAATGGCATGTGGAACAACCTGATCCCCGGCCGCGAGAACTACGGCTCGGCAGACCAGACGATGCCCCGCATGCTGGACCATGAATTCCGGGATGCCGAGAACGGCATCGACGGCCCCGGCGCTCCACCCGGTTTCCCCGACAGCACTACGCAGACGTCTTACGAACAGACGTCCGGCTATGTGGTGGATTCGACGCCGAGAACCATCAGCAACCTGATTTCCGACCAGTCCGTTGCCAACCCGGCCGCCGTGGCGGCAGCGGCTGCTACAGAGGGCAGCTTCGCCTTCGACCACGATGGCAACCCGGACACACCGGACCTGTTGTTCATTCCCAACGTTGCGCCGGATGAAGGGATTTCCGCGCCCTATAACGCCTGGATGGCTATCTTTGGCCAGTTTTTCGACCACGGGCTGGACCTGGTCAACAAGGGAGGCAGCGGCACTGTCTACATCCCCTTGAAGCCGGATGACCCGCTCTACGACCCTGACTCCCACACCAATTTCATGGTGCTCACCCGCGCGACCAACCAGCCGGGTCCTGATGGGGTGCTCGGCACCGAGGACGATGTGCGCGAACACATCAACCAGACCACGCCCTTCGTTGACCAGAACCAGACCTACACCTCCCACGCATCCCACCAGGTGTTCCTGCGTGAGTACGAGATGGTGCCGAAACTGGACGCCAACGGGCAGCCGGTGCTTGATGGCAATGGCCAACCACTGCTGGTTCCCGTGGCGACCGGCCGCATGCTCGATGGTGCGGGTGGTGGCCTGGCCACCTGGGCAGACATCAAGCAGCAGGCCCGCGAGAAGCTCGGCATCGACCTCAGCGATGCCGACGTCACCAATCTGCCGCTGTTGGCCACGGACGAGTACGGTCGCTTCGAACGAGGTGCCAATGGCTTTGCGCAGATCGTTACTGTCAGCGGTCTGGTAGAAGGCAATCCCGCCGCGCCAATCAGCACCGCAGAAGCGATTCGCACGGGCCATGCCTTCCTCGATGACATCGCCCACGACGCCGCTCCACGCAACAGTGACGGCAGCCTGAAGGTGGCCGATGGCGACGATGCCCTGGGCGTGGGTGGCGCTCCTGTTCCCAATCCGGATTTCGACCCCACCCAGCCTGTAGGCCCCGGCAACTTGCCGACCCTGACTACCTACGACAACGAGCTGCTGGATGCCCACTACATCACCGGCGACGGCCGCGGTAACGAGAATATCGGCCTGACCGCCGTGCACCACGTCTTCCACTCCGAGCACAACCGCCTGATCGAGCAGATCAAGACAACGCTGTTGGAGGATGGCGACCTGACCTTTCTAAATCAGTGGCTACGCGTGGATGTCGCCACCTGGCCGGCCAATCAGGCCGAGATCGACGCCTTGGCCTGGGACGGCGAGCGGTTGTTCCAAGCCGCACGCTTCACCAATGAGATGCAATACCAGCATCTGGTGTTCGAAGAGTTCGTGCGCAAGATCCAGCCCTTCACCGACGTGTTCCTGGTGCAGCCCAACGTCGAACTGGACCCGGCCATCGTCGCGGAGTTCGCCCATGTGGTGTACCGCTTCGGCCACTCCATGCTGAACGAAACGGTGAACCGTCTCGATATCAACATGCAGAGCGGCGAAATCGGCCTGATCGAGGCCTTCCTCAATCCTGTTGAGTTCGGCAGCTCCGGGGATGCGGATGCCGCCGCTGGCGCCATCGTCCGTGGCATGACGCGGCAGGTGGGCAATGAGATCGACGAGTTCATCACTGGTGCCCTGCGCAACAACCTGGTGGGACTGCCGCTGGACCTGGCCGCCATCAATATTGCCCGTGGCCGCGATACCGGCGTGCCCTCGCTGAACCATGCGCGGGAGCAGTTCTTCGAGATGACCAACGACGCCAATCTCAAACCTTACGTGAGCTGGGTGGACTTCGCGCTGAACCTGAAGAACCCCGCGTCGATCATCAACTTCATCGCGGCCTACGGCACCCACGACAGCGTCACTGCGGCTACCACGCTCGCTGACAAGCGTGCGGCGGCCGAAGCGCTGGTGCTCGGTGGCGCCAACGCCCCTGCGGACCGGGTGGACTTCCTCAACAGCAGCGGTACCTGGGCCAGCCAGGAGTCTGGCCTGAACCTGGTGGACTTCTGGATCGGTGGCCTGGCAGAACGCAAGATGCTGTTCGGCGGCATGCTCGGCTCTACCTTCAACTTCGTCTTCGAAACCCAGATGGAAACGCTGCAGAACGCGGACCGTTTCTACTACTTGTCGCGCTTGCAGGGGCAGCACTTGCTGGGCGAACTGGAGGCCAACTCCTTCGCCTCCCTGGTGATGGCCAACACCGACCTGGGCGCGGCCGGGTCCTCGCACCTGCCGGGCGATCTGTTCGCGGCGGTGGACTACATCCTGGAAATCAACCAGTCGCTGCAGATAGGCGCCGATCCCACCTGGAGCAACCCGATACTCCAGGCCCTGACGCCGATGGTCGAGCGCGCGGAAGGCGTGCTCAAGTACCACGGCGATGACCATGTGGTGCTGGGCGGCAGTGAGGGGAACGAGTTGCTGCTGGCGGGGACGGGCGACGACACCCTGTGGGGCGACGGAGGCAACGACACGCTGGAAGGCGGTTACGGCAATGACATCCTCCATGGCGGTGCCGGCGACGATGTGATCACCGACATCGGGGGTGACGACAACATCAAGGGCGAGGACGGCAACGACGTCATCAGCGGCGGCAATGGCATCGACCTGCTGTTCGGCGGCGCCGGCAAGGATTTCATCATCGGCGGTACGGATGGCAAGCAAGTACTGGCCGGCAGTGGGAACGACTTCGTCTATGGCGGCGATGGCATCGACGCGCTGTTCGGCAATGAAGGGGATGACTGGGTCGAAGGTGGGGCCGGCTTCGACTACATCGCGGGTGACAACGGCGACATCTTCTTCGAGAGCAAGGTCATCGGCCATGACGTGCTCAATGGCGGCGGCGGGGATACCGACTACGACGCCGAGTCGGGCGACGACATCATGTTCCAGAGTGCCGGCATCCAGAAGAACATCGGCATGTGGGGCTTCGACTGGGCTGTCCATTTGAACAGCCCGGTGGTGGCGGATTCCGACCTCAACCAGGCGATTTTCCCGAACATGCCCATCGAGGTGCTGCGTGACCGCTTCAGCGAAGTGGAAGCGCTGTCCGGCTGGAACCTCGATGACACCCTGCGCGGCGACGACCGCACCAATGACCCCACGGGCGAGCCGGAGTTGTTCCTGGATAACAACAACTTCCTCTCCCAGGCCGGGGTGGATCGCATCGACGGTCTGCGGGACCTGCTGGGCGATGTGATCCCCGATTACACGCCGTCGGTTGGTGTCGATGCGGAAACCCTGATTGCGTTCAACAGCGGCAACATCCTGCTGGGCGGTGGCGGCAGCGATCTGATCGAAGGGCGTGGTGGTGATGATTTCATCGACGGCGATGCCTGGCTCAACGTTCAGCTGCGACTGCTCGACGCGAACGGTGTGCCGATGGTGGATGGCAGCGGCAACGAACTGCGCTTCAACAGCCTGGTCGAGCTGCAAACGCGGATGTTCAACCGTGAGCTGAACCCCGGCCAGTTGGAGATCGTGCGCGAGATTCTCTTCACCAACGACGCGAGCGACCGCGACGTCGCGCTGTTCTCCGACCTTGCGGAGAACTATGACCGGACGCGAAATGACGACGGCTCCTGGAGCGTGGTTCACGCCCGCGGCACCCAGCTGGATGGCACCGATCGCCTGAGTAACATCGAGGTGCTGCGTTTCCTCGATCAGGAGGTGTTCATCGGCAATCAGGCCCCGGTCGGCACGGTCTCCATCAGCGATACCTCACCCACCGAAGGCCAGATGCTGACCGCTACCCGCGCGTTCACTGATATCAACGGCACCAGCAACGCCGCCTTCAGCTACCAGTGGCAAGTGTTCAACGGCCTGGCGTTCGTCAACATTCTCGGCGCTGTTGCCGCCACCTTCACGCCCACTCAGGCGGAAGTCGGCAAGGAGTTGCGGGTGATGGTCAGCTACACCGACGACCAGGGGAGTGCGGAAGTGGTCTATTCCGCGCCGACCCAGGTGGTCGGCGACCTCTGGAATGGGGTGGGCGCCACGGCCGATGTGCTGAGCTTCACCGCCGGAGACGACATCGCCCACGGCAACAACGGTAATGATCAGCTATTTGGCTTGGCCGGCAACGATCTGCTCACCGGTGGCAACGGCAATGACGCACTCCATGGAGAGCTAGGGGACGATACCCTCCAGGGCGGCGTCGGTAACGACACGTTGCAGGGAGGCGACGGCAACGACACCCTCCAGGGAGATGCCGGCAATGACACGCTGAATGGCGGCACCGGCGCAGACCTGATGCAGGGTGGCGCCGGCAACGACGTCTATCTGGTCGACGATGCCGCTGACCAGGTGGTGGAGGAAGCCGCCGGTACCGCAGGCGGCACCGACCGGGTCGATACCACCCTCGCCAGCTACACACTCGGGGCCAACGTCGAGCACCTGACCTTCGTCGGCAACGGCAGCTTCACCGGCATCGGCAATGCGCTGGCCAATACCATCACGGGCGGCGCTGGCGACGATGTGCTCGACGGCGGCGCCGGCGCGGACCGGCTGGTGGGCGGTGCCGGCAACGACACCTATTACCTGGAGGCGTCCGGCGATGTGATAGTCGAAGCCGCGGGGGGCGGCGATGACCTGGCCTATTCGCAACGGTCCAGCTACGTCATGGCGGCCAATCTGGAGAATCTGGCCTACACCGGGCCCGATTCCACCTATGTCATTGGCAACAACCTCGCCAACCTGATCAGTGGCGGAACCGAGGGCGACGTGCTGATGGGTAACAGCGGCGATGACACGCTGATCGGCCTGGAGGGTGACGATTCGCTGGATGGTGGTCTTGGCAATGACCTGCTGCAGGGAGGGCAGGGCAGCGACTCGCTGACAGGTGGCACGGGCAATGATCGACTCGAAGGCGACGAGGGTGACGATTCGCTATCCGGTGGTAGCGGCGATGACCTGTTGCAGGGTGGCGATGGGGCGGATGTTCTGCGAGGCGAAACCGGTAATGACGTTCTGGTGGGCGGCGCCGGCAACGACCTGATGGATGGAGGATCGGGGAACGATATCTTCCAGCTCTCCGCCGGCTTCGGGCACGACCAGATCATCGGTTTCGACAGCAACCCGGCCGGAGGCCAGGACGTGCTGGATATCTCGGCCCTCGGCATCAGCGCGGCGAACTTCGCCGCTTCCGTTGCCATCAGCGGTACTGTCGCCCAGACCACCCTCACTATCGGCGCAGACAGCATCACGCTGGTAGGCGTCAACGTAGCCACGGTCAACCAGGCTGACTTCGTCTTGGGAGCATGAAGTAGCACCAACAGGTCCACCCAGGTCGACACTGACTGGGTGGGCCTGAAGCTGATCAGGTGCACTGCAACTGCATGCTGGGTAAAGGCAATCGGCCGAACAGGCAGCGACTAATGTCTGCTCTCAGCTGATAATCCCCCGATTTCTTCCAACAGTCGTCGCTCCAACACGCAGATCCGATGGCGTTGCCCAGCACTTTTCGTAATAAATACCGCCATGGAAAACGGCAGGCCCTGAGCGGGCCTTCGTGATCGCACCCTTCTATCGAGATAACCATGCCTGTCATTCCCAATTCCCTCTTTCGTTACCAGCACGGCAGCGAGGTCCGACCATGAGTGGTGCCGCAATCGAGCTGGTGCAGACCGGCCCGGAGCACGCCGAGTTGATCCGCAACCTGTACCAGTTCTATGCCTACGAGTCGTCGGACTGGGAGCAGGAAGACGTGGAGGTCGACGGTCGCTTCTACATCCACGAGGAGCATCTGGCGCGCTATTGGCAAGATCCGCAGTGGAGCGCCAACCTGATCCTGGTCGATGGCTTCATTGCCGGGTTTCTGCTGATCGAGCGCAGCGAGTTGCCGGGCCTTGACGCCCTGGAACTGGCCGACCTGTTCATCCTCAAGAAGTACCGCCGATTGGGCGTCGGGCGAGCTGTGGCTACCCAGGTGCTGACGGGCGGGCAGGGTGCCTGGCTGGTGCGTTTCTATGGCCAGGATGAAACGGCGCTGGCGTTCTGGCGCGCCGTGCTGGACGAGCTGCCTTGCCCGGTACGTGCCATCGAGCCGGAAGACGACGCACAGCTACTGAGCTTCCTGGTGACGCCAGTGACCCATTGAGAGGGTTGCCCACCCAATTTGTTCGGCAGGATCATTCGACTGTCATTTTCGATCATTGAGCCCGGGAGTTTCCGCTCGTTATCGTCCGTCTCGATCACACCAATCGGCGCCTCGATTCGCAGCGGGTGCGCCCAACAAGAAGAACGATCGAGAGGAATGCACGATGTCCGAACTGAACCTGAACCCCCGGGCCGCCGAGTCGCTGCAGCGCTGGCACGACATGGTCGCGCAGCAGGATCTCAGCGCGTTGCCCGAGCTGCTTGCAACGAACGTGGTGTTCCGCTCACCCATGGCGCATACCCCCTATCCGGGACCGGTGGTGGTCTCGACCATCCTCAACACCGTGCTCAAGGTTTTCGTCGGCTTCACCTACCACCGCCAGCTTGCAACCGCCGATGGGCTCAGCGTGGTGCTGGAGTTCAGCGCCTCGGTCGGAGGGCGCGAGCTAAAGGGCATCGACATGATCCGTTTCGATGAACAGGGGAAGATCGTCGAGTTCGAGGTCATGGTCCGCCCCATGAGCGGCCTGCAGGCGCTCGGTGCGGAGATGGGTCAGCGCCTGGGCGCCTACCTGGCCGCTGCCAAGGCCTGATCCGCGCGGCCCTGCGCCAAACGGGGCAAAGCGCCGCCAGCAAATCTGGGAGGGGCGGCTTGCGCGTTCGACGTCTCACGTGAACCACGAATCCGGATAGTCGGTCGTTGACACCCGGGTTGTCAGTACTAGCCTCATGGTGTGGGAAAAATTCCCACACCAAAGTTCTGACTGGCTTGCACGCATAGCGCGGAATCCGCAGCCAAGCATTCAGGTTGCAGAAAAAGGCTGAGCTGGTTGGTTGGCCGCTCCTCGGGGCGGCTGCGAGTCTTCTATCAATTGCGTTCGATAGGGAAATGACTACGCAACTCCATCCGGAGGTTCATCATGATGCTCAAGAAATGTTTGCTGGCTCTGGCAATTGCTGGGGTCTTGTCGGCCTCGACAGTTCTGGTTCCGGACTACATCGGTAATTTCTCCAGCGCGTATGCAAAGGATGGCGGAGGCGGAGGTGGTGGT
>NZ_SCOK01000049.1:0-42638 GCF_005502555.1 Pseudomonas sp. D(2018)
CATCAGGGCCGAAGCCAAGCCCCGGCGCCGGTAGGCAGGTTCAACGAATACGTTCAGCACATAGCCGCGCTGGTCCGAGGCTGGATGGGACGGGTGAGGGGGCCAGTCGATACTCATCAGGCCAATCGCCGCAGCAGGCTGCTCGGCGTCCATCAGCGCGAAGCCGTAGTAGCGGCCGTCGAGTAGGCGTTGCTGCAGCCAGGGGCGGAAATGCTCGGTCATCAGGCGCAATTTCGAGGGGTCGCCTTCAGCCTCGAGGAACATCGTTTCGCGGTGCACGCAGATGATCTCAAGGTCATCGGGCCCGAGCCTGCGAGCCGTCAAGCCTGCAAAGTCGATGTTGCCGGGTATGTCGTTCATCGCGGGCACCTGGACGGAAAAATCCAAATCTAGGGCGGGCGGGCACGAGGTGACAGACACAGATTGGATAAAAGCGCGTCATACAGCGGTCGTAGGACTCGGCCTCCGCCGCGCTCTGCACCAAGCTCCGGTTCGCAGTTCAGGCAAAGGCGCCGCCAATGGGCGGCGCCTTTGTTTTCAGATTCGCCACCAGCTCGGCAGGCGGCTGGGGCTTTGCGGGGCTTGTTGTGATGCGAAGTGGGGAAGTTCTTCCAGGGGCACCCAGAGTCTTCCTTGCCATTCCAGCAGGCTTTGCCGCAGGCCGTCCCATTTCATCACTACGCGTCGGGGTTGGCTGGGGGCGAGGGATTCGGCGTCGCGCAGGGTGGGGAAGAACTCGTGGTCGAGCCAGTAGCGGAGGCTGCGGTTTTCGGGGCGGTAGTAGCGGCAAAGGGTGCGGTAGGTGGCGGACTGGCTGATGACGGGGACGTTCTCTTCGTTGCCGGTGGCGTAGAGGAAACGCAGGGTCTGGCGCTGGTCGGGGTCCATCTGGTCGTAGAGGCGCTGGTGATGTTTGTGGCCGATGAGCCGGGCGAAGTCGAAGGCGCTGGTCCAGGGCTGGCCGTCGATCATCACGCCGCGCAGGGGGCGGGTGTAGCGGTGGAGGGTGATGGGGGTGAATGCTTCATGCATGGGTGTAACTCCTGGGACTGGTTGAGGAGCTACCGTCGTTCGCTGTCAATCGAAGGGCGGCAGACCGCGCGGGGTTGACAGACCGGGTCCAGGATCCGGCAGATCACGAGGATCTCCCCACGCGATCTGCCATGAAGCGTTGCAGCAAATACTGCACGCGTATCAGAGCCTGCAAAGAACCTTCGCTGTTCCTCGCATGCACCGGTTGGCGCAATCGCGCCTGGACAACGGGCTGTCAAACCCGGCCACGGGATTGACCGTGGCGGACCGGAACACTATCGAGCGCGCTTGTAGGCCCTCAAGGTTACTGGTGTGTGGGAAATTTCTCTGTAGGACGGCGAAAGCGGGTGTGGTGCAGGTGTGTAGGCCGAGGGCCCGCAATGAACGGGTGATACCGAGCCCGGCCGATCAACGCTCACCTCCGGCCCCTCGTCGTGGACGCTGATGCTTGTCTCGGGGAGCTGAGTTCACACGGTTTATCTATGTGTTTCTGGTATCAGTACTATTCGACTGGTGCTATTCATTAATCAATGCGCGAGGGGTAGCTTGGTGCTCTGTTATTTCAAACCGAGCGCAACCCATGACCCCGCACATCATTCATAAGTGCATGCCTGCGATTAAGGCAGGCACCCTGTGTATCGCGCTATGCACCTCTGCGGTTGTCAGCGCGGGTGATCGCAGTCCGCTGGTCATCAAGGACCAGGGAAGCCTGATTGCCGGCGGTGGGCTGATCACCCAGCCAGGTAGCTTCGACCCCTACAAGCCTACGAAGCCCGATGGCCAGAGCTACCACGGTGACCATGTGTACGCGTTCTATCAGGTGCCGGTCGACGCTCGCCCGCTGCCGATCGTCATGTGGCACGGCGCAGGGCAATCCGCGAAGTCCTGGGAGACGACGGCCGATGGACGTGAAGGGTTCCAGAACATCTTCCTGCGTCGCGGCTTCTCCACCTATCTGATCGACCAGCCGCGCCGGGGCGATGCGGGACGGAGCCTGGTTGAAACAGCGATCAAGCCGGTCGCGGATGAGCAGATGTGGTTCAACCAGTTCCGCATCGGCCTGTGGCCCGAGACCTTCGAGGGCAGCCAGTTTCCGCGAGGACAGGAGGCGCTGGAGCAGTTCTTCCGTTCGATGACGCCCAACACCGGCCCTTACGACATCGAGGTTGTATCCGATGGCGTATCCGCACTGCTGGAGAAGACTGGCCCCGCCATCTTGTTCACCCATTCGCAGGGTGGCGGGCCCGGTTGGCTGACTGCGATCAAGAACCGCAACGTGCGGGCGATTGTGGCGTTCGAGCCGGGCAGCAGCTTCGTGTTTCCAGAAGGGGAAGTGCCCGCGCCGATTCCCAGCGCGTTCGACACGCTCTCGGCCCATGTCGTATCCAAGGCGCAGTTCGCAGCGCTGACTCGCATCCCCATCGTCATTTTCTATGGCGACAACATCCCCGCCAAACCGGTTCGTTTGCCTGCTCAGGACAGCTGGCGTGCCCGGCTCGAGATGGCGCGCCTGTGGCGGGATACGGTGAATCGTCATGGCGGCGACGTAACGCTCATTCACTTGCCGGAGATCGGGATCAAGGGCAACTCCCATTTTCCGTTCTCGGACATCAACAACGTCGAAATCGCGGATCTGGTTTCGAAGTTTCTCGCAGAAAAAGACCTGGATTGACCACGCGCACGGCGATGGCCGCCGTGCCTTTTAGCGTCAGAAATTGGCAGGAGTTTTCAGATGAAGCGAACGATAAAGGCGACCCTCATGGCCGCCATGGTCGGGATGTTGTCGGCCGAGGCCGGCGCTGGGGATTACAAGCAGAACCCATTCACCCTGGTTTACGACGGTGCGATTGCGAAGAACGAGCCGGGCAAGATCAACATCCACCCGGTCACGTACACACTCAATGGCCTGGATATTTCAGCCAACGTCTACACCCCCGCGAACTACGATCCGGCGAAGCAATATCCAGCAGTCGTGGTGGCGCATCCCAATGGTGGGGTTAAAGAGCAGGTCGCAGGTCTGTATGCCCAGCGATTGGCGGATCAGGGCTACATTACGATCACTGCTGATGCGGCCTATCAGGGGGCGAGTGGCGGTCAGCCGCGCAATGTGGACAAACCCGCGCACCGCATCGAGGACATCCACGGGATGGCGGATTTCATCAGCCAGTACGCTGGCGTCGATCAGCAACGCCTGGGCCTGCTCGGTATCTGCGGCGGTGGCGGCTATTCATTGGCGGCGGCGCAAACCGACAAGCGATTCCGCTCGATTGCGACGTTGAGCATGTTCAACTCCGGACGGGTTCGTCGTAATGGCTACGTGGATTCGCAACTGGACACCATTCAGGAACGCCTGACGCGGGCTTCAGCTGCCCGCGCCCAGGAAGCGGCTGGTGGCGAGGTGCTCTATGCCGGCGACGCCAATCTGACCGATGAGCAGATCGCCAAACTGCCATTTGATCTGTATCGGCAGGGTTACGAGTACTACTGGAAGACGCACGCGCACCCCAACTCGACCTTCAAGTACACCATGAGCAGCTTGCTGGACCTGATGCGTTTCGACGCTAGCAACCAGATCGAACTGATCGACAAACCGTTGTTGATGATCGCGGGCAGCAAAGCCGACAGCCTGTACATGAGTGAAGAGGCGTTCGCCAAGGCCAGCGGAACCAAGGACAAGGAGCTGTTCATGATCGATGGCGCCACGCACATCGAAACCTACTGGGTTCCGAAGTATGTCGACGCCGCAATGGGCAAGCTGTCGGCGTTCTACGCCAGGACTCTCTAAACAAAGGATGCGTCACCATGAACAAGACTTTGCTCGGGATCGCGGTATGCGCTGCGATTCCTTTCGCCAACGCGGCCAGCGAGGCCAAAGAGTCTGTAGGCAGCCAGCAGATCAGCCGCGCAGGCACTCAGGCTTCCGTAGCCGGGCCGGTGGATAACTTCACCGGGCGGGTGCGCGTCGATCCCTTGTTTCCCGCCAGCGACGAGATCAATGCGTCCGGTGCCTACGTGACCTTTGAGCCCGGTGCGCGCTCGGCCTGGCACACCCATCCCGCAGGACAGCGTCTTGTGGTGGTTTCCGGCGTCGGCCTGACGCAGGAATGGGGCAAACCCGTGCAGCAGATCCACCCGGGCGACGTGATCCTATGCCCTCCGGGCGTCAAGCATTGGCACGGTGCCGCGCCGACCACTGCAATGACTCACCTGGCCGTGACGGGTTCGATGGATGGCAAGAACGTGGAATGGCTGGAGAAAGTGACCGATGACCAATACAACGCACGCTAGACACTGCAAGCCCGGAACGCTGGCAGCGGCATTCGCGCTGAGCCTGGGGCTGGCGGCTACGTCGAGCCACGCTGCCCAGGGCACCCTGGAGCCGCAAACCATGATCACCGAACAATCCGCGTCCGAGACGCTGTCCGCCAAGCAGCAGGCCATCCCGTTGATCGCAGCCGCAATGGCCACGAGCGACATGCCCAAACTCAATGCCAGTTTGAACCAGGGGCTGGATGCGGGCCTGACCATCAGTGAGGCGAAGGAAATCCTCGTGCAGCTATACGCCTATGCCGGCTTTCCGCGCAGTCTCAACGCGCTCGGTGAGCTGATGAGGGTGGCGGAGGCGCGCAAGCAGCGCGGCATCCAGGATGCGCCGGGACGCGAGCCCAGTCGCGTCATTCCCACCGGCGACGAACTGCTCGCGGCGGGCAAGGCCAATCAGACCCGTATTGCGGGCGCACCTGTGCAAGGCCCGCTGTTCGACTTCGCCCCCGTCATCAATCAGTACCTGCAGGCGCATTTGTTCGGCGACATCTTCGAGCGCGACAACCTGGACTGGCAAAGCCGTGAGCTGGCCACGGTCGGAGCGCTGGCCGCTACACCCGGTGTGGAGCCGCAACTGCGTTCGCACATGGCCGCCAGCATGAGGGTGGGCCTGACCGTTTCGCAGTTGCGTCAACTGATCCAGGCGCTAGCCGACAACGGCGATGCCGATGCAGCCAGGCGCGCCCGCGAGGCGTTGGACACGCAGCTGGCTGAAGCCGCTGGGCGGCCGTGACTCTGGGCTCAGCCCAAGTAGCGCAGGGCGTCGCGGAACAAGGAGAAGGCAGGTGAGGCCTGACGCCTGCTCGGATAGTAGAGGTGGTATCCCGTGAACGGTTCGCACCAGTCCGCGAGCACGCGGATCAACCGCCCCTCGGCGACATGCGCCTGTACCAGGTCTTCGGGCATGTAGGCCAGCCCCAGCCCCTGGAGGACGGCCTCCAGGCGCATGGCGATGTTGTTGAACACCAGTTGGCCCTCGACACGCACCTTCAGCTCTTGCCCCTTCTTTTCGAACTCCCAGGGGTAGATGCCGCCGTAGGTTGGCATACGGATGTTGATGCAGTTGTGCTGCATGAGGTCGCGCGGGATTCTGGGCTTCGAATGCCTGGCGAAATACTCCGGTGAGCCGACAACGGCCATCCGCATGTCGGGCCCGATGCGCACCGCAATCATGTCCTTGGCGACCTGCTCACCCAACCGGACACCGGCGTCGTAGCCTTGCGCAACGATGTCGGTCAGACCGTAGTCGACGATGATCTCGATGTTGAGATCGGGATTCTCGGGCAGCAGCTTCGCGAGTACGGGGTGCAGGATGGTGATCGCGGAATGCTCGCCGGCAGTGATACGCAGCGTGCCTGCCGGCTTGTCGCGGAACTCGCTGAGAAATGCCAACTCGTTGTTGATTTCTTCGAACCTGGGAGCGACCACCCGCAGCAGGTGTTCGCCGGCTTCCGTGGGAGACACGCTTCGAGTGGTGCGCGAAAGCAACCTGACGCCCAGTCGCTCCTCCAACTGACGCATGGCCCGGCTCAAGGCAGGCTGCGACATGCCAAGTTTGGCTGCGGCACGGGTGAAGCTGCGCTCCTGCGCCACGGCCGAGAAGATCGCAAGTTGGTCGTAGCTTTCAGCGGTCATTCATGCGTACCTGTTATGAGCCGGTTGAGATTATGCCATCTGGATAGGCAAATCATTCGCCAGGCAGTGGCGAAGGTCCTGGAGTCCCTTTCAGGCGCTAGCTTGCTAGCGAATGCGGACATTCTCGCCAGCAGGAACTCGGCGTCCTACAGGCACTCGCGCTCACCGGTTGCCGCCAAGCAACAGCTAACGCGGACATAGCCAATGAATTCGCCCCCACAATGACGTGGTGTGAGGGCGCTCAGCTGTACAGCCAGCGCTCCAGCTCTTCCAGGTTGGCGGCGACTATCTGTTGGGCCACAGCCTTGGCCTGCAGCTTGTTCGGGTCGATCTGGTAGCGCTGCAGTACGTATTGCACCAGGGCGCCACGGGTATCCAGCACCAGGCGGCCGTCCTGCATGCCGTAGTCGACTTCGATCAGCGTCTTCTGCGACGGTTTCAAGCGCGGGTCCGGCTCGATGATCACCTGCACCTGGGTATTCCAGCCCTCGTCCTGCTCGCGGCTGTGTTCCGAGGCGTCCAGCAGCTCCGGCACGCCACGCAGGCGGCTGAGGACGAAGTCGCGGTAGGCGCGGTTCTTCTCGCAGTAGGCGCGTACATGCCAGCGCATGCCGGTGTAGACCAGGGTGTGCGGGGCGATCAGGCGGATTTCCGGGGCGGGGTTGGCCAGGGAGACGTACTCGGTTTCCAGCCGCAGCCCTTCCCGACAGGCCTTGAGCAGCGGCCGCAACACTTCGGGGCGTACCGAGCGGTCTGGCACCTTGAGCACTTCGGTGTGGGCGTAGGCCAGGGCCAGGCCCTCGATATGGGGCGCGCGCTCGTGGTTGTGGTTGAGCAGGTGGAGGTAGGCATCGGCGCTGTCGTCGATGAACAGCGGACGGAACTGCTTGCTGGGGACATAGCCTTTCAGGTGCTTGTCATATGTCAGGTTTTTGGGCGCATGTTCACCGATGTAGGTGTTGATGTCCTTGGACGCCTGTTGGCGGCTGATGCCGAAGCTCTGCATCAGGTGGTTGGTGGTCAGGCGCCCCTCCCACCAGACAACGGTCTCGATCAGGCGGTAGCGCAGGGCCAGGTCCCAGCGCACGTGTTCGATCGACTGCTTGCGTTTCATGGCGTGCCTCCATCCGTGCCAAAAGTTTACCTGTACACATCCACATTCTAGACCTGTCTTGTGACGCTACATATCTTCGCGTCATCGGGCAAGACCGCCCATTCTGGAGACAGGGATGAACGCAATGGAACTGGCCTGGGCCTTGCTCAGCGGTGCGATCCTGCTGATTGTGCTGCTGATGCTGGCCCTGTTCTGGCAGGAACTGCGAGTGCGCTACGGGCAGGAGGCGCTGGCGGACATGCGTCGGCGCCTGGAGGGGCTGCAAGCCGCCAATGAGGCGTTGCGTCGGGAAAACCGCGAGATGCGTGCGGCCTTGAGGGCGACTGGCCAGTACTTGACCAAGCCGTCTGCGACACCGGGATAGCTATCCCCGCCAGCCTCGGCGACGACAGGGGAGCGGGGCCTTAAGATCGCGCCATCGATGAGAGCATCCATCGCCGCTGGCCTGAATCATGAAGATCCATCCTCTGCCTCCCTTGAACAGCCTGGTCGCCTTCGAGGCTGCCGCCAGGCACTTGAGCTTCACGCACGCCGCGAGCGAACTGAATGTCACCCAGGGCGCCATCAGCCGCCAGGTACGTCACCTGGAGGAGTACCTGGGCAAGCCGCTGTTCGAGCGTGGCACGCGTACCATTCACCTCACGCCCACGGGCAGCCGCTACTACGAAACCGTGCGCGACAGCCTGCTGCACGTGGCCCGTTCCACGGACGAAATCCGTCATTGGCGTGGTGACCAGCAAGTGACGGTGGTCACCAGCACGGCGCTGGCGGCGCACTGGCTGCTGCCGCGCGTACCGCAATTCAAGAGCCGTTTCGAAGACATCGACCTGCGCATCGTCGCTGACGATCAGGTCAGGGACTTTTCCCGCCTGGAGTGCGATCTCGCGCTCTACTACTGCAGCAAACCGCCCAAGGACATGCGAAGCACGCCGCTGTTCGCCGAAGAAGTCTTCCCCGTATGCAGCCCGGCCTACCTGGCGCGCCACCCGCAATTGACGACGGTGGACGGTTTGGCCGATTGCACTTGGCTCTGGCTGGAGGCCACCCAGCGTGACTGGATCGGCTGGCCGGAATGGCTTGATCGACTCGGCCTTGGTCCGCTGATGCCGCGCCAGCGGATCAATATCAACAGCTACAGCCTGCTGATCCAGTCGGCCCTCTCTGGACAAGGGGTCGCGCTGGGCTGGCATCAGTTGGTGGATGACCACCTGCTGACCGGCGCCCTGGTGCGACCGAACAGCCTCGCGCTGAAGACCGAGGGGAGTTTCTGCCTGCTGGAACGCGCCGGTCCGGGCAGTCCGAGGCAGAGCGTGCGGCAGTTCCGCCAGTGGCTGACGGAGAGCCTGTGACCTGGGGCAATCGTAGGATGTGGTAGAGCGCAGCGAAACCCATGCTGTTGGTAGGCGATGGGTTTCGCATTGCGGCTGGTCAGACCTGCTTACGCGCAGTGAGGGCGCCCGCTGGGTCGGTGTTGCGCTGGGCCTGGCCGCTGGCGAGGGCGTCCACCAGGTGGGGCGCCTGGCCGGGGAGGCGACGTCCGCCCGGATGGCCGGGCAGGGCGCCCAGCGGCTCTTCGCGTAGGCAGCGCATCAGCGTGTAGCTGAGCAGCAGGACGAACAGCGCGATGGGCAGCCCCGCGGCGATGCTGGCCATCTGGATCGCCGTCAGCCCGCCAGCCAGCAGCAGGGCAATGGCGATGCCGGCCTGGAGCACGCACCAGACCAGGCGGATGCTCTTGGGTGGGTCGACGCTGCCGTTGGAGTTGAGCGTGCAGAGCACCTGGGTGCCGGAGTCCGCCGAGGTGATGAAGTAGGTCGCCAGCAGGATGCAGATCAGGATGCTCAGCGCCTTGCCCAGCAGCCCCGTGTCGATCCGGTCCATCAGCACGAACATGGCCGAGGTGGTTTCCTGCTGGGTGGCTTGCAGCACGGTGCCGCCCTTGAACTCGGCCTGAGGGCCGGACAGCTCGCCAGCGGCCACGCGCTGCTCGTGCTGGAGGCGGTCTTCCTGTTCGGCCTTGAGTGCCGATCCGCCGAACACCGACATCCAGACGATGGTGACCAGGGTCGGCACCAGCAGCGCACCGACGATCAGCTCGCGAGCGGTACGGCCCTTGGATATCCGCGCGATGAACAGGCCGACGAAGGGGCCCCAGGTCAGCCACCAGGACCAGTAGAACGCGGTCCACAGGTTCTGCCAGCCGTCGTCCTTCTGCGCGTCGCTCCAGAAGCTCAGGTGCATGATGTTCTGGGCGTAGTCGCCGGTGCTTTCCAGCATGAGGTTGAGGATGTAACGGGTCGGCCCCAGGCAGAGCACGGCGGCTACCAGGACGACGGAGAGGATCATGTTCCACTCCGAGAGAATCTTCATGCCGCGGGACACGCCGGCCATCACGGAAAGGGTCGTGACCAGGCTGATGGCGATCACCAGGCCCACTTGCACATTGAGGTTGATCGGTAGATTGAACACCTGGGCGAGGCCGGTGTTCATCTGCACCACCCCCATGCCCAGGGAAAGGGATACGCCAAAGGCAGTGATCACGGCGGCGGTGATATCCACGGCATGGCCAAGCGGCCCGTGGATGCGCTCGCCGATCAGCGGGTAGAGGATCGAGCGCATGGTCAGCGGCAGGCCCTTGCGATACGCAAAGTAGGCCAGCGCCAGGCCGACGATGGTGAAGATCGCCCACGGATGCAGACCCCAATGGAACAGGGTGATGCGCATGGCGGTCGTGGCGGCTTCGTCGCTCAGCCCTTGGGCGAAGGGGTTGCCGGCGTAGTGGGACATGGGTTCGGCCACTGACCAGAAGATCAGCCCGATGCCCATGCCGCCGCTGAATAGCATGGCAATCCAGGAACCGAAGCTGAACTCGGGTTCGTCCTCGTCACGTCCGAGCTTGATGTGCCCGAAGCGGCTCATGGCCAGGTAGATCAGCAGCCCCAGCACACCCGTGACCAGGGCCAGGTAGAACCACTTGAACTGCTGCAGGACGAAGCTGGAAGTGGCCTTGAACACGTCCCCTGCCTGCTCGGCCTGCAGCACGCAGCTCACGACGAAGGCGATCACAATCAGCATCGAGCCGAGCGTCACCGTGGGATTGAGGCCCTTGAACAGGCCCGATTCTGCACGCATCTACATCCCCTCTTGTTCTTGTTCAAGGGTTTCTACGGGGCGCAAGGGCCCAATCTAGAGCGACAAAATGGGGCTAGAGGGGATTGTCGGACAACTCATTTTTCGTCATGCCTCGATGATATTTCGGCATGGGTGACGCCTTCGTGGCCGCGCTACTGCGTGGGCTGAAGCCCACCCTACAGGGGCAATCGACCGGTTACGCAGGGTGGGCTTCAGCCCACCATCGTCATCCTCGCCGACGCCACCAGCAACCTGGCTCAGAGTGCCTTGCCGCTACTCGCCACTGTCGGTTTGAGCGCCCGCGCCACTTCGCCCTGGATCTTGTAGGCCGGCGCTTCCACTGCGTTGAAGTCGCGGGTGTAGCGGCGGGCGAAATCTGCCACGCCCCAGTCCAGGTACTGCTTCACGTGGTGGAGTTCGTGGGCCCACAGCGCGATGTTGTTCTGCGCATCGTCCTCGTTGCGGAAGACGATCACGTCCACCAGGGTCACCGCTTCCACGTCGGGGTTCTGCATCAGGGTGTTGGCGGCATTCATCTCGGCGTCGACGCCCACCTTGTAGCGCGCCGTGTCCAGCACCCGCAGGTCGTAGTAGGGCTCCAGCTGCGCACGGATATGCAGCGGAATCGGCTGCAACTGGGTGGCAAGCATGTTGCTTCGAGATTGCACGATCCACTGCTGCAGGCTGGTGGCGGCCACCTGGTTGACGCTTTCCAGCAGCGGCGCCATATCGCCCGGGGCACCTGGTGCACAGAAGCAGGTCACCACGCACACCTGCGATTGCCCGGCGGGGCAGGCGAGGGCAGCGGTGGAAATGAAGGACAGGGCGAGAATGGTCTGGCGAAGCAATGTACGAGCGGATACAGCGAACAAGGGGCCTCCCGGAGGCGCTGACGGAGCGCACCATTATGGACAGCGGAGGCGGGCATTGGTTGCGCACTCCTCATCCGGCTGTCGGGCTGGGGTCGGCCAGGCGCCAAGCGGAAGAATATCGATCAGGTTCAGTGCGGTGAACTCGCAATTGCGTCTCACCACGTCTTCCCCCATGCTCCTCTCGGTCCCGCATTGGTATGCCTAAGTCCATGAAAACTATAGCGATGGTGTTGTATCCGGACTTCCTGCTCCTGGACATCGCCGGCCCCCTGGAAGTCTTCTCGATCGCCAACCGCTATCTGGCACCGGACAAGCACTACCGCATCACCATAATCGGCACCGAGTCCGGCCCCCTGCGTGCGTCCAACGGCGCGCTGATGCAGGCGGAGTTCACCCTCGAACAGGCCACCGGCAGCTATGACCTGCTGCTGGTACCCGGTGGCCCCGGCGCCTACAACCACCAGCATCCCGAGCTGCTGACCTGGCTGCGCGGCGCGAGCGAGCGGGCCGGGCGTTATGGCTCCATCTGCACCGGCACCTTTATCCTCGGCCATGCCGGCTTGCTGGACGGCCATCGGGTGACCACCCACTGGCATTACACGGAGCGCCTGATCAAGGCCTTCCCCAAGGCGCGTGTGGAGACCGACCAGATCTTCCTCGAGGACCGCCGCCTGGTGACCTCGGGTGGTGTCACCGCCGGCATCGACCTGGCGCTGTCCATGGTGGCCCTGGACCATGGTCGCAAGGTCGCCCTGGACGTCGCCAAGGTGTTGCTGGTGGTCATGAGCCGGCAGGGTGGGCAGGCTCAGTTCAGCCCGTTGGTGGCCAACATCACCACCCATGAGACGCCCATCAGTCGGGTGCAGAACTACGTGCTGGAGCACCTTGACGAGTCCTTCAGCATCGCGCGGATGGCTGAGATCGCCGCCATGAGTCCGCGCCACTTCGCCCGTCTGTTCGCCCGCGAAGTGCAGATGACGCCCATGGAATTCCTGCAGAACGCTCGTATCGACCAGGCCCGGAGCCTGCTCGAGTCCAGTGACCTGCCACTGAAGACTATTGCCTTCCGCAGCGGCTTTGGCAGCGTGCGACTGATGCGCCAGCGCTTCGTCGAGCGGCTGGGGCTGACCCCCTTGCAGTACCGCCTGCAGTTCAACTGAGTGACCGCGTGTCCGCATCGGGCACTCCGATGTCCGTACCCGGCCTCGCTGCGCGGTTGTCGCCCAGTCTCCAAGTGACAAGATAAAGCCATTCGTCGAGAGCCGGGCGCACGCCTGCCCATGCGGCCGCGTGCGCGCACCGGTGATGAACGGGGGGTGACTGCCAACCTGGTACTACCGTGCCGCTGGCCATGGCCTACATTCAATCGGGCCTGGAAATTCCTGCCAGACCCACCCCATCACCACGACACCGATTCCTCCACCAGGATGGCTCCATGAACCGAAACGAACTGCGCCGCGTCGACCTCAACCTGCTGGTGGTGTTCGAAGCCCTGATGTTCGAGAAGAACGTGACGCGCGTGGCTGAGAAGCTTTTCCTGGGCCAGTCCGCGGTGAGCGCCTCGCTGGCGCGCTTGCGCGACCTCTTCGACGATCCGTTGCTGATCCGCCAAGGACGCGGCATGGAGTCGACGCCCTGGGCGCAGGCCATCCTCAAGGAACTGCGTCCGGCCCTGGATGCCATTTCCGGTGCGGTGAGCCGTGCGAGGGAGTTCGACCCTTCCAGCAGTCGCGAGGTGTTCCGCATCGGCCTCTCCGACGATGCCGAGTTCGGCTTGTTTCCCGAACTGCTGCGGCGGCTGCGCGAAGAGGCGCCAAGCATCAAGGTGGTGGTGCGCCGGGTGAACTACCTGCTGATCCCCTCGCTGCTGGCCTCCGGGGAGATTTCCGTGGGCGTCAGCTACACCCAGGACCTGCCGGCAAACGCCAAGCGCCGCAAGCTGCGGGACATCCCCTGCAAGGTGTTGCGTGGCGACGACCGGCCGGAGCCACTGACCCTGGACGACTACTGCGAGCGGCCCCATGCCATGGTGTCTTTCTCCGGAGACCTGTGCGGCAACATTGACCTGGACCTGCAGCGGGTGGAGCGCAGCCGCAACGTGGTGCTGGCGGTGCCGCAGTTCAGTGGCCTGCGCTCGTTGCTGGCGCGCACCGAGTTGATCGCCACCGTGCCGGATTACGCCGCCTGCGCGCTGGTGGAAGGCACTTGCCTGCGTGCCGAGGATCCCCCGTTTCCCATCGCCCCTGCCGAGCTCTCCATGGTCTGGAGTGGCGCGCATGACAACGACCCGGCCGAACGCTGGCTGCGCAATCACATCTACCAGCACATGTCGCGCTCGCTGCATGAGCTGGGTGAACCGGAAGCCGTCTAGCACGGCCGCGCTCCAGTGCGAGACGGCACATACGTGCAATCGCTTTTCGCCGGGGCACGGCATGCTCGGGGTCCGACCTGTGCCACCGCTCCGGCGCCCACTGACCGAGGAACCGTTCATGAGCCAAGACCCCTCCGACAAGAGCCGTCGCCGATTCCTGGCGACCAGTTCCGTGCTGGGCGCCACCGGTGCCCTGTGGTCTGCCCTGCCATTTACCGGCAGTGGCGGCGCGACCTTCGCCAGCCCATCGAGGAACGACATGAATGCTGACCTGATCCTGTTCAACGGCCGTTTCCATACCGTCGACCGTGAAAGGCCCACCGCCAGCGCAGTGGCCATCAAGGACGGCAAGTTCCTCGCCGTCGGCAGCGATGCCGAAGCCATGGCCCTGCGCGGCGACGCGACCCAGGTCATCGACCTGAACAAGCGCACCGTCATCCCCGGCCTCAACGACTCGCACCTGCACCTGATCCGCGGCGGCCTCAACTACAACCTGGAGTTGCGCTGGGAAGGCGTGCCCTCGCTGGCGGATGCCCTGCGCATGCTGAAAGACCAGGCTGATCGCACCCCCTCGCCGCAGTGGGTGCGGGTGGTCGGCGGCTGGAACGAATTCCAGTTCGCCGAGAAGCGCATGCCTACGCTCGACGAGTTGAACAAGGCGGCGCCGGACACGCCGGTGTTCGTCCTGCACCTCTACGACCGTGCGCTGCTCAACCGTGCCGCCCTCAAGGTGGTCGGCTACGACCGCAATACGCCCAATCCGCCCGGTGGCGAGATCCAGCGCGACGCCAGCGGCGAACCCACCGGCATGCTGATCGCCCGGCCCAACGCGATGATCCTCTACTCGACCCTGAGCAAAGGGCCGAAGCTGCCGCTGGAGTACCAGGTCAACTCCACCCGCCAGTTCATGCGTGAGCTCAACCGCTTGGGGCTGACCAGCGCCATCGACGCTGGCGGCGGCTACCAGAACTACCCGGACGACTACCAGGTGATCCAGGAACTGGCCAAGCAGGGCCAGCTCAGCGTGCGCATCGCCTACAACCTGTTCACCCAGAAGCCCAAGGAAGAGTTGGCCGATTTCCAGAACTGGAGCAAGCAGGTCAAACCCGGCGACGGCAGCGACTTCTTCCGCCACAACGGCGCCGGCGAGATGCTGGTGTTTTCCGCCGCCGACTTCGAGGATTTCCTCGAACCGCGCCCGGACCTCGCGCCGAGCATGGAGCAGGAGCTGGAGCCGGTGGTGCGCCACCTGGTGGAACAGCGCTGGCCGTTCCGCCTGCACGCCACCTACAACGAATCCATCTCGCGCATGCTCGACGTGTTCGAGAAGGTCAACCGCGACATCCCGTTCAACGGCCTGCCCTGGTTCTTCGACCACGCCGAAACCATCAGCCCGCAGAACATCGAACGCGTGCGCGCCCTGGGCGGCGGCATTGCCATCCAGGACCGCATGGCCTTCCAGGGCGAGTACTTCGTCGACCGCTACGGCGCCAAAGCCGCCGAGCAGACCCCGCCGATCCAGCGCATGTTGGCCGAGGGCGTGCCAGTGGGTGCCGGCACCGACGCCACCCGCGTGTCCAGCTACAACCCCTGGACCTCGCTCTACTGGCTGGTCAGCGGCAAGACCGTGGGCGGACTGGAGCTTTACCCCCAGGGCCTGTCCCGCGACACCGCGCTGCAACTGTTCACCCACGGCAGTGCCTGGTTCTCCAGCGAGCAGGGCAAGAAGGGCCAGATCAAGGTGGGCCAGTTGGCCGACCTGGCGGCATTGTCGGCGGACTTCTTCAGCGTCGAGGAAGAAGCCATCAAGTGGATCGAGTCGGTGCTGACCGTGGTCGACGGCAAGGTGGTGTACGCCGCCGGCGAGTTCGACAAGCTCGGCCCACCGCAACTGCCGGTGCTGCCCGACTGGTCGCCGGTGGCCAAGGTTCCCGGTCACTGGAAACCTGCCGCCCCGCTGACCGCCCAGGTCCACCAGTGCGTCGGCGCCTGCGCGGTGCATGCCCACAGCCACGAGCGGGCGCGGCAGTCCAATGTGCCAGTGAGTGATTTCCAGGGGTTCTGGGGCGCTTTTGGCTGTTCGTGCTTTGCCTTCTGACCGCCCCCTGCGGGCTCGAAGGGCAGACCTTCGGCCTGCTTGGAGAATGAAATCGCCCCTACGGAAAAACAGTTCGTCACCACCCAAGCAAGGAAAAATGCCATGACAACGCGCTATAACCGCCTCGACAAGGACAACGCCGCCGTACTGCTGGTCGACCACCAGGCCGGCCTGCTGTCACTGGTCCGTGATTTCACCCCCGACGAGTTCAAGAACAATGTGCTGGCCCTGGCCGACATCGCCAAGTTCTTCAGCCTGCCGACCATCCTCACCACCAGCTTCGAAAGCGGCCCCAACGGCCCGCTGGTGCCGGAGCTGAAAGCGATGTTCCCGGACGCGCCCTACATTCCGCGCCCCGGCCAGATCAACGCCTGGGACAACGAAGACTTCGTCAAAGCCGTCAAGGCCACCGGCAAGAAGCAACTGATCATCGCGGGCGTGGTGACTGACGTGTGCGTGGCCTTCCCGACCCTGTCGGCCATCGAAGAAGGTTTTGAAGTGTTCGTGGTGACCGACGCTTCCGGCACCTTCAACCCGGTGGTGCGCGATGCCGCCCTGAACCGCATGAGCCAGGCGGGCGCCCAGCTGATGAACTGGTTCGCCGTGGGTTGCGAGCTGCACCGTGACTGGCGCAACGACATCGAAGGCTTCGGCGGCCTGCTGGCGAGCCACTTGCCGGCCTACGCCAACCTGATGCAGAGCTATTCGGCGCTGAACGCCAAGTAAGTCCGTCCCGGTAAAGCAGAAATGCCCGCACTGTGCGGGCATTTCTGTTTGTGGGTGCGCCCAGCGCCGCAGGCTGTCGCGTCGTGGGTACTTCGAAACGAGGGCGCCGCCTGAAGCGGTCGCGAATCTCTTGAGGAGTAAGCAAGGAAGACCCCAAGGCAGGCACCGGCCATGTCAAAGGCAGAGTGCCACTGAAAGACTGAAAAGGGGGGAGACTGCCGACTTCCCGCCAGCCTAAACTGGCGGGCATTTCTGCAAGGCTCTTGCCCTTCCATGCCAATCCCGCTGGTTACATGCCGTTGTCGAGCACAGCGTTTCGTCACGCTGTTGCTCGCTGTTTTCTGGCTGCAGTCCGGGCTGGCCGCTGAGCCGGCGGAATACCTCATCGGCGTGGAGCAGGTGGACTATTACCCGATCTACTCCGCCGTAGCGCCGGACTACCCGTACCGTGGCTACGCCCGCGATCTGCTGGACCTGTTCGCGGCGCGGGAGAACCTGCACTTCACCTACGTGGCGCTGCCGGTGCGGCGCCTGTCCCATGGCTACCTGACGGGTCGGCTCGACCTGGTCTTCCCTGACAATCCGCGCTGGGAGGCGGCGCACAAGCCGTCCCACATCGCTTATTCACAGCCGGTGCTGCAGTTCCAGGATGTCATGCTGGTATTGCCCGAGCGCAAGGGCCAGCCGCGTGAGAACTTCCATCGGCTTGGCTTCGTTCGCGGTTTCACGCCGTGGAAATTCCAGGACGACATCGCCGCCGGACGGGTTGTTATCGAGGAGGCGCCCAACCCGGAAGGGCTGATCCATATGGTCCTGGCCGGCCACATAGACGCCGCCAACATGGCGCAGCAAGTGGCGCACTTTCACCTCAAGCGTGAGGGGCGGGCGAACGACCTGGTGGTGGAACCCGGCTTGCTGCCGCTCCGCGACAGCTTCTATCACCTGTCGAGCATTCGGCATCCGGAGCTGATCCATCGCTTCGATGCTTTTCTTCAGCGAGAGCAGCAGGCGGTGCAGGCGTTGAAGGCCAAGTACGGCTTGTGAGCGGTGTTCGGCGTCAGGCTACTTCGAACACGTCCATCAATTCCGCCAGAAAGGTGCTCACCAACTCGCTCTGCCGGGTGGAGCGCCTCACCGCCACGTGGAACTGCACCTCATAGCGCAGTTGCGCCGGATCGAGCGCGCGGAGTTGCTCCAGTTCCACATGCCGCGCCGCATAGTGCTGTGGCAGAAAGCCCAGGTGCTGGCCGGAGAGAATCAGCAAAGCGGCGCCGTCCATGCTGTCGGTGAGGGCGGTCAAGCGGTCGATGGCGGCAGGCGCTGGCATTTCCGGCAACGGGTGGCTGGGCCAGACCCATTCGTGCTCGGCCACGTCCTGGCTGGCGAGCGAGCCCGCCTGTTCGTAGAGCGGGTGCGAGGAGCCGCAATAGGCAATCTGCGTTTCAGAGAACAGCGAGAAGTAGTCGAGGCTGTCGTGCCGCCGCCAGAAGTAGCCGATGGCAAGGTCGAGGTGGCCGTTCACCAGTTTTTCTTCGAGGAAGGACGACGACAGTTCGGTGAACTGGAAATACAGCCCCTGGTTCCGCGCGCGCAGACGGGCGATGGCCTGGGCGACTTTCTTGTTGGCGGTCGGGTCGATCTGCCCGAGCAGGCCGACATTCAGCGTGCCGGTGAGCGTGCGGTTGATGTGCTGCACCTCTAGGCGGAAGCCTTCGGCTGCAGCCAGCAGACGGCGCGCCGCTTCGACGAACTGGCTGCCTTTGGCGGTGAGGGCGAAACCGGCCTGGCCGCGTTGGCACAGGCGGAATCCCACGCGGGTTTCCAGCGAGGCCAGTTGGGCACTGATGGTGGGTTGCGAGGTGTTGAGCGCGGTCTGCGCAGCCGAAATACCGCCCGCTTCGACAACGGCGAGAAAGATGCGGATCAAGCGGATATCCAGCTCGGACACGTTCCCCAGCATGCAGCCTCCGAAAGTTAATTACATAGAGTTCAGTCTATGTGAACAGTTGGCCCGCGCTATTTTAAGCGCCTGCCGGGGCGCCTAGATTGCGGCTTCAGCGGCAGGGCTGATAGCCAGCAGGGATAAGGGCAGGAGCCAGGTCGCGGGCGCGCCATCATAGGGCGCGTTCGGAGGCGTTCGCCACAGGGTTTGGGCGACGCTACCTCACCCAACATAGATGAAGCCGATGTATGGCAGGGGCCTTGCGTAGCCGCTGACCGCATCCTCACAAGAACAACAGTTCGCTCGACCGAGAGCGAAGGAGCATCCCATGTCAGGGTCCACCCAGCCCGCCCAGGCGGCTGAAGCCAACGGCGGCCTGGCCATCGAAGGCCATTCGATCGACTACATTCCCGAGTCCGAGCGCCATGCCCGGCTCAGCAGCCAGGGGCCATTCTGGTTCCTCGGCAACTTCCATTTCTTCACGATCTCCATCGGCTTCGTCGGCCCGAGCCTCGGGCTGTCCGCCCTGTGGACAACCCTGGCCGGCGCGCTGGGCATCATGTTCGGCACTCTGTTCATGGCCTTCCACGGTTCCCAGGGGCCGGAGATGGGGCTGCCGCAGATGATCCAGTCGCGCGCGCAGTTCGGCTATCGCGGGGTGGTGCTGGCGTTGTTGGCGACCATGTTCGTGTTCGTCGGCTTCAACGTGGTGAACGTCTCGCTGATCATCGATGGCCTGAACAACGTCTTCGGGCTGGACGCCATCCCCGTGGCTTGCGTGGTGATCGCCATCGGCGCGCTGCTGGCGATTTACGGCCACGACCTGATGCACAAGGCCTTCAAGTGGGCGCTGATGCTGACCTTGCCGCT
This sequence comes from Pseudomonas sp. D(2018), assembly GCF_005502555.1. Lineage (NCBI taxonomy): Bacteria > Pseudomonadati > Pseudomonadota > Gammaproteobacteria > Pseudomonadales > Pseudomonadaceae > Pseudomonas > Pseudomonas sp. D(2018). Next base: position 19,117 of record NZ_SCOK01000049.1, read on the forward strand.
CTATGCGCTGGTGACTGTCGCACTGATGTTCGGTGCCGGGCAGGTGGAGACGGCCGAACCGGCCAGCCTCGGTTTCAGCTGGGTCGCCTTTGCCACCCAGTTCGCCATCGCCGCCAGCTACAACATCTCCTACGCGCCCTATGTGTCCGACTACTCGCGCTACCTGCCGAAGAACACCAGCCGGCCCAAGCTGATCGCCGCGGTGTTTCTCGGTGCCTCCCTGTCGGGCGCGTGGATGATCGGCCTCGGCGCCTGGCTCGCGCAGTTGCTGCAGGCGTCCGACGCGCTGGTGGCGCTGGACCGCGTGGGTACTTCCCTCATGCCGGGGCTGGGCCATGTGCTGGTGCTGGTGTCGGTGGTGGGCTTCCTGCCGGTGATCGCGCTCAACACCTACAGCGCCATGCTGACCCTGCTTACCGGGATCGACTCCATTCGCCGCATCGACCCCACGCCGCGCGCACGGGTGCTGTCGATATGCGTCATCACGCTGGTGGTCCTGGCCTGCGTGCTGTCTATCCGCGGGAACGGCATTTCCATCCTCAACACCTTCCTGGTGCTGATGCTCTACTTCCTGGTGCCCTGGACCGCCGTGAATCTGGTGGACTACTTCTTCGTGCGCAAGGGCCGTTATGCGATCCCGCACTTCTTCACGCCCAAGGGCATGTATGGCGCCTGGCAACTGCGGGGCATCGTTGCCTATGTGGTGGGCTTCGCCTGCATGGTCCCGTTCTTCTTCATCTTCGATGCCGCCGCCGGCCAGGAAGTCTTCGTCGGCCCCATGGCGCGCCTGCTGGACGGCGTTGATATCGCCTGGCTGGTGGGGCTGCTGGTCTCCGGCCTGACCTACTTCATCCTCAGCCGCTCGCTCGACCTGGAAGGCGAACGACGCCTCATCGACAGCCTCAGCGAGCGCGACATTCTCGCCATCGCCCGACCGGATGCGGACCCGGCGCAGTGACGGAAACAGCAGGGAGTACAACCCAGTGAACGCCTCCAGAAACATCCCGGTAGCCTGTTGCCAGCTGGCGCCGAAAGTCGGCGATCTCGCCCACAACCGCCGCATCACCGAGCGGGCCATCCGCGCGGCGGCGCTGCAGGGCGCCCGGGTGGTGGTGCTGCCGGAACTGGTGCAGAGCGGGTACGTCTTCCGCGACCTGGCGGAGGCGCTGACCCTGGCCGAGCCCCTGGACGGGCCGACGCTGCACCTGTGGCAGGCCCTCGCTCGCGAGCTGGAGATCGTCATTGTCGGCGGTTTCTGCGAGCGGCTGGATGCACAGCGGGTCGCCAACAGCGCGGCCCTGGTGGACGCCACGGGTGTGCGCGCGATTTACCGCAAGGCCCACCTGTGGGACGCCGAGAACGCCATCTTCACCGCCGGCAGCGAACCGCCGCCGGTGGTGGAAACCGCCTTCGGGCGGATCGGCGTGATGGTCTGCTACGACCTGGAATTCCCCGAATGGGTGCGCCTGCCCGCACTGGCCGGCGCGGACCTGCTCTGCGCACCGGTCAACTGGCCGGACGGCCCGCGCCCGCCCATCGAGCGCCCGGCCGAAGTGGTGCGCGTGCAGGCCAATGCCGCAGTCAATCGCCTCTTCATCGCCGCCTGCGACCGTCATGGAACGGAGCGCGGGGTGAACTGGGTGCAGGGCTCGGTCATCGTCGACCCGGACGGCTACCCGTTGGCCGGGCCGGCCGAGGAGGGCGGGGAACAGATCCTGATGGCCACCCTGAAGCTGGACGACGCGCGCAACAAACGCATCAGCCAGCAAAACCACCTGCATGACGACCGCCGCCCGGAGTTGTATGGAGTGGCTGGATTGCTGGAGTAGCTGGCGGCATTCCTGTAGGAGCGAGCTTGCTCGCGAACGGAGATCCCTTCGCGAGCAGGGCTCGTTCTTACGACGTTTGCTTGCCTAATCCGCTATCGCATCTGAAACGGCGGCTTGGGACGGAGACTGCTGCTCCTTGATGCAGAACAGGACCATATGGAAGTCGGCGTGCCATTCCGACTCGCAGCGGCTGCGAATCGCTCCGCTGTAGCCGGCGACCGCGTCAGCCGCTTCACGTTGTTCCTCCAGGCAGTAGGCGCGCATGGCGTCACCGCTCCATTTTTCCAGGCAATGCGCCTGAATGGCCGACTCGCTGGCCTGGGTGCTGGAAATACAGATGGCTGAAAGGCAAGTGGCAGTGGCAATCAAGTGCTTTCTGTACGGCATGGTTGGGCTCGCGCTCCCCTGGGAAGGTCGGCTCTCCTGGCCAGCGAATTACCGGATGCAGTGATTGGAAATCCTGGATGCGCTGTGCGCGGAGCCCTGATCAACGCTGCTCCTGTGCACAGTGGTGGTGCAGTCTAGTACAGCGTGGGCGGCAGGGTTCCGAGGTCGGATGTCGCAACCTGACAGACGGCGGGTGAAAAGCACGGTGATCGGTCAACGCAGGCTGGAACTCGTTTCACGGGCCGCACTCTGAGGGAAACGCAAACACCAAGGAGTCACCATGCGTTTCCGCATCACCGCTGCAACCCTCGTCCTCATTGCCCTTCCTTGCACATCGGTCTTGGCACGGGATGATCACGATGACCTGCTGCGCAACCTCATCTCCACCGGCGCCACGACGGCCTCCACCTACCTGACCAGCGGCGGCGACGACAAAGTCGTCGGCCCGGTGCAAGACGACGCCAGCAGCTTCATCGCCAGCGAGGGCGAGATTCGCGGGCCGTACCTCGAAGCGGAGCTGCAACGGCTTCGTAGCGAGAATCCTGAGCTGCAAGCGCGCAGTGACCTGGAGCTGGCGGGGGCGATTCTGGCGGCTGAGCCGCGCTGATCGGGCACAGGAATCCCAAGCGCCTTTCGCAGCTCAGCTTGGCGTTGTTCCGCCTTGGTCGACCTGGGCTTCGGCCTGGGTCACCAGGTCGTATCGGTGGAAACGCAGCACGCCTTTCGGTCGTGCGTCCGCCAGGCCGTTCGCCATCAGCCAATCCGGCCATTGCAGCCACGGGTAATCGCCTGTGGCCGACCTCAGGATCCGACGGATGTGAAGGAGTTCACACGTCGCCGCCTTTCATCTCCCGGCCTTCAAATGCCGATTGAACGGCCTCCACGACGCGCTCTGCCAGGCGCTCATCGTCGAGTCGCGGGTACTCCCTCTTGAGTTTGCGGGAGACGTTCCAGCCGTTCTCCTTGATGGCACGAATGATGCGGTTCGAATCCTGGTCTGGCATCTCCACGACTTCTTTGAGCCGCGCCTTGGCGAGCTGAAAGATCACCAGGACTCTGGCTTCTTCGGCCATCTCCGTTCGAATCGTATGCTCGACGACTCGCGCGGTGTACAGAACGTGAGTGGTCAGATCCGGATAGCGCCAGGCAAAGCGCGCATCGTCGTAGTCGTCGAACACGAAGTTGCTGGGAGTACCGTCCTCGTAGGTAACGAGTTCGCTAAACCGATAGGACGTCGCATAGCGCCGCATGAATGGGCGCGAGAACACCTCGAGCGCTTTGTCGTAGCCGGCACGAAATTCGGTTGAACTCGTGATGGTTGAAGAGACCGGCAGTATCACGCCATTCGGGACAGCATTGTCTCGAACGAGGGTGTCGTTGATCAGGAAGCGATGGATCCGTCCGTTGCCATCCCGCATGGGATGGATGTAGACAAAGCCAAATGCTAAAGCCGCGGCTCGCGCTAGCGACTCGGCGCCCCGTGTCGCGGTTCGCACGCACCGTGCCGATCACCGAGTCGACGCGTAGAGGTTGTGCCGGTTCGACCCCGTAGCGGGCCGCCAGAGCTTTGAAGCCGACCTGCATGGAAGAAATCCTCTACCGGGAACCTGAAAACGTTACTGGATGGAGTACGTTAGTCGAAAACGCTAACCGATGCTCGGTGCGCAAAAAGGCTACCAGTTGCTTATTTTTGCTACTAAACCAGGCTTTTTGCACAAAAACGTTACTCGGGGCGCCTTTCCAACCCACGCCGGAGGGCAAAGCCATCTGGCGGGCGACCATCATCAGTGAAATCGACTGGTCGCACCGCTTCACGCTGTTGCGGCTGCCTCCCGCGCTGGTCGGCGTTGATCGCGGCCTGGCGGTCCTGGGCTATCTCATTTTTTTGGGGGGCCGTACAGGCGAAGATCGTTATTGAGAACGGCGGCAGATCCATTCTCCTGCCCCCTTTCTCTCTAACCAAGCACGACCGGCGCCCGCTCCAGCAAACGCGCGCATTCATTCAGCGGCAGCCACGCCTTCCCGTCCACCAATAACGCAGCGATGGCTACGCCCTGGTGGCCGGTGGAAACCTGCGTGGCAGGCCCACACCGGTGGGCCGGGGGGGCGGGTCGACAGCGCCTTCCGTTTACAGCTTCAGGTTGAGGGACAGGTAGGCGGTTCGTCCCGGTGCGGGCGAGAACATGGGTTGGTCATCGCCGCCCCAGAAGAAGTTGTCGTACCAGACGTACTCGTACTCCCGGTCGGTGAGGTTCTTCACTTGGACATCCACGCTAGCGGTGGGGGAGAGCGTGTACCTTACGTTGGCGTCCAGCAGCGCGTATCCGCCGTATTTGCCCTGCTGGTTCAGCTCGTCGATGTAGTAGTCGCCCTGGGCCCGGGCCTGGAGACCGACGCGCCAGTCGTGGTTGAGCTGGTAGTCCGTGCCGAGGTTGCTGATGTAGCGCGGCGTGGAGAACACCTCCTTGCCTGCCAGCGACGCACCGCTGGCGGTGTAGGCGCTGACCACTTTGGCTTCCTGGATGGCGTGGGAGGCCCAGACGGACCACTGGTCAGTGATGTTCGACGTGATTTGCAGGTCGATGCCGCGCCGACGGGTCTCGCCCAGGCCTACGGTGGTGCCGGTGCTGGGCATGTTCGCCACTTCGTCGGTGGCGTCCTGCTGCCACACGGCGATGCGCGCTTCGGTGCCATTCACCGGGCTGAACTTGATGCCCACTTCCTTGCCGGTGTTGATCGAGGGGTCGAAGCTGGCCTGTCCGGCGGTCATGTACGCCGGCGCGCTGGAGCCTGTGAGGATCTGGAAGGTTCGGCCCCAGTTGGCGTAGAGGTTGATGTTCGGCGTCAGGCTGTAGACCACGCTGAGTTTGGGTTGCTGGATCGAGCCGTAGTCCTGCAGGTCGGCTTCGGTGCCGTCGGGCAACTCGGTCTCGCCGTAGAAGCGATCGACACGGTAGGCCGGAATGATCTTCAGCGACTCGATCGGCTGGATCACCGCCTGCACGTAGGCACCGAAGTTATCGAGGGTGTAGGCGTCGTCGTTCTGGACGCGTGCGGGAGTCGTGTCGAAGTTGGTCGGTACGCTGTAGTTGTAGCGGTAGCGGCGGTACTCGTTGTCCTGGTGCTCGACGTTCAGGCCTCCTTCCAGGGTCAGCCAGTCGCGGGTCGCCCAGGTCATGCTGCTCAGCATACCGGTCTGTTGCTCATCCCACTGGCGGCGCTGGCGCGGTGCATTGCCGACCGGGTAGCTGGTGAAGGTCACCTTCCGGTCGTCTTCGTAGCTGTTGTAGTAGAGCTTGTTGCTCAGGCTCAGGTCGTCGCGCATCTGCCAGTCGAGGTGCACCGCCACCTGTTTCATGTCGCGGTCGTCACCGTCGTTGGCATTCTTCGGGTCGGAATCGGTGCGGCTGGCCTTGAGTTCTTCGCGGGTCAGGAAGCCCGGCTCTTCGGCCTGGTGGTGGTAGAGGCGAGTGACCAGGCCCAGTTTCAGCAGACTGGCATCGTCGGTGTAGAACCATTTGCCGCTGAGGGAGTATTTGTTCGACTGGTCATGGTCCCGATAGCCGTCGGAGTCCTGCTTGGCGAGGAAGTAGTTCTGCGCGAAGTTCTCTGACTCGTGGCCCACTGCCAGTTGCACTTCCTGGGTGTTGAAGCTGCCGTAGGTCAGCCGGCTGTCCGTGTAGTTGCCGCCCTGGCGGGTCACGAAGTTGATGTTGCCACCGATGTTGTGCAGGCCGTAGCGAGGATCGTTGGTGCCGCGCACCACCTCGATGTAGTCGATGTCGAGCGGGAACACCATATCAATGAAGCGCTGGTTGCCGCTGTTGACGTTACTCGGCACGCCGTCGATCAGCGTCTTGATGCCGTTGATGTAACCCTCGCCGTTGAAGGCGCGGAAGGTGGCCTTGCCGGATTCGGCGCCCTGGCGGGTTTCCGTGAGCTGGATGCCGGGCATCTGGCCCAGCAGCTCCCAGCTGTTCATCACGTTCTTGTCTTCCACCTTGTCGCTGCCGAGGACATCGACCGAGGTCAGCACGCTGCTGCCGCCTGCTTGCAGCGATTGGCCAGCGCTACCGTCCACATGGATCTCACCGAGGGTGATGGTGGATTCGCCACTCTGCGCAGCTTGGCTGACCGCGCTGGCAAGCGCCGCCAATACCGCCAGGGGAACGAGTTCGTACTTCATCGTGTTTCCTTGAAGGTTTGTCAGGGTGATCTGGGGAATTCTGCAAAGCGGCTGGAGCGGACTGGATTGCCTAAGCGGAGCCGTCGAGGCCGGCTGGTGCAGTAGTTACGCGCCGGCCCACGTCGAACATCGGGGGATGAAGTGATTGGCCTGGTTTCATGGGGTGCTGACTGAAGCAATCTTTCTGGAGATGGCGACCGCCGCCCCGGGCTCGTTTGTATGCCCATGACACTGGTGGTCGGGAGATATAGTACGTAATAATATTACATAAATCTTGTGGCAGTTGATTCAGATGACAGCGATACCTTCCTCCCGGCTCCACTCCATCGATGCCCTTCGTGGGCTGGTGATCCTCTTCATGCTTCTCGACCACGTCCGCGAGACGTTCTACCTGCACATGCAGGTGAGCGACCCGATGGACGTGAGCCAGACCGAACCCGCGCTGTTTTTCAGCCGCACCCTGGCGCACCTGTGCGCACCGATCTTTGTCTTCCTCACCGGCCTGTCGGCATTCCTCTATGGGGAAAAGCACGAGGGCCGGACAGCAGTTTCACGCTTTCTGTTCAAGCGAGGCCTGTTTCTGGTGGCGCTGGAAATCACCCTGGTGAACTTCGCCTGGACCTTCCAGTTGCCGCCCAGCGTCATCTATCTGCAAGTGATCTGGGCCATCGGTCTGAGCATGCTGGCGCTCTCGATACTGGTCTGGCTGCCACGCGCTGTGCTGGCCGCCCTCGGGCTGTTGCTGGTGGCGGGGCACAACCTGCTTGATGGTGTGCACGTCATACCGGGCGACTGGGCGTATATCCCCTGGTCGATACTGCATGACCGCGGTTGGATCGAGGTCGGTGATTGGCTGCGTCTGCGCACTTCCTACCCGTTGCTGCCGTGGATCGGTGTGATCGCTCTGGGCTATGCCGCAGGGCCCTGGTTCGGTCGTACCACGGACTCCGCGCAGCGTCGGCGCAACCTGCTGCTATGCGCCGCCGCCGCGCTGGGCACTTTCGTGGTACTGCGGCTGTGCAATAGCTACGGCGACAAGCCCTGGACCAGCGGCGAGACGGCACTGCAGACGCTGATGAGCTTCTTGAACATCACCAAATACCCACCGTCGCTGCTGTTCCTCGCCCTGACACTGGGCATCGGACTCTTGCTGCTGGTGTTTTTCGAGCGTCGCGGGCAGGTCAACCTGGCACGCCTGCTGGCGGTGTTCGGCGCGGCACCGATGTTCTTCTACCTGCTGCACCTGTATGTGTTGAAGCTGCTGTACCTGTCCAGCATGGCGATATGGGGGCCGAACCACGGGCAGTATTTCGGCTTCGACTCAGTGCTGCCGGTGTGGCTGTGCTCGCTGCTGTTGGTCGTCGCGCTCTACCTGCCCGTTCGCTGGTTCGCCCGGCTCAAGGCGCGTCGCCGTGACATTGCCTGGCTGAAGTACTTCTGAGCCTGAAGTGTTCGACCGGCGAATGCATCGTCGCGGCGGCCGCAACAGCCTCTCAAGTTGTTCAAGTCTGCGAAACGATCTTTCGAAGGGATCTGGAGTACAACCAGGCGCACAGAATCTGGCCGAGCGTGAATCGCGACATCGAGCTTCTGCTCGTCCGGCGTAACGAGCTTCACGGCGCCTGTGAAGTACTCCAGGAACCACGACCATGAAGTTGCGACCTCAGTCGCCCTGCGGCGACAACGAGTGTCCTCGGCCGCTGGCTGGACGTACCCACCGCCAGTAAGAAGCTACTAGCAGGGCAATCCAGACCATGCCAACCCAAAGTGCCGGCTGGGTCTTCGGGAAGTAGCCGAGTACGCCGATGATAAACAGCATGAAGCCGACGGCCGCGGCCGGAGCGACGGGCCAGAGTGGGACGGGGAACTTGAGTGCTGCGGCTTCCGCGCGGCCTATGCGGCGGCGCATACCGATCTGGGCGAGCAGGATCATCAGCCAGACCCAGACCGTGGCGAAGGTGGCGATGGAGGCGATCAGTAGGAAAATATTTTCCGGGATCAGGTAGTTCAGCAGCACGCCCAGAAGCAAAGCGGCGGCCATCACCACCACGGTCATCCAAGGCACACCGTGGCGCGATACCTGGCCGAAGCAAGCCGGCGCCTGGCGCTGCTGGGCCATGCCGAAGAGCATGCGACCGGCACCGAAGACGTCGCTGTTGATCGCGGAGATGGCTGCGGAAATCACCACCACGTTGAGAATGGCAGCAGCCGAGCTGACCCCCAGGCTATCGAATATCTGTACAAAGGGGCTGCCCTGGGTGCCGATCTGCTGCCAGGGGAATATCGCCATAAGGACGAACAAAGTCAGCACGTAGAACAGCAGGATACGCATGGGCACCGCATTGATCGCCTTGGGCAGCACGCGCTGCGGGTCCTTGGCCTCTCCTGCGGTGATGCCGATGATTTCGATGCCGCCGAACGCGAACACCACCACCGCGAAGGAAGCGACCAGCCCGCTGATGCCGTTGGGCATGAATCCACCATGAACCCAGAGGTTCTCGATGCCGCTAGCCGCACCGGAGCCACCCCCGCTCATACCGAAGCCGAAGAGCATGATGCCGAAGCCAGCGAGGATCATTGCAACGATGGCACTGACCTTGATCAGCGACAGCCAGAACTCCAGCTCACCGAATACCTTGACGTTGCAGAGGTTGAGCGCGCCGATGAAGAACACGATGGACAGCACCCAGATCCAGCGCGGAACCTCGGGGAACCAGAAGCCCATGTAGATACCGAAGGCGGTCACATCGGCCAGGCAGACAATGATCATCTCGAAGGCATAGGTCCAGCCGGTGATGAAGCCTGCCAGCGGCCCGATGTAGCTACTGGCGTAGTGGCCGAAGGAACCGGGAACTGGCTCGTGCACGGCCATCTCCCCTAACGCGCGCATCACCATGTACACCGCCGCGCCCGCGATTATATAGGCCAGCAGCACTGCCGGCCCGGCCATCTGAATCGCCGAGGCGGAGCCGTAGAAGAGTCCGGTGCCGATCGCCGAGCCCAGGGCCATGAAACGGATATGGCGTGCGCTCAGGCCACGCTGCAGTTTGGGTTGTGTGCTCATTCCATTGCTCTCCCAGTTGTTCTTGTAATCAAAAGCCGATGACCGCGCTCAGCGCACCGGTCGAATCTCGGCAGCCTGATCGTTGCAGGTCTGTACAGGTGAAATGCGAGTATCTGTACGCGTCCATTCCTGTACATACAAGTATGTGCAAGTAAGAGGCCAGAACTCTCCCCCATGCACGAGTCCATCACTGGAGGCCGCGCCGGAGCTAGGTTCCAGAACAGCGGGATGCATCGATAAGTAATGCGTAGAGGTGAAGGAAGTTGCGATTTCAATGAGGTGGAACGTCGGCTTTAGAAGCAGGCGCGCTCCTGGGTGGGGCTTTAGGTAACAGCCACTTCAGGTCGCCCGCCCCTTCCGACATTGACCAGGGCCCGGAGCTCCGGAGAATGAGGTGGCCACGTTCGCCACCGGCTCCCCGGACGTCCATGAGGTGTTCTTCCAAGTCTTCGACAAGGGCTGGATGGAAGACGACGAGGGCAGGCTGATCGAGTTCCGCAACTGCGTGATCATCTTGACCTCAGGCATCGGCAGTGAGTGGCTGGATGCCTTGTGCCGGGGGGGAACACCCGCGCCGGAAGCCGAGGTGCTGGTCGAGGTTGCGCGCGAGCCGCTTCTGTAGGTCTTCCCGGCGGCACTGCTCGGACGCTTGCAAGTGGTGCCCTACTATCCACCGGCTGATGCCAGCCTGGTGGAAATCGTCCGACTGCGATTGTCGCGCATCGCCCAGCGTCTCTGGGACAACCATGAGATTGCGTGCCGCTTCGACGAAGAACTAGTGCAACTGATCGTCAACCGCTGCACCGAGGTGGAGACCGGTGCCCGGATGATCAAGGCGCTGCTGATCAACGGCCTGTTGCCTCAAATCAGCCAGAGTGTCCTCTGTACTACCCGGGCGGGGCTGCGTTATCGGGAGTCGCGTGTAGGTGTTGATGGGGCCGGTTACTGTTGCGAGGTCACCTGAGATTGTTCGTCATCTGCATTCGGGGTGTTGTCTCAACACCCCGAATGCCCCGCTGCGAATGGCTGGCGCTCTACACCCAGCAGGTTCAGCTTCAGGGTCTTGCCACCCGGACTTGGCCAGTCGATCCGCTGGCCGACGGAAAGGCCCAGCAGAGCGCTGCCGATCGGGGCCAGGACGGACACCTTCCCGTGTACCGAGGCCTGCTGAGGGTAGGTCAGCGTCAGAACATACTCCTTGCCGCTGGACTCTTCGCGGCAGCGAGCTGTCGAGTTCATGGTGACGACTTCCGGTGGAACAGCATCGGGAGCCACTACTTCGGCCCGATCCAGTTCGGCTTGCAGGGCTTCCAGATACGGGTCGATTCGTTCGTGGTCGTCGATCAGGCGTTCCAGGCGCTCAAGGTCGAGTCTGGAAATGATAATGGGCGGTTTGCTGTTCATTGCGATCCTTAGCCTCCTGAGCTAAAGGGAAAAAGCGCGTGTTCGCATGGACGGGGTCGCTCCATGCTCATCGATGGGGTGACTGGTCCTGGGACTCGTGGTCAGTTGCTGGAAAAACGGCGCGAGGCTGCAGCCGGTGAACCGGCTACAACGTCTGACGAGTCGGGTTGCAGCAAGTGCATCCCGACGACCGTAATCATGACAATGCTCTGAAAATCCGTTAATCGAATTTGTACCAAGAATGTGTCTTTTCTTTGGGATTGATCAGATTCATCGCCACTGAAGCTCCGGAGTAGTATCTGGATTAATTCAGATTAAATGAGTGATAAGTCGATGCATCGGTCCGTTAGTAAAACACTTATACTCTGCGAGAATGCAGGGAATATTATTGAATATACCCGGATAATGAATGAGCTGGGATTTTTCAGTCTGACGCTTTGTACCAATGTGAAGGAGGCGCTGAGTCTGGTCAGGGAGGGAAGGTCTTTCGACTACATGGTATATGACGATTTTAGTTATGGCGTGCAGGGGTGCATGGAGTTGAAAGAGTTGGGGGGGAAGATCCAGCACATCATCCTGTTGGCCGATGTGACGGAGGCGCGACAACTGTCCATGTTGCGCTGGGCCTGGCTGAACAAGGTCCCCTTACTTGGACTGCTGCCGCGGCCGATTAATATCTATCAACTCGAAAATCTCATGTCTTTCCACCATCGAGTGCGTGATATTGACGCGTCCTGTTGCCATGCCACTGCAATGCCTTCAACGATTCCGCTCTCGGTACAGGGGGAAAGGGAGTTCAGGTTGGATGGTCCCCTCTGACTCATTTACCGGTAGGAACTACGATCAATCCGGAAGTAGGCCCCGTATGGCTCGGTTCAATCCTTCTCATCCGGGGCCTGATTGTATCATCAGAGGAATTTGACTTCTTTCGACTGGCCCATCTGTGCGATGAACTCCATGGCTTTGTCACGAGTCGCTTCGGAGTCATAGAGATGGCTTGCGATGATTTCCTTGTTGGCTTTGTCCTTCAGCGAGAAGTAGTTTTTTCCGCTGGAGTGGATAAAGCGCTTGTAACGGTCCGGGTTTGCGCAGACTTTACTCATGAGTTCGATCGCGCTAATTGCCTCGTTCTTGCTTTCGTAGGTGGAGCTTTCAATCAGCATCTTGCCTTCAGGGCACCTGAGTCGGAAGCGGAACGTTCCGGTGGAGTTTGCTTTTACTTCGTACCAACTGCTCATTTCGCTAAACCTTTGTTTAGGCTTCTGGGGAAATGCTGAGTTTGGACGAGTGCTATGTGGCGGTAAACAAGACTGGTATGAATTCTGTTGGTGGGTTGTAGGTATGGCTCTATTTTTAATTGGAAAAGTTAGACGTTGGTCTTCGCGATACATTATCCAAACTGCTGCCTGATTTGAACTTGGGAAACCACGTCCTCAGGGCGTGGTCATGAGTCATCGGATTCGGCTGTCCGGGCTGGCAGGATGAAGCCTATCCCGGAGCGCACCCGTTCCAGACCAGGCTCACGTTCTTCTTGTTCAGGGTTTCCAGCGTGTCGATACAAGACGCGAGGGCTGACCCGTTTTCGCGGGCGTTTCGTGCAGTGCCACTTCGCGCAGCGAATACCGCTCAACGCTCTGGCGCGCCGAGAAGAGCTGCCATTCACGCTGGATGATGTCGTAGGGCACGTAGACGGTGAGGGTCTCGCTGTTCGCGAGTGACGGGGGAAGTGGCAAACGTGGCAAGTAGATGCCGACCGTCATGCCCACCACGGCATCGTCGGCACCGTATATCGGCCCGCCGGACATGCCTTCGATCACCGGCGCATCACTGAGGGCATACGGGGTACGGTCGCCTTTCTCGTTCAAGCGCACTCGTTGTGCCTTGCTGGTACCGGTGCCTTTGACCGTAGTAAGCAAGGGGCTTTGTCCAACGGTTTCCAAGACTTCGCCGGTGATGGCCGGGCGCCAGGCTGGAGGCTTGTCCTCGGCGTCCCGGCGAATGAACACCAGGTCGCAGCCGGTGCTGCAGCGATGAACCACATTGGGCAGAGAGGGGATGTGCGCGGCGCTGACCGCATAGCGTTCGTTCCACTGCACCGCGCTGCCCATGTAGAGCAGCGCAGCCGCGCCACTCGAACTGACCTTGAAGTAGCCGGGCAGTGGCTCGTCGGGCGATACGCTGCGGACCGCGCTTGTGCAGCCGCTCAGGGCTACGAACATGACGAGACCGAGAACCCTGATCCAGAGACACGACATGGCCTATCTCCCGCGAACACCTTTTCGCGGAAGAATAGGACTAATCCTTGTTTTTTATCGGGCGTGTCAGTCGTTTTTTGGGTGATTGGTTCGATCTGGCGACTGAGTCACATTTGTTCGGCTGGCCGGCCCGGACGCTCAAGCGATTGGAGCAGTCAAGCCCGCAGGCTTGCTGTGCGGCATCCGTACAGTGGGGTTCCCTGGTGCTGCGCCATGGCGGAAATCGTGTCGGCCATCTCGTGTTTCAGGTTGCGTGCCAGATACCCGATGAAGGCGCCGACTTCCAGCGGGGCGCTCAGGCCGAAGCCTTGGGCACGGGAGCAGCCCATGTCCCGCAGCAGAATCGCCTGCTCGCCGGTCTCGACGCCTTCGGCCACCACCTGTATGCCCAGCTTGGCGCCAAGGCCCAGCGAGGTTTGCACGACGGCGTTGGAGGCTGGGCAGTTGGCTATCTCCTGCACGAACATCCGGTCGATCTTGAGCTCGGAGAATGGCAGCGAGACGAGTCGCTTCATCGAGGACCGGCCGACGCCGAAGTCATCCATGCTGATGCCGATGCCGCGCTCGCGAATGCCGGAAAGCCGCACCGCGAGTGCTTCCAGATCCGGCGCGGCGACGTCCTCGGTAAGCTCGATCTTCAGCAGATGAGCAGGCAGGCCGGAATGTCTCAGGCGTGCTTCCAGATTGTGCGGCATATCCGCACTGGACAGTACCGTTGCCGAGGCATTCACCGCGATGGGGCACTGGATGTTGAAGCGCTCTAGCGTCAGGAGCAGGCCCAGGGCCTGATCGAGTACGAACTCGAACAAGTCACGCTCTAATCCGAGTCGAATCAGCGTCGGCAGGAAACGATCCGGAGCAATTTCACGCTCCAGGTACCGCCAGCGTACCAGTGCTTCCGCGCCTACGATCTTCCCCGTGTCGAGGTTGAACTGAGGCTGTACGACTATACGCAGGCCTTCGCCCGTCCTTAGTGCCATTCTCAGCGTTGGCTCGGTAAAGTCGATGGCCCGTGAGCTGATGAGTTTGGAAGGGGTGTCAGCCAGGTGGCGAGGTATTCGCATTTTCTGTCTCGTCTGGAAGCGTTTCCAAGGAAGCTTTTTCGAATTCCCACTGCTCTACAAAAAGCTTGCGACGCTTGTGAGAGGCGAGCAGGAATTTGTTCATGATTGAAATGAACGCATTCTGTTCGGATTCGTTAAGTTTCGAGAATTCCAACAGAGTGTTAGTGACAGCGCGATACTTTGATTTGCGCATGTTCTTCCTTGGTGTTGTCTTGTTTCTAGTAATTGAGCCAGCTCCGGAGAGCTGGTTTTCGCATCAAAATTTTGATCATGTAGCCTTGTTGGTAGTCATGCCGCCAATGAAAAAACCGAAAGCAGAGTGACTCAGTGTGTTACGTAGATCTTTTCCTTGCTGGATGCCAGTGGGTTTTCCGGAATAGAGGTCGCTTCTACCGGCTGACCAGAGTCGACTATTCCTGTTTCATAGGCGAAACGGAACAAGTCGGCATCGCGGGTGAGTCCAAGCTTGCGCATGGCACTGGCTTTCTGGGAGCTGACGGTCTGCTTGGTGCGCTTCAACTGATTCGCAATGTTATTGACCGAAAGGCCTGATACATACAGGCGAATGACCTCGGATTCTCGTCGTGTCAGCTTGTAGTTGGAGCTGCGCGAACCGTTGTTGTGACTCAACTGCTGGGCTGCTGCCTTGAGTTGTGGCGAGATGTAGGTGGCACCGGCATACACGGCATGTACCGCGGAAATGAGGTGGCCAACGTCGTCGACCTTGTTCAGCACCGAACCAACACCTAGTTTGAGTATCTCGGCGACTATCGCCGGATTATTGATGGTCGTGAATACGATGATCTTCAAGTCAGGATAGCGACGGCGCAGGAAGGACAGCATGGCTATCCCGTCTCCTGCGCTTCCACCCGGCATGACATAGTCGGTGATTAGAATGTCGCAACTTAGCGTTGAGAGCAGTTCTATCACTTCTGTCGAATTCTTTGCCTGGCCGACGATCTCCAGTGTGGGGATGGCCGCAAGCTCGTGGGTGATACCCAGAAGCACTGCGGGGTGGTCGTCGGCGACGATGATGTTGATCTTCATAATGTTCTCCGAGTGCTTGTGGCGCGCTCGATCTGACAGCCAGATAACTATATTGCTATCAGGCCATTAAAAAATAAGGACTTGTCCGAGAGTTTGCTTTAGCGCGAGGTTCAAGTCTGAAAGTTGGTTGGCGAGTGCCCGTGGCGAGCCCGCTTTTATTCCTTCGGGTTCTGGCTGCCGCGCAGCCACTGGGTCAACTGGCCGGCGCTCGCATAGGCTTTAAGGATGGCCTGGTAGCCATCGAAGCGGTTCGAGACCTCATTGATGCGGTTGCTGTTGTGGTCGCTCTCGGCGATCAGGACATCCAGCAAGGTGCGGCGGCCCAGGTGATACCACTGCTCGAAGAACGCCTTGCGCACTGCGTCAGTCTCGCTGGTCAGGTCGCGGTAGAGGTCTGCCCTGGAAAGCAGCGTGTTGGCGTCCTGCTCGGCTGTACGTGTCTCGAACTCCAGGTCCAGTTGCTGCTGAGCCTTGCGCTCGCGTTCGGCATCGGCGCGCATCAGTGCGGCCTCGCGCGCGGCCCGGGCGGAGCCGCCCCGGAACAATGGCCAGTTCACCGTCACCATGGTTTGCCAGGGTTGCTCGCGACCCAGTTGGTCCTCCCCTGTCGTCTTGGTCACCACCCAGTTCAGTTGCGGTTTTTCACCCGCGCGCAGCGATTCGGCGTGACGTTCAGATGCGTTAGCCTCATGTTCGGCCTGGCGCAGGGCAGGGTGTTGTTGCGCCGCGGCGAGAAGGTCGTTGAGGTTGGCGCTGACCAGGGCCCAGTCGCCATTCTCGGGCAGCCGTACCGGCGCTTCGCCGATCAGCTTGCGCAGCTTGATCTCGTTATCTCGCTCACGCGCTCTGGAGGCATCGAGGCTGGCCTGGGCTTCCATCAGGCGGGCGCGGGCCTGCGTCAGTTCGCTGGAGCGTCCTCGGTCGGTGGCCACGATCTCCTTGAGCATGCCCACCAGTGTGCTCATGCGCTCGACATAGTGCTGGCTGATGGCGCTGACGCGGCGGTTCTTCTCAAGTTCCACTACGTTCAGCGATACATCGCGCGCGAGCGTTTCGAGGTTGGCCAGGTACTTCTGGTCGGCTGCGTTGTTGAGTTCCTTGCGGCTTTCGATGGTCCTGCTGGTGCGCCCCCAATCGAACACATTGGTGGTCATGTTCAGGTTGATGGCCTGAGGGTTGGTGCTGTCGTTCGAGGCGCCGCCGAGCGAAGCCGGCCGACTATTCGCGCCCACGTCGATCTGCGGCCAGCGCTGGCCCTGGGCTTCGCGCACATCGGCTGCGGCGGCAGCCTGCTCGGCATGGGTTTGACGCAGCAACGGACTGCGGTCGACGGCGCGGTCCAGCGCTCGAGCGAGGATCGCGCGGATTTCGCTCTCCTGAACGCTGCCGGTGCTGCTGCGGCGCGCGGCGTCCGGATTGTCCTTGAGCCACTCGGAGAAGTGCACGGAGCCACGCCCTTTGCCGGCATTGGTCGGCGCGGTGGTCGAGGCTATACGACCATTGCCATTGCCATTGCCATTGCCATTGCCATTGCCATTCGCCGTGCCCGGAGTGACTGCCGAAGGCGCGGCCGGCTTCGGTGTGTCATCCGCCGCTTTCAGGTTGACGGTGCGCTCGGCGTTGAGCTGGACATCCTGTACCACGGGTTGTGCCAGAAGGCTTTGCGGCATAAGGAGCAGGCCGCCGACCATGACCATGAATAGTGTCCGCAGGGGCCAGTCGCGACGCACGGACCTGGTTCGTGTGATCTTCGTCGAATACATGGTCCGTTACCTTTCACGGAAGGCTTCTTTAGCCTTGAAGATGGGTTTGAGCAGGTAGTCCAGGATGGTTTTCTCGCCGGTGCGGATCTCCACTGTGGCCGTCATGCCGGGAATGATCGGCAGGCGCTTGCTGGCGGACTCCAGCCAACTGGTGTCGGTGAGCACCTGGACCCGGTAATAGGTGGCGTCCGGGCGCCCGGCAGCGAGCTTCTTCTCGTCCTGCAGGGTGTCGGGGCTGATGTGCACGACGGTGCCCTTGAGGCCGCCGTAGATGCCGTAGTCGTAGGCGGATACCTTGACCGTGGCCGGCAGGCCGGGGCGCAGGAACGCGACATCCTGCGGCTTGATCTGGCCCTCGACTATCAGTTGGTCTTCCAGCGGGACGATTTCCATGACGTCTTCGCCGGGTTGGATCACGCCGCCAATGGTGCTGATGCGGACGTTTTTCACCGTCCCGTATACCGGGGCGTAGATCGTGGTGCGTTCGAGCACGTCCTTGCGCCCCACCAGTCCTTCCGTGATCTGTGCGACTTCGAGTTCGACCTTGACCAGTTCGCTGTTCGCCTCCCCCTGGTAGCGGTTGCGTCGTTCGACCATCTGGATCTTCAGATCGTTGGCCTGACGTCGCATACGCAGGATCTCCACCTCCGAAAGCAGGCCGCGCGCGGCGAGCGGTTCGGCCAGGGCGATCTCTTTCAGGATCAGCTCATGGCTTTGCTGAAGCGCCCTGATGCTGTCTGTCAGTGCTTGCTTGCGCGCGTTGTAGGCATTGGTTTCCTGCTCGATCATCAAGGGCTCGGTCAGGAGCTCTTCTGGAAATCCCAGCGGTTGTTGATAGGCCTCCGCCTGCAGCCGCGCCATCATGGCTTTCAGGCCCATCAGCTTGGTGCGCATTTCCTGGTAGGTGGACTCGGCGCGGATCGGGTTGATCTTGATCAGTGGCTGCCCCTTGTCGACGATGTCGCCTTCGCGCACCAGCAGCTCGTCGATGATGCCGCCTTCCAGGCTCGAGATGAGCTGTTCGCGGCTCTTCGACACGATCTTGCCTTCACCTTGGGTGATCTCCTCGACCCGAGCGAAATGCGCCCAGGTCAGACCCGTGATCAGCAGTGCGCCGATCACGCCCAGCACCAGGCGCGAGCCGGGGGTGGATTGAATAAGTAGCGATTCGCGCAGATCGCTCATGAAGGCCGCATCGCCGGGTTTCAGCGCTGCGTCCTTGGGCGTGCGTCGGAAAGGACGCGTGAATGATTTGATCATGGTGCTGTTTCTCAACGGGCGATGCGGGTGGTGGTTTCCACCTTCGCCGCCGGGTGGGTGGTCGAGCGGGCCGTTGCCGGCTGAACGGGAGCCGCTTTCTGGTTGGCCGGCTGGTCGTTCGATGCGGTCAGCGCAGCGATGATGTCGTTCTTGGGGCCATCGGCCACGATGCGGCCTTCGTCCACCACGAGGATGCGGTCCACGATGTTGAGCAACGAGGTGCGGTGGGTGACCAGGACCAGGGTCTGTCCTTCGGTGGCGCGAGCCAGGTGCGCCATGAAGATCGCTTCGGTCTGTGTATCCATGGCACTGGTGGGCTCGTCCAGCAGCAGTATCTGCGGGCGGGCCAGCAGGCTGCGGGCGAGGGACACGAGCTGTCGCTGGCCCCCCGACAGACCTTCACCCATCTCACCGATCGGTAGGTTGATGCCCATGGGATGCTTCTGTGCCACCTGGTCCAGGCCCGTCAGTTTCAGGACCCGCAGCAACTCGTCAGCGGAGGCGTCGGGGCGACCGATCATGATGTTTTCGCGCAGCGTGCCGTAGAACAGACGGGCATCCTGGCCGACGTAGCCGACCGCGTTACGCCAGTCGGCGGGATCGATCTGTTCGACGTCCAGTCCACCCATCAGCATCTGCCCGGCGGTGGGGCGATAGAGGCGGGCGATCAGGCGCAGCAGTGTCGATTTGCCGCTGCCGATCTTGCCCAGGATGGCCACGCGCTCGCCCGGTTGGATTTCCACGGTGATTTTTTCCAGCACCGGCGGGTTGGGCTTGTCCGGCGGCGCCGGATAGGAGAATTGGACGGCCTTGAGTTCGAGGTTGCCCTGCAGGGAGGGTTGTTGGAGGTACTTTTTCTCCGGCTCGCGATCCAGGGGCATTTCCATCAGGCGGTTCAGCGTCGACAGGGCGGCCTTGGCCTGCTGGAAACGCACGGCGAGACCGGCCACCTGGGTGAGGGGAGCCGTGGCGCGACCCGCCAGCATGACCGTGCCGATCAGTGCGCCTTGGGAGAGGTCGCCGGCACCGATGAGGTAGACACCCATTACCACCAGTACGACGGTCTGCAGTTGTTGCAGGAAGGTCACCAGGTTCAGGGCTGTGCTGGTGAGCTGGCGCGACTTCATCGAAGTGCTCGCCGCTGCGGCGCTGAAGGCTTCCCAGCGGCGGGTCATGTAGCCTTCGCCGCCAACGGCTTTGAGGGTTTCCATTCCTTCCACCGACTCCAGCAGAACGCCCTGCTTGAGCGAGGACTCACGCAGGTTTTCACGCATGGTGCGGGCCAGTGGCCACTGGACCGCGACGCTGATCGCCAGGATGCACGGCACCATCAGCAGGCACACCCAGCCGAGCGGACCACCGATCATGAAGATCACGCCGACGAATAACAGTACGAACGGCAGGTCGGAGAGTGCGGCCAGCGTGGCTGACGTGAAGAAGTCACGCACGGATTCGAATTCGCGCAACTGGTTGGCGAAGGCACCGGCCGATGAGGGCTTGTGTTCCATGCGTACGCCCAATGCTTGGCGGAAGAGGCGAGATCCGAGTACCAGGTCCGCTTTCTTCGCCGCGACGTCCAGCAGGTGGGCGCGCAGGTAACGGGTGATCGCCTCGAAACACATGGCGATGCCCACGCCGATGGCCAGCGACCAGAGCGTGACGTAGGCCTGGTTGGGTACGACCCGGTCGTACACGTTCATGGTGAAGAAGATGCTGGCCAGGGCCAGGACGTTGACCAGTACCGTTGCGATCGCTGCGCTCCGGTAGTAGCGGCGGTAGTGCCACAGGGTGCTGAACAGCCAGTGGCCCGCGGAGCGCGGGGTTTCGACCCCTGCACGAGCGTCTACCTGGGCGCTTGGTTTCACCAGGATGGCGTGCTCCGAGTACCACTCGGAAAGTTCCTGCCCATCGATCTCGACACGGGTGTCGGTACCCATTTCCGGCAGCATTACCTGATAGACCAGCTTGCCTTCCGCGTTGCGTCGGGAGCCGAACAGAACGGCGGCGCCCTGATCCTTGCGCAGCAGGATGATCGGCATCAGGTGCTGGGCGAATTCATGGGCACGGCGGCGCACGATACCAGTGGTGAGGCCGGCGTTTCCCAAGGCGGTCTGTGCCTGGGAAGGCGTCAGCAGGTTACCTTTGGGCAGGCCCGCGCACAGGCTATCCGCGCTGCGTGGCGCGCCCTGGTGCTTGCACATCCACAATGCGGCTTCGAGCAATGTGTCGAGGACACGCGTGGGCGGTGGAAGCATCACGGACGCGTCCTGCGGATCCGGTTGTTGGTTTGCCGATGACATCTCTGTGTTCCTCTGTGTTCTGAATTCGCGGCGGATCGATGCCGCCTTGCGAGCCGTTGCAGCTGCTGGTCCGTGTAACGGGTTCCAGGTCGCGCCGGCCGAGAGGGCAGGTGTCAGGGGAAGCAGCGGTTCGATGAAGAGGACCCCTGTGCCTACCAGCGGGTCAGAACTTTAGGGTTTGGTAGGGGGCAGCGTCTGTCGGGCCAGTTCGAATACGGCCTATGTCCATTGGGACGAGTACGAGACTTTTGTTTTGGCCAGCCGGTGCAGGTGCAGGGGTACAGGAAGCGAGTCCATTCGCTCCCCGTACCAAGGTTGGCGACAGCACGGCTGCTTTGCGCTTTTCTTCCTGCAACGAGCCGAACTCGGAGCGGGAAGCTGGCAGGTCCTCTGCCTTCTGGATGCAGCCGCCTGACGCCGGAGGTGGGTCCGCTACACCCCCTTGATACGCAACGGGCTTTCTGATTGGAAAGCCTTTAACTGTCAGAGGGACGACTTGCAGGCCGGGGTGGCCGCACGGGATATCGCCTGCTTTTGCTCGCGGGCATTACGCAGGCTCTGCTCGGCCTCCTGGCGTTCCACCGAAACAGGAATGCCTTTGCCGTCTTCGGACACTTTCACGAAGTAGGTCTTCCCAGCATCCAGATTGACGCGGTAGAGCTCCTCGGTCTTTCCGCGATAGAGCGGCGCATCGTTCTGGTAAGCGCCGAGCAGGTGCGGGCCTGGCGGCAGGCAGAAGGTGGTGAAGCCTCCCGGCAGCAGCGAGGTGTGAAAGTGTCCGTTGATGTACAGGTTGGCGCCCGGGGCCTTGAGTACATCGGAAGCGGGGCGGTAGTAGACCACCTGTGTCTGGTCCGCTGCCGCCGGTGCGACGGCGCGGTATTGCTCGCCGAATACCTGAGCGTTGGTCGATTGTTCGGTACGCCCGAACGCCGAAGGAATCAGTAGAAGGGCCAGCAAGGCTGGCAGAGCATGTTTCCTGTGTCGGGAGATCATGTTTGAAAAGCTCCTCGAGGTGAGGTGAGTCCTGCGCCTCCTTTGGCGCAGGACGGGTGGGTTGGAGGGGCGCCCGGAACGGGCGCCGCCCATGGGTCAGAACTGCACCGTGACGCCTTGCTGAACAAGGATGTCCGCAGCCAGCTCGGTGTGGTGGTAGACCTCGTAGACACCACTTGGGAGGGTGATGGGGCCGAGATGTTCCCAGTCGCCGACATCCATGCCGTTGGGCAGCAGGTCGCTGATCTGGACCGTGTCACCGGCATTGCCCTTGATCGCCAGCTGCATGGTTTCATCGTTGATGAAGGCACGATGGCCGAAGTCGAGGACATCACCCAGGGAGACCTTGAGGGTGTTGTCGCCCGAACCGGTGATGTCGATCATCTCGATGGAGCTGAGGCGGCCCTGCCAGGCGGACAGGTCCAGCACCTGGTCGGCGCCGGCCAGCTCCAGGGTGTCCACGCCAGCGTTGCCTTCGATCACCTTGATGTTCTGAAGCACGCTGACGTCGCCGATGGTGAACACGTTGTCCTTGGTGGTGCCGTACACCTCGGACACGTCACCGGTCAGGACGTAGTCCCCACTTGGAACTTTGCCCGTGTTGGCAAAGCCGGACAGGTTGCCGGCCTGGTCCACCAGGGCGGCACTGGCCGAGCTGATCGCACCCACTTCCAGGCTGACGCTGCCGGCGATGATGTCGACTTCTGTCAGGGTGTACTCGAAGCGCTGGGTGCCACCGTCGGCGATGACCGAGATACGGTCGCCCACGGCCACGTTGGACGGATCGAACGCCACCAGCAAGCTGGTGCCATCCAGCTGGATCGAGGACGGTGCGCGCGAGGCGGTGGTGTCCAGGACCACGCTCTGCTCCATCACGAAGCCAGTCTTGCCGTCCGCCCCCATGACGCGGGTCAGGATGTTCCAGCTGTCGGTATGGGCGTTCAGGTCCTGGGCGGCCCAGTCGGTGCCATTGACCAGGGCGTCGAACCAGGTCTTGCCGCCGTCGGTGGAGACCTGCAGGCTCTGGCCCGCAGCCAGCTCGGCACTCAGTACGCCGTACATCAGGCGGCCGAAGCTGCCACTGTTGGTGACGAAGTCATTGCCATCCTGGCCGGAGTCCTTGCCCATGTGGGACAGGCGGGCGACCTGGAGCGGGCCGTTACCGGTGTAGATGATCACCTCGAACGGCTCGGAAGGTTCGCTGCTGCCAGCGGCGTTCGTGGCCACGGTGGTGAAGTTGTACACAGCATCGACCAGATCGTTCTCCGGCGTGAAGCTCCAGTTGCCCTCGCCATTGGCCTGCGTCCGGCCAATCTCGACGCCGTCGTTGTAGATGATCACGGTGACGAGCGGGTCGCTGCTACCGGAGATCCGCGGGCGGTTGTCGTCGGTCACATCGCCGGACAGCAGGTCACCGGTCTTGTCGCCAGCGTCGTCGTACACCGACTCGATGACCGGCTGCGTCGGAGTGCTATCGCTATCCAGATCGATCACGACCGCGAATGCGCCAGACGGCTCGGAGACGTTGCCGGCGGTATCGATGGCCTGCACGGTGAAGCTGTGCTCGCCTTCGGCCAGGTCCTGCTCCGGGGTGAAGGACCAGGTACCGCTTTCAGCGACCACGCGGCCGATCTCCACGCCCTTGTCGTAGATGACGACAGTGGCGCCTTTCTCGGCGGTGCCGGAAAGGGTGGGCCGCTGGTCGTCGGTGACATCGCCGGAGGCCAGTTCGCCGGTCTTGACGCCAACGTCGTCGAGGACGCTGCCGATAACCGGTGCATCAGGTGCCTGGGTGTCGACGGTGATGACCCACTCATCGGACGGTTCGGACTGGTTGCCGGCCGGGTCCTGGACGATCACGCTGATGCCGTGGTCGCCATCGCCCAGTTCGGTTTCCGGGGTGAATGCCCAGGTACCGTCTTCGCCGACTTCGACTTCGCCGATCTTGGTGCCGTTGTCGAGGATGA
>NZ_SCOK01000004.1:0-212631 GCF_005502555.1 Pseudomonas sp. D(2018)
GCCCCGCCCCGCCTGCCGCCTCCGCCGTTGGACTTCGCTGCGCTCTGCCCAACCTGCGAGCGCACGCCAATCAACTCCTGCGTGCCACGTAATTGCCACTGCAGTTTCCAATATCACTTCAAGATCATATGGCCGGCACACATACCATTTTAATACTGGCCAACATGCTGACTTATAGTGGCCAACTTGCAAAATGCAATCACTGAAATCCTGCAATTTGCACTATCTGGAACTTTTCCCAAGCAAGCCAACTCTGAGAATGCCACCGAGCAGACATAGGGCGTAGTCAAAAAACTGCAATAAGCAAATTCAGGGACGAACGGTAGGAACTATCCGAAAAGACGGACACTCATACCCCCGTGACTTAATTCTTCACACCATATTTCGGTGTGATCTCAAACTGCCTTGATAACTATCGGCGCACAGCCGAGGGGTAGTTTTTATCTGGTGAAAACCAAATAAGTTGATTAAGGAGAAGCGCAACAAACTCGACCTACTGGACAAAACCAACGAGCCAGAGCCCTTGCGGCAATCAGCTCAGGACTCTACCCGGGCAAGCGTAACGACATGCCCAGTTCAGGCGCCCTAACTTTGGCGTCCGGTATTAATCATGCCTGTGCACTGGAAAGTTGCAGTTGCGACATAACAGTGCAAACGGAAGTGACACTAACGTCACATATTAAACAGCGTGCTGAAAGGACGAGGTGAATACGATGCGAATCAGCATCTTCGGTTTGGGCTATGTTGGTGCAGTGTGCGCCGGCTGCCTCTCTGCTCGTGGTCATGAAGTTGTCGGCGTCGACGTTTCTCAGACCAAGATCGACCTGATCAACAATGGCAAATCGCCCATTGTCGAACCGGGTCTGGAAGAACTTCTTCAACAAGGCGTAAAAACCGGCCGCCTGCGCGGCACCACCGATGTTGCCGGTGCGGTGCGTGAAACCCAGGTGTCTTTCATCTGCGTCGGTACCCCGAGCAAGAAGAACGGTGACCTGTCCCTGGATTACATCGAAGGCGTTTGCCGCGAGATCGGCTTCGCCCTGCGCGACAAGGCCGAGCGCCACACCGTCGTGGTGCGCAGCACTGTGCTGCCGGGCACCGTGAAGAATGTGGTGATCCCGATCATCGAAGACTGCTCCGGCAAGAAGGCCGGCGTCGACTTCGGCGTGGCGGTGAACCCCGAGTTCCTCCGCGAAAGCACCGCGATCAAGGACTACGACTACCCGCCCATGACCGTCATCGGTGAGCTGGACAAGGCTGCTGGCGACGTACTCGAGACCCTGTACCGCGAACTCGACGCGCCGATCATCCGCAAGGACATCGAAGTGGCCGAGATGATCAAGTACACCTGCAACGTCTGGCACGCGGCCAAGGTCACCTTCGCCAACGAGATCGGCAATATCGCCAAGGCCGTTGGCGTCGATGGCCGCGAAGTGATGGACGTGGTCTGCCAGGACAACAAGCTCAACCTGTCCAAGTACTACATGCGCCCCGGCTTCGCCTTCGGCGGTTCCTGCCTGCCCAAGGACGTGCGTGCGCTGAACTACCGCGCCACCTCGCTGGACGTGGACTCCCCGCTGATCGGCTCGCTGATGCGCAGCAACGCCGGCCAGGTGCAGAAGGCGTTCGACATCATCTCCGGCCATGACAAGCGCAAGGTCGCCCTGCTCGGCCTGTCCTTCAAGGCGGGTACCGATGACCTGCGTGAAAGCCCGCTGGTGGAGCTGGCCGAGATGCTGATCGGCAAGGGTTTCGACCTCAGCATCTACGACCGCAACGTCGAGTACGCCCGCGTCCATGGCGCCAACAAGGACTACATCGAGTCGAAGATCCCCCACGTGTCGTCGCTGCTGGACAGCAACTTCGACTCGGTGGTCGACAAGGCCGACATCATCGTCCTGGGCAACCGTGACGAACTGTTCGCCCCGCTGGCCCAGAAGGCGCCGGCCGGCAAGCAGGTGATCGACCTGGTGGGCTTCATGCCAAAGGGCACCCAAGGCAACGCCGAGGGGATCTGCTGGTAAGCGCCCTGCCCCCTCCCACCCGGGAGGGGGCATCCGCAACGAGCCCGGGACGATTCTATGGACAAGATCAAGCATGGCCTGCTCGAAGCCTCGGGCTGGCTGTTCTACCTCATCGCGCTGATGCTGCTGGCACTGGCTTTGCCCAAGTCGGTGTTCGACCCCGACTCCAAGCACTTCCTGCTGCTGATCGGGGCTGTGGGCATTTGGCGCTACTCCATGGGCGCCCTGCACTTCGTGCGCGGCACGCTGTTCCTCTACGTCGTCTACCCCTGGTACAAGCGGCGCCTGGCCAAGCTCGGCAACGCGGCCGACCCGTCCCACGTATTCCTGCTGGTGACCAGCTTCCGCATCGAGGCCCTGACCACTGCAATGGTCTACCGCTCGGTGATCCAGGAAGCCATCGACTGCGGCTATCCGACCACCGTGGTCTGCTCCATCGTCGAACTCTCCGATGAACTGCTGGTGAAGAACCTCTGGGCCAAGCTGGCACCGCCTTCGCGGGTCAAGCTGGACTTCGTACGCATTCCCGGCACCGGCAAGCGCGACGGCCTGGCCTACGGCTTCCGCGCCATTTCCCGGCAGTTGCCGGACGAGAACGCGGTGGTGGCGGTGGTCGACGGCGACACGGTGCTGGCCGAAGGCGTGGTGAAGAAGACCGTGCCCTGGTTCAAGCTCTTCCCGAATGTCGGCGGCCTGACCACCAATGAGTTCTGCGAGGTGCGCGGCAGCTACATCATGAGCGAGTGGCATAAGCTGCGCTTCGCCCAGCGCCACCTCAACATGTGCTCGATGGCGCTCTCCAAGCGCGTGCTGACCATGACCGGCCGTATGTCGGTGTTCCGCGCCCAGGTAGTGACCGACCCGGACTTCATCGCCGACGTGGAAAGCGACCACCTCGACCACTGGCGCCTGGGGCGTTTCCAGTTCCTCACCGGTGACGACAAGTCCAGCTGGTACAGCCTGATGCGCCTGGGCTACGACACCTTCTATGTGCCGGACGCCGCGATCAACACGGTCGAGCACCCGCCGGAGAAGAGCTTCATCAAGGCCAGCCGCAAATTGATGTTCCGCTGGTACGGCAACAACCTGAGGCAGAACTCCCGCGCCCTGGCGCTCGGTCCGCGTCGCCTCGGCTGGTTCACCACCGTGGTACTGGCCGACCAGCGCGCGTCGATGTGGACCTGCCTGCTGGGCCTGGCCGTGGCCATCATCGCCAGCCTGAAGTACAGCATCGCCTACCTGCTGGTGTACCTGCTGTGGATCGGCCTCACCCGCTTCGTCCTGACCCTGTTGCTCAGCATCACCGGGCACCGGATCGGGCCGGCCTATCCGCTGATCCTCTATTACAACCAGATCGTCGGAGCGCTGGTGAAGATCTACGTCTTCTTCCGCCTCGACCAGCAGTCCTGGACCCGCCAGAACACCAAGCTCAACCGTGACCTCGCCAGCTTCTCGCGCTGGTTCAACACCTGGTCCTCACGCGCCATGACCTTCTCCGCAACCAGCGTATTCATCGCCACGCTGCTGGCGATCGTGTGAGCACAAGGAACCTGACAGGAATCGAAGCCATGAATACAGCCGTCAATCTCAATGTGGTGCATGAATCCGAAGCCCAGCGCCAGCATGCGCGGGTGAAGATCCCGGGCAAAGTCCGCTACATCGCCCGTGGCGAACGCTTCGAGGCGTCGCTGCTGGACGTTTCCGCCGGCGGCTTCGCCTTTACCGCTGGCCGAGCGGGCGCCAATGTCGGCGACCACCACAAAGGCCGCCTGATGTTCCAGATCGACGGCCTCAGCCTGGGCCTGGACGTGGAGTTCCAGGTACGCGCCGTGGACACCCGCAACGAGCGTATCGGCTGCGTCTTCCACAACCTGCAACCGCGCGACATCGCCACCCTGCGCTACCTGATCAGCTCGCACCTTTCCGGCGAACTGGTCAGCGCCGGCGACCTGCTCAACACCCTGCAGCGCGAGAACTTCACCAAGCCGCGCAAAGCCGGGGCCGGCGGCGGCATGGGCGCCCTGGGCCGCCTGAAGGCCGTCAGCTTCAGCCTCGGCATCTTCGTCATCGGCGTCGGCGCCTTTGCGTACATCACCAAGTCCCTCTACGGCCTCTACTTTGTCACCCATGCCGACTCGGCCATGGTCGCGGTGCCCTCCATGCAGGTCACCATGCCCCGCGAAGGTACCGTGCAGAGCCTGGTGGGCCCGGATGCCAGCGTCGAGAAAGGCGCCCCTATCGCGTCCTTCAGCGCCACCATGCTGGAAATGCTCAAGGGTCACCTGACAGACGCTCAACTGTCGCCGCGCAATGTCGAAGAACTCTTCGGCAAGCAGATGAAGGGCACGCTCACCAGCCCCTGCAACTGCAAGATCGCCCGCCAACTCGTCGCCGATGGCCAGTTCGCCAGCAAGGGCGACGTGATATTCGAACTGGTGCCGCAGGACACCCAGGCCACCGTGCAGGCGCGCTTCCCCTTCCGCAACATCGCCCAGGCCAAGCCAGGTGCTCGCGTCACCTTTCAGGTGGCCGGCGAAGACCAGGTGCGCCACGGCAAGATCCTCAGCAGCAACCTGCATGACGGCAGCATGTCCGCCGACATCCGCGCCACCGTCCAGCCCGACGAGCCGCTGCCCAGCAGCCTCGCCGGCCAGCCGGTGGAAGTCAGCATCGATCGCGGCCCGTCCCTTGACTGGCTGATCGACCGTGCCCTGGCGGCCGGCTTCTGAGGAGGGCACCGCCATGGCCCATCACACCCCCCCTGTCCTGCTGCTGGCTGCGGCTATCGCCCTGGCCGGCTGCGCCGGGCTGCCCGACGAACGCCTCGCCCGCGAAGCCCTGAAGCGCGGTGACAGCGCCACCGCCGAGCAGAACTTCCGCCAGTTGGCCGAGCTCGGTTATGCCGATGCCGCGGTCGGCCTGGCCGACCTGCAGGTGGCCAGCGGCGACCCCGAGCAACTCGCCAAGGCCGAGCAAACCTACCGCCAGGCCATGGACCAGTCACCGCGCGCCAAAGCCCGCCTGGGCAAGCTGCTGGCGCGCAAGACCGAGCTGAGCCAGGCGGAGCGCCGCGAAACGGCGCAACTGCTGGAGGAGTCCTTCGCTGCGGGTGAGGAGACCAGCCTGCTGCCGCTGGTGATGCTCTACCTGCAGTACCCGCAGGACTTCCCCTCCGTGAACGTGCCCGCACGCATCGCCCAATGGCGCGCCGAAGGACACACCCAGGCCGAGCTGGCGCAGATTCTCTTCTATCGCACCCAGGGCACCTACGATCAGCACCTGGGCGAGATCGAGCAGATCTGCACCCGCAGCCTGGCCCTGGCCGACGTCTGCTACGTCGAGCTGGCCACGGTCTACCAGAAGCAAGGCAAGGCTGACGCCCAGCAGAAACTGCTGGATGGCCTGATGTCCGGCTACCACGCCGGGCGCATCCCCGCCCAGCGCGTGGAGTCGGTGGCCCAGGTGCTCGCCGATGCCGAACTCGGCAAGCCCGACGAAGGCAAGGCCCAGGCCATGCTCGAGGAACTGGCCCCGGCCTACCCCGCCGCCTGGGTCAGCCTGGCCAAGTTGCTCTACGAGTATCCGGCGCTCGGTGATACCGAGCAGATGCTGGGTTACCTGGAAAAGGGCCGTGCCGCGTCCCTGCCCCGCGCCGAACTGCTGCTGGGTCGCCTCCACTACGAGGGCAAGCTGGTCCCCCTGGACCCGCGCAAGGCCGAGGAGCACCTGCTCAAGGCCGCACCCACCGAGCCCAGCGCCAACTACCTGCTGGGCCAGATCTACCTGCGCGGCTACCTGGGCGACATCGCCCCGGACAAGGCCCTGGAGCACCTGCTCAGCGCCGCCCGCAACGGCCAGATCAATGCCGACTTCGCCCTCGGCCAGATGTACACCCAAGGCAAGGGCATCCAACCCAACCTGGTCAACGCCTACGTCTTCAGCCAACTCGCCCTGCCCAAGAACACGCCGCAGGCCCTGGAGCTGGCGCAACGCGTGGAACAGCAACTGCCGCAGGCCGAGCGTGCCCGCGCCGAGCAACTGCTGCGCGAAGAGCGCCAGGTGCGCGGTGCAACGGCACCGGACGCCGCCCAGATGCAAGCCATGCAGACCCAATAAGGACACGTACTGACGATGAACACCAAACCCTGGATTCGCGCCGGCCTGGGCCTGTCCCTGCTGGCCGCGGGCATCGCCCACGCCGCCCAGCCCGAGGGCAGGAATTTCGGCCTGGACGTGAAGATCACCGCCCAGTCGGAAGACGACCGTGACCTCGGCACCCGCGACGGGGGCGATGTCAACGGCATCGGTCTCGACCTGCGTCCCTGGGTCTATGGCGAACGTGGCGACTGGAGCGCCTTCGCCATGGGCCAGGCGGTCACCGCCACCGATATCGTCGAAACGGACACCCTGGAGTCCGGCGACATCGAAGCCGACGCCGGCCAGCGCAACAATGGCCGCGAGCCGGACAAGAGCTACCTGGCGATGCGCGAGTTCTGGGTCGACTACGGCGGCCTCACCGCTTACCCGGGCGAGCACCTGCGCTTCGGCCGCCAGCGCGTGCGCAGCGAGGAAGGCACCTGGTGGGACACCAACATCGAAGCCTTGCGCTGGAGCTTCGACACCACCCTGCTGCGCGCCCATGCCGGCGTCGCCGAGCGCTTCAGCGAGTACCGCACCGACATCGACGAACTGGCCCCGGAAGACGAAGATCGCCAACACTTCTTCGGCGACATTTCCACCCAATGGCGCCCAGGCCACTGGGTCGGCGCCAAGCTGCACCACAGCCGCGACAACGGCGACTTGCCCAACGTGGGCGAAGAAGTCGATGAACTGGATAAACGCACCACCGGCGACCTGACCTGGCTGGGCCTGGAAGCCGATGGCGGCTTCTTCGATCGCCGCTCCACGCAACCCCTGAACTACTGGGCGCAGGCCACCTGGCTGACCGGCGATGTGGACGAACTGCAGCAGTCAGCCGTGGGCGACCAGACCCTCGCCGCCGGCTCACGCAATGTCGATGTGGACGCCTGGGCGATCGACCTCGGCCTGCGCTGGAACATCGATGACCAGTGGAAGGTCGGCGGTGCCTATGCCCGCGGCAGCGGTGGTGGCGATGACGACAGCTCCGAGCAATTCCGCCAGACCGGGCTGGAGAGCAACCGCTCCAACTTCACCGGTACCGAAGCCCGCATGCACCGCTTCGGCGAAGCCTTCCGTGGCGAATTGAGCAACCTGCAAGTGGCGACCGCCTTCACCTCCTGGCAGTTGGGCGAGGACTACGACGCGAGCGTCGTCTACCACCGTTTCTGGCGCGTGGACGACAACCAGGACGTCGGCCAGAGCGGAATCATCGCGCCGCTGGAAGACGGCGAGAAAGACATCGGCCAGGAGATGGACCTGGTGGTCACCAAGTACTTCAAACAGGGCCTGCTGCCCGCCTCCATGGCCGAACACCTGGACGAGCGCTCGGCCCTGGTGCGTTTGCGTGGCGGCGTGTTCAAGCCGGGCGATGCCTATGGCAGCGGCACCGACTCGCTGATGCACCGCGCCTTCGTCGATTTCATCTGGCGCTTCTGATGGACATCCGGCGCAACGGAGGAACAGCCATGAAACGTGGCATGGGAACCACATTGCTGGTGGGCGGCGTCATGCTCGGCGCCCTGCAGATGGCCGCGCCCTGGGTCCAGGGCGCGGAGCTGACCCAGGAACTGAAGCCGATCAAGAACTACACGGTGTCCACCGCGCCGGTGGAGCAGCTGCATCTGGAGACGCCGAAACTGCCGGATTTGTCCGGCTACACCCTGGCGGCGGTGGAAGCGAAGATCGATCGCAACACCCGCGGCCGCGTGGTGGTCAGGCGCATGCTCCAGCAAGACGCACTGAAGGACTTCATCGGCGGCGACGAGCGTCTGCGTGAATGGGTCAAGCGCCAGCAAGGCATGCCCCAGGCGATCTTCGTCGAGGGCGGTTACGTGACCCCGGCGGACCTGGCGAAAGCCCTGCCGGACAGCCAGTTCAGCGAGACCGAGCCGGGCGTCTACATCGCCCGCCTGCCCGTCGTGGTGGCCCAGGGTGCGAGCCTGCAGATCGGCAAGGAAACCAAGGACTTCCGCCTCTCGCAGGAACGCGGCGCCTTCCTGGTCAACGACGGCAAGCTGTTCATCACCGGCAGCCAGCTCACCGCCTGGCGTGAAAAGGACAAATCCCCCGCCTGGTTCCGCAAGCCCGAGGAGTTCCGCCCGTTCCTGGTGTCCTGGGGTGGCAGCGAGCTGTATATCGTCGGCAGCAAGGTCACCAGCCTGGGCTACGACAACTCCAAGTCCTACGGCGTCTCCATCACCCAGTACACCCCGGGCCAGGCCGCGCGCCTGAAGCGCCCGGCCCCCACCGGCTGGCTGCTGGACTCGGAGTTCGTCGACCACTGGTACGGCTTCTACTGCTTCGAAGCGGCGGATGTGGTCATCAAGGGCAACACCTACCGCGACAACATCGTCTACGGCATCGACCCGCACGACCGATCCCACGGTCTGATCATCGCGCACAACACCGTGCACGGGACCAGGAAGAAGCACGGCATCATCATTTCCCGTGAGGTGGACGACAGCTGGATCGTCCACAACAAGAGCTACGACAACAAGCTCTCGGGCATCGTGATCGACCGTAACTCGGTGAACAATCTCGTGGCCTGGAACGAGGTGTACCAGAACCACGCCGACGGCATCACGATCTACGAAAGCTCGAACAACCTGCTCTGGGGCAACAAGATCCTCAGCAACCAGCGCCACGGCATCCGCGTGCGCAACAGCGTGAACATCCGCCTGTACGAAAACCTCTCGGCAGCCAACGGCCTGACCGGCGTGTACGGCCACATCAAGGACCTCTCCGACACCGACCGGAACATCGAACTCGACCCCTTCGATACCAAGGTCTCGATGATCCTGGTGGGCGGCAAACTCGCCGGCAACGGTTCCAGCCCCCTCTCCATCGACTCGCCCCTGTCGGTCGAGCTGTACCGCGTGGAGCTGCTCGCCCCGAGCAAATCCACCGGCATCAGCTTCGCCGGCATCCTCGGCGAAAAGCAGGACGAAATCCTCGACCTGATGGTGCGCCGCAAGCAGGCGGTGCTGATCGACCCCGTCGAAAGCCAGGCCGAACTCCAGGATTGAGGTACGAGATCATGCAAAGACTTTCCCGCTACTGGTTCACCCCCTCCGCCCTGGCCGCCGCCCTGCTGGCCGCCGCCCAGGGTGCTCAAGCGGCACCCGAATACAGCGTGCAACGCACCGGTCCGCTCTGCGCCGTGGCGCAGAACCCGGCCACCTACAACACCAAGTACCTGAGCTTCTTCACCACCCTGGTGCAGGGTCAGGACGACTGGTTGTTCCGGACCCAGTACGACCTGCGTACCGACTTCGGCACCACGCCTTATGGCTGGAGCCAGTTCCGCCGCCTGCGCGATGCGCTGAAGGCCAAGGGCGTCGAGCTGATGGTGGTCTACCAGCCCACCCGTGGCCTGATCAATCGCGAGAAACTCACACCGGAAGAGAAGCGCCACTTCAACTACGACCTGGCGAAGAAGAACTATCTCGCCGCCGTGGAGCAGTTCCGCAAGGCCGGTATCTGGGCCACCGACCTCTCGCCACTGTTCGATGAGCAGGGCGTGGGCACCGACTACTACTTCAAGGCGGACCACCACTGGACGCCGGCCGGCGCCGAGCGAACCGCCAAGCTGGTGGCCGAAACCCTGAAGCAGATCCCCGGCTTCAACGACATCCCGAAGAAGGACTTCCAGAGCAAGGTGGTCGGCCTGCTGCCCAAGGCCGGCACCCTGCACAAGACCGCCGGCCAGCTCTGCGGCACCAGCTACGCCACCCAATACGTCGACCGCTTCGAGACCGAAGCGGCAGGCGACGGCGGCGACAGCCTGTTCGGCGATGAGTCCAATCCGCAGGTCACCCTGGTAGGCACCAGTAACAGCGGCCCGGCCTACAACTTTGCCGGCTTCCTGCAGCAGCACAGCGGCGCCGAAGTACTCAACATGGCGGTCAGCGGCGGCGGCTTCGACAGTGCCCTGCTGCAGTACATGAGCAGCAAGGAGTTCCACGAGAACCCGCCCAAGGTGCTGATCTGGGAGTTCGCCACCCACTACGACATGGCGCAGAAGAGTTTCTACCGACAGGCGGTGCCCCTGGTGAACAACGGCTGCGAGGGCCGTCCGGTGGCGCTTAAGAACAGGATGAAGCTGCGCCCGGGCGCCAACGAAGTGCTGGTCAACGGCAAGGGCTCGGCCCTGCTTGACCTGCGCGGGCGCGACTACCAGGTGGACCTGACCTTCAGCGACCCGTCGGTGCACGAGTCCAAGGCCACCATCTGGTACCTCAACGGCCGCCGCGAGAACTTCAAGCTGGAACAGAGCGACCGCGTCGACACCGGCGGCCGCTACGTCTTCGAGCTGCGCAACGACCCGGACTGGGCCGACCTGAACCTGCTCGCCCTGGAAATCCACAGCCCCGAACAGATGCCCCAGGACCTCAGCGTCGAGGTGAGCGTCTGCGCACGTCCCGGCAAGGGCGGGGACAACCTCACGGCCACGGCCGAATGAGGAAGGAGGAATCCATGAAACGACCCTGGCTGATCGCTCCCCTCTTCGCCGGCATCCTGCTCGCAGGGCAAAGCCACGCCGCCGACCTGGTGCCGCCCAAGGGCTACTACGCCCCTGTAGATATCGACGCCAAATCCGCTGGCAGCTGCAAGTCGCCACCCGCGCCCTACACCGCCAAACTGGAGTTCCGCAGCAAGTACGAGGGCTCCGACAAGGCCCGCGCCACGCTCAATCCGACGGCGGAGAAAGCCTTCCGCGAGAAGACCGCCGCCATCACCGAGATGGAGCGCGGCGTCAGCAAGATGGTCATGGAATACATGCGCAAGGGTCAGCGCACCCAGCTCGAATGCACCCTGCAGTGGCTGGGCAACTGGGCCCAGGCCAACGCCCTGCTGAGCACGGAGTACAACCACACCGGCAAGTCGATGCGCAAATGGGCGCTGGGCAGCATGGCCTCGGCTTACCTGCACCTGAAGTTCTCCGAATCGCAGCCGCTGGCGCCCTACCGCGCCCAGACCCAGGTGATCGAGTCCTGGTTCTCGCGCCTGGCCGATCAGGTGGTGCATGACTGGAGCGGCCTGCCACTGAAGAAGATCAACAACCACTCCTACTGGGCCGCCTGGTCGGTGATGGCCTCCGCCGTGGCGACCAACCGCCAGGATCTCTTCGACTGGTCGGTGGCGCAGTTCCGCGTGGCAGCCGGCCAAGTGGACCAGGACGGTTTCCTGCCCAACGAACTCAAGCGCAAGCAACGCGCGCTGGCCTATCACAACTACAGCCTGCCGCCGCTCGCCATGGTCGCCAGCTTCGCCCAGGCCAACGGCGTGGACCTGCGCGAAGAGAACGACGGTGCCCTGCGCCGCCTTGGCGAGAACGTCATCGCCGGCGTGAATGACCAGGAAGCCTTCATTGATAAAACCGGCGACGACCAGGACATGAGCGAGCTGAAAAAGCACGCCAAGTTCTCCTGGCTCGAACCCTGGTGCTCGCTCTACGCCTGCTCAGCCAAAACCCTCGCGTGGAAGGTCGAGATGGGCCCCTACAAGACCTTCCGCCTCGGCGGGGATGTGACCCAGGTGTTCCATCCGAAGAAGGAGGGTGGGAGTTAGCGACAACTCCCTCTCCCAAAGGGAGAGGGGAGAAGTGCAGCAAGCGCGAGTGTTCGGCTTGGCACGGATAACCCCCTCTCACCCTGGGAGAGGGGAGAAATGACGCCCCCGCCCAACGTGGCGGGACTGAAATCAAACGTTCACTGGAGAGACTCGGATGGTCTTTTCTTCCAACGTGTTCCTGTTCCTGTTCCTGCCGATTTTCCTCGGCTTGTACTACCTGGTCGGGACACGCTATCGAAACCTGCTGTTGCTGGTCGCCAGCTACATCTTCTACGCCTGGTGGCGCATCGACTTCCTGGCACTGTTCGCTGCGGTGACGGTGTTCAACTACTGGATCGGCCTGCGCATCGGCGCGGCCGGCGTGCGCACGAAAA
The DNA here is from genome assembly GCF_005502555.1 of Pseudomonas sp. D(2018). Classification (NCBI taxonomy): domain Bacteria; kingdom Pseudomonadati; phylum Pseudomonadota; class Gammaproteobacteria; order Pseudomonadales; family Pseudomonadaceae; genus Pseudomonas; species Pseudomonas sp. D(2018). The sequence goes on from NZ_SCOK01000004.1 coordinate 12,113, forward strand.
CAGCGCAGAAATGGCTGCTCCTCGGCGTGGCGGTGGACCTCTGCGTCCTCGGCTACTTCAAGTACGCCAACTTCGGCGTCGACAGCCTCAACGCCATCATCGCCTCCTTCGGCATGGAGCCCTTCGTGCTCACGCACATCCTGCTGCCGATCGGGATCTCCTTCTACGTCTTCGAGTCGATCAGCTACATCATCGACGTGTACCGCGGCGATACGCCGGCCACCCGCAACCTGGTGGACTTCGCGGCCTTCGTGGCGATCTTCCCGCACCTGATCGCCGGCCCGGTGCTGCGCTTCAAGGACCTGGTGGACCAGTTCAACCACCGTACCCACACGGTGGACAAGTTCGCCGAGGGCTGCACGCGCTTCATGCAGGGCTTCATCAAGAAGGTCTTCATCGCCGACAGCATCGCGCCCATCGCCGACCACTGCTTCGCCCTGTCCGACCCGACCACGGGGGACGCCTGGCTCGGCGCGCTGGCCTACACCGCGCAGTTGTACTTCGACTTCTCCGGCTACAGCGACATGGCCATTGGCCTGGGCCTGATGATGGGCTTCCGCTTCATGGAGAACTTCAACCAGCCCTACATCAGCCAGTCCATCACCGAGTTCTGGCGGCGCTGGCACATCAGCCTCTCCACCTGGCTGCGCGACTACCTGTACATCAGCCTGGGCGGCAACCGTGGAAGCACCTTCCAGACCTACCGCAACCTGTTCCTGACCATGCTGCTGGGTGGCCTGTGGCACGGCGCCAACTTCACCTACATCATCTGGGGCGCCTGGCACGGTGCCTGGCTGGCCATCGAGCGCGCCCTGGGCGTGAACGCCGCGCCACGGGCGATCAACCCGCTGAAGTGGGCCTTCACCTTCCTGCTGGTGGTGATCGGCTGGGTGATCTTCCGCGCCGAAAACCTGGACGTCGCCTGGCGCATGTACGCCGCTATGTTCAGCTTCGGTGACTGGCAGCTTTCCGAGCTCAACCGCGCCCAGCTCACCAGCCTGCAAATCGCCACCCTGGTGCTGGCCTATGGGGTGCTGGCCATCTGCGGTATCCGCCAGTTCTACGCCCAGCCGCTGGCCGGCGCGCCCAAGGCCCGTGCCCGCGAAGACGACGACGGCATCGCCATCAATGCCGACGATAGCGCCGCCCTGCCCCGCGCTCGCCTGCAGGTTGGCGCCCTGGCCTTCCATGCTGCCGTGCTCCTGCTGTTCGCCGCCTCGGTGCTGAAGCTCTCGGCGCAGAGTTTCTCGCCCTTCCTGTACTTCCAGTTCTGAGTGGAGCCGACCATGAACAGAACCCTGAACCTGCTCTACATCCTGTTGTTCTGCGGCCTGCTGTTGGCCCTCTGCCTGTGGTCCATGCGCGTGGTTTTCGGCTTTTCCGTAGCCAAGGAAACCAGCGTGCTGGACGGCAAGCTGGCCCTGGCCTTCGAGAAGCGCTACGACGAGGAATTCCCGGTCAAGCAGCTGGGCACCAACCTCTGGGCCCTGGCGGACTACAAGCTGTTCGGCGAAGGCCGCCAGGGCGTGGTCATTGGCCAGGACGGCTGGCTCTTCTCGGATGAAGAGTTCGACCCGGTCGCCGATGGCAGCCGCCACATGCGCGATAACCTGGCGCTGATCCAGGGCGTTCGCGACGAGCTGGCGCGACACAACGTGGAGCTGATGCTGGCCATCGTCCCGGCTAAGTCGCGCCTCTATCCCGAGTATGTCGGCGAAGCCACCCCCTCCGCCCTGCGTCAGGACCTCTACGAGCGCTTCCGCGGCGCAGCGCGCAAGGCCGGAATCATCGCCCCCGACCTGCTTGCCACCCTCGAAGACGCCAAGAATCAGGGCCAGGTCTTCCTGCGCACCGACACCCACTGGACGCCGCTGGGCGCCGAAGTGGTCGCCGGCCGCCTGGGACAAGCCGTTGGCCAGGCCATGACCCTGCGCGGCACGCCGCAGCAGTACGTGACCGAAGCCGAGGGCGTGGATACCTACAAGGGCGACCTGACGCGCTTCCTGCCGCTGGACCCGCTGTTCGAAAACCTGATGCCGGCGCCGGACCAGTTGCAGAAGCGCGCCACTCGCAACGACGACGCGGGCGACGCCGGCGCTGATGCCCTGTTCGCCGAAAGCGAAGTGCCCGTGGTGCTGGTGGGCACCAGCTACAGCGCCAACGACAAGTGGAACTTCGCCGGCGCCCTGCGCCAGGCCCTGCAGCGCGACCTGGTCAACCACGCCGAGGACGGCCATGGGCCGATCCTGCCAATGCTCAAGTACCTCAAGAGTGACGAGCTGAAGGATGCCCCGCCGCAGTTGGTGATCTGGGAGTTCCCGGAACGCTACCTGCCGATGCTGAGCGACCTGTCCGAATTCGACCCCGAATGGGTCGCCGGCCTGCGCAAGGGCACAGGCACCGATGAACGCCTGGCCTCGCGCTCGAGCAACTGAGAAATCCCCCGCAAGGGGAACGCAGGGCCGTCAGCGGCCCGATCAAGAGAGAAGATGGAGGTACACCTCATGAACCGACAGAACAACCGCAGCTGGACGTCTTATGCCTGCGCCCTGGTGCTGGGTCTCGGCGCGCTGCAGGCCCAGGCCGATGAAGGCGGCCTGTACGGCCCGCAGGCGCCCAAGGGGTCCGCCTTCGTCCGCGCTTACAACGCCGGCAGCAGCGAGCTCAGCGTCAACGTCGGCAATACCGCGCTGACCGACGTCCCGCCACTGGGCTCCAGCGACTTCAAGTTCCTCCCGGCCGGCAACTACAGCGCCCAGGTGGGCGGCAGCAGCCTCTCGGTGAAGCTGGAGGCCGACCGCTACTACACCCTGGTCAACCAGACTGGCCAGAACCCGCAACTGGTCGAAGAGCCCCCCTTCAGGAACAAGCAGAAAGCCCTGCTGCGCGTGCAGAACCTGTCCGACGCCAAGCTCACCCTGAAGACCGCCGACGGCAAGACCCCGGTGGTCGAGAACGTCGCCCCGCAAGGCCGCGGCGAGCGCGAGATCAACCCGGTGAAAGTCGGCCTCGCCCTGTTCGACGGCGACAAGAAAGTCAGCGACCTCAAGCCCGTCTCCCTGCAGCGCGGCGAGGTGGTCTGCCTCTACATCACCGGCAACGGCGGCAAGCTCTCTCCGGTCTGGGTCAAGCGCCCGGTGGAGTCCTGAGCCGCAACGAAGTGACAACCGGCGCGGGTTGAACCACGCCGGTACCTACCTGCCCCGCAGAGGGCGGGAAAGAAATGGCCAAGTCGATCCGAAGGGATCGCTCCGCGCAGGGTGGGCTTCAGCCCACCACCAGCCGACACGGTGGACACGCGGCCAGGCCAACGAAATGTGATCGATGGAAGCAGCGCCTCAACCCATGACAGTTCTAGGAGAAACACCATGATTCCCGTGATCCTCTCTGGCGGTAGCGGCTCTCGCCTCTGGCCTCTTTCGCGCAAGCAGTATCCCAAGCAGTTCCTCGCCCTCACCGGCGAACAGACCCTGTTCCAGCAAACCCTGCAGCGCCTGGACTTCGAAGGCATGCAACCGGCCGTGCTGGTGGCCAACCAGGATCACCGCTTCATCGTGCAGGAGCAGCTCGATGCCATCGGCCTGCAGCCGCAAGCCATGCTGCTGGAGCCCTTCGGCCGTAACACCGCGCCAGCCGTGGCCATCGCCGCCATGCAACTGGTCGCCGAGGGCCGCGACGAGCTGATGCTGGTGCTCCCGGCTGACCATGTGCTGCGCGACCCGCTTGCCTTCCAGAAGGCCCTGGCACTGGCCGCCAGCGCCGCCGACAAGGGCGAGATGGTGCTCTTCGGCGTACCCGCCGAGCGCCCGGAAACCGGCTACGGCTACATCCGCAGCAAGTCCGACAACGTGCTGCCGGAAGGCATCAGCCGCGTCGCCGAATTCGTCGAGAAACCGAACGAAGAACTGGCGCGCCAATACGTCGCGTCCGGCGACTACTTCTGGAACAGCGGCATGTTCCTGTTCCGCGCCAGCCGCTTCCTGGAGGAGCTCAAGCACCACGAGGTGGATATCTACGACACCTGCCTGCTGGCCCTGGAACGCAGCAAGCGTGACGGCATAGCGGTGAGCATCGACTCGGCCACCTTCGCCTGCTGCCCGGACAACTCCATCGACTACGCGGTGATGGAGAAGACCGCCCGCGCCTGCGTGGTGCCGCTCGATGCCGGCTGGAACGACGTGGGCAGCTGGAGCTCGATCTGGGACGTGCATGAGAAGGATGCCGACGGCAACGTCACCAAGGGCGATGTGGTGGTGCAGGACAGCCACAACTGCCTGGTGCATGGCAACGGCAAGCTGGTGTCGGTGATCGGCCTGGACGACGTGGTCGTGGTCGAGACCAAGGACGCCATGATGATCGCCCACAAGGACCGCGTGCAGGACGTGAAGAAACTGGTGAACAAGCTGGACGCCGACGGCCGCAGCGAAACCCAGAATCACTGCGCCGTATACCGCCCCTGGGGCTCGTACGATTCGGTGGACATGGGTGGCCGCTTCCAGGTCAAGCACATCACCGTCAAACCCGGCGCGCAGCTTTCGCTGCAGATGCACCACCACCGCGCCGAGCACTGGATCGTGGTATCCGGCACCGCCCAGGTGACCTGCGACGACAAGGTGTTCCTGCTCACCGAAAACCAGTCGACCTACATCCCGATCGCCTCGGTGCACCGCCTGGCCAATCCGGGCAAGATCCCGCTGGAGATCATCGAAGTGCAGTCGGGCAGCTACCTCGGCGAGGACGATATCGAGCGTCTGGATGACGTCTACGGCCGCGCCCCGCAGTCGGCCACCTTGCACGGCATCGCCCGCTGACCCCTGGGAGCCTGCTTGCTGGCGAAGGGGCAACCTTTCGCCAGCAAGCTGGCGCCTACATCGCCCCCGGACTCTTGTTAGCATGGTAGGCCTCAAGGAGGTCTTCCCATGCTGATTGGCATCGTTCTGATACTGACCTGGCTCATCCTGCTGCTGCGTTACCCGGCCAAGGCACTGCCGATCTCAATGGCCGCTGTGGCCGGCCTGGGCCTGGTGGCCGCCTGGGTGCTGTGGCAGGAGCGCGCGGAAGAGCGGCGCTTCGCCCGCCTGGAAATCCAGCTCCGCCTCGACGACCGCTGCCCAGCCGATCGGCCCCTGGCCATCTCCGTGCGCAATGGAGCCGATGCCGTACTGCGTGACTTTGCCTGGCAGCTGCAGGCCTTCCGCCCCGGTGACGCCATCAACCTCGCCCAGCCCAGCTACGACCATCCACGCTACCTCGGCCCCACCGAGCTGCAACCCGGCGCCCAATGGCAGGACTGCCTCGCCCTGCCGCCCATTCGCCAGGGTTATCGCGCCCAATCGCTGGAGTTTCGCGCCACCAATCTGCGTGGCACATTTGTCGACTGAGTAATGCTCCCCTCTCCCTCCGGGAGAGGGGCCGGGGGTGAGGGAGATCACGCCCGCCCCCGTTTCCCCAACATTCCGCGCACAAGGACTCGCCATGCCCACTCCCACCGCCCTGATCACCGGCTGCTCCAGCGGCATCGGCCGCGCCCTGGCCGACGCTTTCAAGGCGGCTGGCTACAGCGTCTGGGCCACCGCCCGCAAACCACGGGATCTTGCCGAACTGGAAGCCGCCGGCTTCATCGCCATTGAACTGGACGTGAATGATCAGGCTGCCGTGGCGGCCCTGGCCGAACGACTGCAACGGGAGGACGGCGGCCTCGATGTGCTGGTGAACAATGCCGGCTATGGCGCCATGGGGCCGCTGCTGGACGGTGGCGTCGAAGCCCTGCGCAAGCAGTTCGACACCAACGTCTTCGCCCTGGTGGATGTGACCCGCGCCTGTTTCCCGCTGCTGCGTAAGCGCCGCGGCCTGGTGGTGAACATCGGCAGCGTCTCCGGCGTTCTGATTACCCCCTTTGCCGGCGCTTACTGCGCTTCGAAGGCAGCGGTGCACGCCCTTTCCGATGCCCTGCGCCTGGAGCTGTCACCCTTCGGCATCGAACTGATGGAAGTGCAGCCCGGCGCCATCGCCTCCAGCTTCGGCGCCAACGCCACCCGCGAAGCCGAAGCCCTGATCGCCGAGGACTCCCCCTGGTGGCCGGTGCGCGAAGGCATTCGCGCCCGCGCCCGCGCGTCCCAGGACAACCCCACTTCAGCCACGGACTTCGCCCGTACCTTGCTCGCTGCCGTTCAACGCAAGCCGCGTCCGACGCTGGTGCGCATCGGCAACGGCAGCCGCGCCCTGCCGCTGCTGGCGCGCTGGGTGCCAAGAGGCGTGCTGGAGCGGGTGCTGAAGAAGCGCTTCGGACTGGGCGTCGAACTCTAGGAAAAGCCGGTCGGACGGCGCCAGACTCAGCCTGCGCGCCTGACCACCCCCTCACTTATCCACAATTTCAGCCAGCCAGCCGCCAGCATCGGATCGCCGAGTTCCGCGCACAGGCCGGCAAAGCTCCAGCCCTGCGCCACCATGCCCAGCAATGCATGGCCCTCTTCCTCGGCAAGGCTGCGGTATTGCCCCACCAGCCCCTGGCGCCAGACCAGGCACAGTTCGGGTCGCTCCAGCAGCTCGATGACAGGGAATTCGCGGCCATCCTTCACCGCCCGCCACAGGGCCAGGCTGTTATGCCGACAAGGCACCCGCTGCACACTGGGCACCAAAGCCAGTTGCAGCTCGGGCCAGTCTTCAGCAGGCAAATGCGCCATCTGCTCCAGGGTCAGCGGCTCATCCGCCGGGGCATCGAAGGCCAGGGTGAAGGCCCATTCCAGCCGCGCCAGCTCGGCCAGGGGCGCGGACTGATCCGGCACCAGCCAGGACTCGATGAAATCGGCGAGACTCGCCCCCAGCCAGCGCAGGCTGAAATGCCGCGACGGATGGGCACGCAGGTAAGCGTGGACCAGGGCTTCGAACTCACCGTCGCCGAGCCAGTGATGCAGTGTCGGGTAGTCGCCACGCAGGGCGTCTACCAGTCGTGCACGGTAGGCGTGGTGGTAGATCTTCAGCCCTTCCAGCGCCCCCAGTTCCGGGCCGCCTCGAATGGCGCCAAGCAGTTCGGGGTCGGCTGTGTCGCATTCATCCAGCAGGTAGGCCTCGAAGCGCTGCTGAAATTCGCTCAGGCGCATACCACCTCCTTTCCCAGGGTGACGTCAGCCAGTTCCCGCGCTTTTCCCAACTCGGCCAGCAGCTCGTCCAGGGGCGGCAGGTGGTCGTCACGCTCCAGCAGGGTGGCCACCGGCCCCAGGTGTTCAAGGGTGCGCTGGTAGAGCTGCCAGACCGGATCACAGATCGGTGCATCGTGGGTATCGATCAGGTAGTGGCCGTAGTCGCTATGACCGGCCAGGTGCAACTGGCGGATGGCGGTTTTCGGCAGTGCGCGGATGAAGTCCCAGGGTTCGAATCCCTGGTTACGCGCGCTGACGTACACGTTGTTCACATCCAACAGCAGTTCGCAGCCGCTGAGATCCACCAGGGCGGCGAGGAATTCCCATTCGCTCATCTCGCTGTCGGTACAGCGCAGGTAACTGGAAACGTTCTCCAGCACCAGCGGCCGGCCCAGCATGTCCTGCACCTGCCGGACCCGTTCGGCCACATGGGCCAGGCTCTCCTCGGTGAAGGGCAGCGGCAGCAAGTCATGGAGTTGGTGGGCGTTGCCACGGCTCCAGCAAAGATGATCAGAGACCCAGCGGGGCCCGATGCGCTGGGCAAGTGCCTTCAACTGCAGCAGATGATCGCGGTCCAGCGGGTGCGGGCCGCCAATGGACAGCGACACCCCGTGCATCACCAGCGGATAGCGCTCGGCAATGGCATCCAGGTAGTAGAGCGGCTTGCCACCGCCTACCAGGTAGTTCTCAGAGATCACCTCGAACCAGTCGACCGTCGGCTGTCGTTCGAGAACCTCCTGGTGGTACTGGCTGCGTAAGCCCAGGCCAAAACCCAGGCTGGATGGGTGTTCATGCATGGCAGTTCTCCCTGGATCGGGGTGGCCCGCAGGCCACCCCAGCCTCATCAGGGACCGACCTTGCCGCCGGCGGAATTGCACTCAGCCAGCGTGGTGCTCTTGAAGCCCTGGCCTTTACAGGCACCCTGTCCCTTGCACGAGTTGTTAGCGGTCTTGCAGTCGTTCTGACCTTTGCAGGCATTGATGCCGTAGCAGTGCACCATCGCTTCTTCGGCCATGACCTGGGTCGGCAGGCTGGCGAACAGACCGGCAGCGGCGAGGGCCAGGGCGACGCCAGCAGCGGTGGTGGTGGAAGTCTTGGTAGTCATTTTGTGCATCCTCGGGATGGTTGTCTTTGGCCGGCTTGCTGCGCCGGACATAGAGGTAGAGAACGCTCGTCCGCTGGCGTTACAGGTGGACGCGGAATTTTTTCTTGTAGCCCGGATGAAATCCGCGAAACTGCGCAGGTCGCCACTTCCGGATCGCATCCGGCTACAGTTTCCCCACCTCCGCAACGAGAAACGACCATGTCACTCCCCTTGCGCTACGCCGTCGGCGGCGTGGCCCTGGCCATCGTCCTGAACCTGTTGCTGCGCAGTTTCGCGAAGATCGGCGGGATCTTCGCCACCCTGCTGATCGCCACTGCAACGGCCACGCTGCTGGCCCTGGCCTTCCGCTTCATCCAGCAACGCGCACCGGCGCCGGGCGAACGCTGGCGCATCGTGCTCGGCTACGGCGGCATCCTCGGCGTGCTCTACCTCGGTCTGCTGGCCATGATGGCATTGCAGGATACGCCCAGCCCGATGGGCGTCCTGCTGTTCCTGGTCCATTACCTGTGCTATCCGGTGTTAGCCGCATTGCTGCTGTCGGAGCGGATATTCGCCCGGCTACGCTAGCGACCCGCCGTTGCAGCCACCGGTACGACCGGCTCGGGCTTGCGGAACACCAGTACGTTACCGGCCATCACCAGGGCCATACCGATATTGGCTACTGCGATGCTCACCGGGTGCCATGCCTACATGACCGTAGAAGGCACCATCGAGCCCCAGTTGTTCGAACTGGTCTCATTGCGAGTTCTTCATGCGGAACTCGACAGGGTTGAAGTCCTCGTCGGAGATCACGCACCCCGTATTCGAGGACGGAATGTTCACCATGCACCTACGCCCCCTTGAACTGCCCCGCGACGCCGAGGCCCTGAGCGCCTTCGATGCCGGCTATGACACCCACCTGCTCTACCGCGTGGAGCGGCAAGGACTCGGCTTCGTACTGGTGGAGGAACGCCACGCGGAGCCCTTCCGCAAGCGCTACGACGCCGAAGGGTTCGCCGAGGATGTGGAGGACGCCGACTTCGCCCTGGCCGCCGAGACCGATGACGGCAGCCTGGCAGGGTTCGCCTGCGTGCGGCTGGAAGGCTGGAACCGCAGCGCCGAACTCAGCGCGCTGTTCGTCGCACCGGCCCACAAGGGCCAGGGGCTGGGCCGGCGGCTGCTGGAGCAGGCCGTGGACTTCGCCCGTGCTAGCGGCGCGCGCTGCCTGTGGCTGGAGACCCAGAGCAGCAATCACCCGGCCATCGGCTTCTACCTGAAGTCCGGCTTCGCCTTCAGCGGGCTGAACACCGTGCTCTACGACCCGCGCGACACCCCGCCCGAGGAAGTCGCGCTGTTCTTCAGCCGCCCCCTGGAGCCCCAAAAAACGTTGGAACCGTCGCCCTCCCCGCCTCACTAAAAAGGGAGAACAAGGGGGATTCGATGGACGACCTCGACCTGCTGCAATGCCGGCCATGCTGGTCACCATGGCCGCCGTCTGGCTGATCGGCTCGCAGACACCAGCCCGGCGGCACATCGGCTTCTGGGTGTTTCTGGCCAGCAATGCCCTGTGGATCGCCTTGGGCCTGCACGCCCATGCCTGGGCGCTGATCATCCTGCAGCTGTGCCTGACGGCAATGAACCTGCGCGGGGCGAAGAAGGCCGACGAGGCCAGCGGCTAGCCCCGGCGCCACCCGACCGGCAGCGCCAGCACCAGGATCGCCAGGATCACCGCCGCCACGCCCAGCCCCTGGGACAGCCCCAGCGGCTCGCCCAGCAACACGGCAGCCAGCGCCACCGCCGTGAGCGGGGCCACTGCCGTGAAGGTGGCCGCCTCGCCGCCGCTGACCCGCGACGAGCCGGCGTACCAAAGCAGGAAGCCCGCCGCCGTCGGCACCCAGGCGTACCACGCCAGCGCGGCCAGCGACGCGGGCAAAGGCCAGGCCAGCGGTCCCTCGAACAGGGCCAGCGGCGCCGACACCAGCAACCCCAGGGCGACCATGGCGGTAGCCTGCTGCACCGCCCCCAGCGGCTGGCGCATCCGCTTGTTGAGCAGGATGAATGCGCTCTCGCACAGCACTGCCCCGAACACGCAGAGCATCCCGAACCCGCTGCTCGGCCCATTGGCCTTCCAGGCCACCGCCACCACCCCGAGGGTGGCCAGCGCTACGCTGGCCACCTGCCGCAGCCCCGGTCGCTCCCCCAGCACCAGCACCGAGAACAGCGCGGAAACCGCCGGCAGCGTGCCGATGATCACCCCGGCGTCTGCCGCCGGCAGGTGGGCCAGACCGATCACCAGCAGCACCGTGTAGCCCACGCTGCCGGCCGCAGCCTGGAGCACCAGCAAGGCCCGGTCTCCCGCCCCCAGGCGCGGCCATAACCCACCCTGGCGCCACAGCAGCCACAGCAGCACCGGCAGGGCCAGGGCGAAGCGCAGGGCGGTCGCCTGGAACGGCGGCACGCTGCCGGCCAGGACCTTGGACGCGATGACCGTGGTGCCCACCGTCATCATCGCCAGTGAAAGCAGCAGATAGCCTTGCGCACGTCTCGACACCCCGACCTCCCGAATACCGTCTCGCTGGATTGCGAGGGCCTATTCAGGGGCATCCGCCGCGCGGGTTCTTGAACGAAATTGATCTGTCGAGGCACCTGCCCTCCCTGGCTATACTGCGGCCTCGCACACGACCGGGAGGCGCACATGACCGGCAGCACGCTCACCGAAGCATTCGACATCCAACCCAGCCATCTGGCCGGCGTGCTGGCGGTGGAGGCCACCTCGCAGCGTGCCTTCGGCCGCCACACCCACGACGGATTCGGCATCGGCGTCATCCTCCACGGCGCCCAGGATTCGGCCAGCGGACGCGGCAATGTGCGCGCCGAACCGGGCTGCCTGATCTCGGTGAACCCCAACGAAGTGCACGACGGTCGCCCCGTGGCGGACGGCCCGCGCAGTTGGCGCATGCTCTATTTCGACAGCGCCCTGATCGCCCGCGTGGCGGGGCTGCTCGAGCAGAGCCCGGGCTGCGAACTGGCCCACCCGGTGCTGCCCTGCAGCGCCGCGCGGCAGTCCTTCCTCGCCTTGCACGCTGCCCTCACCGGGCCGGCCGAAGAACCCTGGTGGGACGTGGCCGAGCAGGAGCTGCTGCAGGTGCTGGGTGCGCTACTGGAGGACCGGCGCAGCTACCGCCCGCGCCTGCCCACGGGCGCCGTGGCCCGCGCCATCCAGCGCCTGGACGAAGCGCCGGAGGTGGCTGCCAGCCTCACCGAGCTGGCGCGGGAAGCCGGCGTCAGCCCTCATCACTTCCTGCGGGCCTTCAAGGCGGTCACCGCCCTGCCGCCTCACGCCTACCGCCTGCAACGCCAGTTGCAGAAGGCCCACCGCCAGTTGCTGGCGGGCGAGGCCCCGGTACAGGCCGCCCTGGCCTGTGGCTTCGCCGACCAGAGCCACCTCAACCGCCATTTCACCCGCGCCTACGGCTACACGCCGGGGCGACTGGCGCGGGCAGTGCGCGGCTGAGCCCGCGTCAGATGCTGCCCTCGCGCTCCACCACCAGGATGCGCGCCGCCCCACGCGGGTGGGCCACGTGCTCGCAGCCGGGGCCGGCATGGAACAGGTCACCGACGCCCAGCAGCACCGCATGCTCCTCGCCGCCTTCGCGGTAGCGCATCTCCACCTCGCCATCGAGCACCACGAAGACTTCGCTGCCGTCATTGACGTGCCAGATGTACGGCTGGTCGGTCCAGTGCAGGCGCACCGTGGTGCCGTCGAGGTTGGTGATGTCCAACGCACCCCAGGCACGCTCGGCGGTGAACTCGCGGCTGCGCACCACGCGCTGGCTCATGCGCGGCTCCCCAGGGGCGGAGCGGCCACCGAAGCCTTGGACTTGCGGAACACCAGCACGTTGCCGGCCATCACCAGGGCCAGGCCGAACAGGGCTGGAGGGGTCCACTGATAGCCTTCGACGAAGGCCGAGATGTTCAGCGCCACCACCGGGAACAGCACGGTGCAGTAGGCAGCGCGCTCGGGCCCCATGCGCCCCACGAGAGTCAGGTAGGCGGTGAAACCAATGACCGAGCCGGGAATCGCCAGGTAAAGCAGCGAGCCGACGTAGCGGGTGTTCCACTCCATGTCGAAGGGCGTGCCGCTGACCAGGCACCAGGCACTGAGCAAGAGGGCGCCATAGAGCATGCCCCAGGCGTTGGTGGTGAGCGGCTTGAGCCCGGACTTCTGCTGCAGGCTGGAGAGCATGTTGCCGGCGGAGAAGCACAGGGTGCCGAGCAGGGCCAGCCCAAGGCCGATCAGGGTCTCGCGGCTGGCGGTATGGTGCGAAAGCTCGGGCCAGAACAGCAGTCCCAGGCCCAGCAGGCCGAGGCCGCCACCGGCGAGTACGTTGGGGGCGATGCGTTGGCCGAAGAAGATTCGCGCATTGAGTGCGTTCCACAACGTTGCCGTGGAGAACACCACCGCGATCAGCCCGCTGGGTATCCACTGGCTGGCGGTGTAGAAGCACATGAAGTTGATGCAGAACAGGCACAGGCCCTGGGCCAGGCAGATCATCTGGGCGCGGCCGTCGAGCTTCTGCAGCCTGCGACTGAGCAACAGGACGGCGAAGAGCACGGCGGCTGCCAGGGCGAAGCGATAGGCGATGGAGGCGGGAATGGCGACGCTGCCCATCTGCAGTTTGATGGCGATCCAGGTGGTGCCCCAGATCAGGACAGTGAGCAGGTAAAGGGACAGGTTCATCTCGGCGACTCCGGTTTCGATGCGGCCAGTCTCCGCCCGCCCCCTTCGACCCGCTTGCACAAACTTGCGCTTATCTCGTCGGAGAGCTGCCCGCCCCCACGCCCGCGCGCTAGGATGAACCCCATTCGCACACCGACCGTTCTTCCCATGTCGCTACTCGAACAGAACCAGGTCTTCCAGTCCCTCAGCAGTTCGCCCCATGCTCGCCTCGAGCACAGTGCGGAGCTGGGCGATGGCCTGGGCGCAGCCTTGTGGAGCAACCATCACGACGCGAGGGACTACCAGGGGCCGAAGGTCCATACCCTGTCCTGTTACCTGGCCGGCGGCACCGGCACCTTCCGCCGCGAGCGCCCGGACACCAAAGGCGCGCCAGACAAGCTGTGCATCCTGCCCGCCGGCCATGAATCCTCCTGGGTGATCAATGGCGAAATCCGCCTGGCGCACCTCTACTTCAGTGCCGAGCATTTCGCCGAGACGGCGGTGACCCTGCTGGATCGCGAACCCCGAGAGCTGCAGTTGCGCGAGCGGACCTTTCTCGACGACCCGCAGCAGGCGCGAAACTTCCATCAGTTGATCAACCTGGACTGGAACGAGCCCGGCGAACGCCTGCGGGCCACCAGCCTGGCCCACGAAATGATCCACCACAGCCTGCTGACCCAGGCCGGGATGCGTGAGGGTTTACGCCTGAAGGGCGGGCTGGCGCCGACGCTGCGCAGACGCCTGGTGGACTGCATCGAGAACCGCCTGGCCGAACCCATCAGCCTGGGCGAGCTGGCGACCTTCTCGGCGCTGTCGGAGTATCACTTCGCGCGGATGTTCCGCGAGAGCTTCGGTATGCCGCCGCACCAGTACGTGCTGGCGCGCCGCCTGGAGCGGGCGCGCAAGCTGCTGCGGGATACCGAGCTGCCGCTGGGGGAAATCGCCCTGGCCTGCGGCTTCGCCAGCGCCAGCCACTTCAGCAATCGCTTCCGCGCCGCGATTGGCGGCACGCCAGGGGCGTTCAGGGCGGCGTTTCGCTGATCAGAACACCAGGTCGGACAGTCGCCAGACTTCGAAGGCCGGCGTCTCGTAGGGGTGTGCCTTCTTCAACGCTTTGACCGCATCGTGGATCTGCTCGTCGGCGACCACCATCTCCACCTTCCATTCGGCGACCTGTTCGACGATTCCGGCCTGCCCCAGGTAGGGATTGCTGCCCTCCAGGGGACGGAACTGGCCCTGGCCAAGTGCCTGCCAGCAGCAGCTGTCATAGGCGCCGATACGCCCACCGCCGGCTGCGAAAACGGCTTTTTTAACCGGTTCCAGATGGCTCTCTGGAACGTAGAAGCACAGCTTGTACATCAAGTTCTCCGCGTGGGTCCGACAACGGTTCATGCCCGGAAACATTGCCATAAATGATGGCACTTTGACCTCATTTTACCGAGGCACCGTTCACATACGCCACGTTGGACATATCGCGCGGAAAAGTGTTCTGCAGGAGATAGTGCGTCTGGCGATAAAGGTGACGCCCTACTCACCTTTCCAGAAGCGCCGCCAGCGTTTAGCCAAGCCGGATGTGGGCGGGCTGTGGCTGCCATCGCACCAGGGCAGGCGCGCGGACTGGCCGCAACGGCACAACAGCAGGCGCTGCTCGCGGGGTGCAATCAGGATGAGGCCATCGGGGCAGTCGGAGGGACAATCGGGTAGCTGTACCGAGTGGCCACAGCGGCAGAGGCGGCATCGATCGCCGGGTTGCAGCAAGCGGACTTCGGGAAGTATCGGGTCCGGCATGGGCTGGGCTCGGAAACGAAAAGGCGGGAGAAGATTGCCTTCTCCCGCCTTTCGCTGTCGATGTCCGAGTGGGCCAAAAAGCACCCACTCCGGCCTTCGGCCGCTGTTAATCCACCCAGACGCGGGCGTTGCGGAACATGCGCATCCAGCCGCCGTCTTCCTGCCACTCGTCCGGGCGCCAGGAGTTCTGCACGGCACGGAACACGCGCTCCGGGTGCGGCATCATGATGGTCACCCGACCGTCGCGGCTGGTAAGGCCAGTGATGCCACGCGGCGAGCCGTTGGGGTTGGCTGGGTAGGTTTCGGTGACCTTGCCGTGGGTGTCGACGAAGCGCAGGGATACGCAACCGGACAGGTCGGCTTCCAACAGGGCTTCTTCGCTCTCGAACTCGGCATGGCCTTCGCCGTGGGCGATAGCGATGGGCAAGCGCGAACCGGCCATGCCGCGCAGGAAGATCGAGGACGACTCCTGCACCTGAACCATGGCCACACGGGCTTCGAACTGCTCCGAGCGGTTGCGCACGAAGTGCGGCCAGAACTCGGTGCCGGGGATCAGCTCGTGCAGGTTGGACATCATCTGGCAACCGTTGCACACACCGAGGGCGAAGCTGTCCTTGCGCTCGAAGAAGGCCTGGAAGCCATCACGTGCGCGGCTGTTGAAGAGGATCGACTTGGCCCAGCCCTCGCCAGCGCCGAGCACGTCGCCGTAGGAGAAACCACCGCAGGCCACCAGGCCCTTGAAGTCTTCCAGGCTGACGCGGCCGGCCAGGATGTCGCTCATGTGCACGTCGATGGCAGCGAAGCCGGCGCGATCGAACGCGGCAGCCATTTCCACCTGGCCGTTGACGCCCTGCTCGCGGAGGATCGCCACTTGCGGACGTGCGCCCTTCTTGATGTAGGGCGCGGCGATGTCCTGGTTGACGTCGAAGCTGAGCTTAACGCTCAGGCCCGGGTTGTCTTCTTCCAGCAGCGCGTCGAATTCCTGGTCGGCGCAGTCGGCGTTATCGCGCAGACGCTGGATGTTGTAGCTGGTCTCCGACCACTGACGCTGAAGCATGCGGCGCTCGCCGCCGAACACGGCCTCGCCATTGAAGCTGATGGCAACGTTGGCGCCATTGACCGGCTGGCCAATCACCGCGACGCAGTCTCCGAGGCCGGCGGCGCTGAACTGGGCCAGCACTTCCGGCGTGGCGTCCTGGCGAACCTGGATGACCGCGCCCAGTTCTTCGTTGAACAGCACGGCGGCCACGCCCTCACGGTTGTCGGCCAGGGCGTCGAGGTAGAGGTCCAGGCCGCAGTGACCGGCAAAGGCCATTTCCAGCACGGTGGCCAGCAGGCCGCCGTCGGAGCGGTCGTGGTAGGCCAGCAGGTGGCCATCAGCGTTCAGGCCCTGGATCACGGCGAAGAAGGCTTTCAGGTCTTCGGCGTCGTCGACGTCCGGCACCTGCTGGCCGAGCTTGCTGTAGACCTGGGCGAGGATGGAGCCACCCATGCGGTCCTGGCCACGGCCGAGGTCAACCAGGATCAGGTCGGTCTCGCCCTTGTCCAGGCGCAGTTGCGGGGTCAGGGTCTTGCGCACATCGCTGACCGGGGCGAAGCCGGTGACGATCAGCGACAGCGGCGAGGTGACGGACTTGTCCGCACCTTCATCCTGCCAGCGGGTCTTCATGGACATGGAGTCCTTGCCCACCGG
Source organism: Pseudomonas sp. D(2018) (assembly GCF_005502555.1). Taxonomy (NCBI): domain Bacteria; kingdom Pseudomonadati; phylum Pseudomonadota; class Gammaproteobacteria; order Pseudomonadales; family Pseudomonadaceae; genus Pseudomonas; species Pseudomonas sp. D(2018). Next base: position 28,537 of record NZ_SCOK01000004.1, read on the forward strand.
GATGGTGATGCCCAGCGCCGGGCACAGTTCCATGCCCACAGCCTTGACGGTGTCGTACAAGCGAGCGTCTTCACCCGGGTGACCAGCGGCGGCCATCCAGTTGGCGGAAAGCTTGATGTCGCCCAGCTTCTCGATCTTCGAGGCAGCCAGGTTGGTGACGGTCTCGCCGATGGCCATGCGGCCGGATGCGGGGGCGTTCAACAGGGCCAGCGGGGTGCGCTCGCCCATGGCCATGGCTTCGCCGGTGTAGACGTCGAAGCTGGTGGCGGTAACGGCGCAGTCGGCTACCGGAACCTGCCAGGGGCCGACCATCTGGTCGCGCGCCACCAGACCGGTGATGGTGCGGTCGCCAATGGTGATCAGGAAGTTCTTGCTGGCCACGGCCGGGTGACGCAGCACGCGGCTGACGGCTTCGTCGATGTCCAGTTCGGCAGCGGCGAAGTCATCGCCCAGCTCCGCTTCACGGCTGACCGAGCGGTGCATGCGCGGCGGCTTGCCGAGCAGGACCTCGAGCGGCATGTCCACCGGATTGTTGCCGAAGTGGCTATCGGCCACGGTCAGGTGAGGCTCCTCGATGGCCTCGCCGACCACGGCGAAGGGGCAACGCTCACGTTCGCAGATGGCCTTGAAGCGCTCGAAGTCCGCTGCGTCCACGGAGAGCACGTAACGCTCCTGGGACTCGTTGCACCAGATTTCCAGCGGGCTCATGCCCGGCTCGTCGTTCGGTACGGCGCGCAGTTCGAAGCGGCCGCCACGGCCACCGTCGTTGATCAGTTCCGGCAGGGCGTTGGAGATGCCGCCGGCACCCACGTCGTGGATGAACTTGATGGGGTTTTCCGAACCCAGCTGCCAGCAGCGGTCGATCACTTCCTGGCAACGACGCTCCATTTCCGGGTTGTCGCGCTGCACCGAGGCGAAGTCCAGGTCGGCGGAGCTGGAACCCGTAGCCATGGAGGAAGCGGCACCACCGCCAAGGCCGATGAGCATGGCCGGGCCGCCGAGGACGATCAGCTTGGCACCGACGGAGATTTCGCCTTTCTGCACGTGCTCGGCGCGGATATTGCCCATGCCGCCAGCGAGCATGATCGGCTTGTGGTAGCCGCGGACTTCTTCACCGTGAGGGGTGTCGATGGCCTGCTCGAAGGTACGGAAATAGCCGGTCAGGGCCGGACGGCCGAACTCGTTGTTGAACGCGGCGCCGCCCAGCGGGCCTTCGATCATGATGTCCAGCGGGGTGACGATGCGCTCGGGTTTGCCGTAGGGCTTCTCCCAAGGCTGCTCGAAACCGGGGATCTGCAGGTTGGAAACGGTGAACCCGGTCAGGCCGGCCTTCGGCTTGGCGCCGCGACCGGTGGCACCTTCGTCGCGGATCTCGCCGCCGGAGCCGGTGGAGGCGCCGGGGAAGGGCGCGATGGCCGTCGGGTGGTTGTGGGTTTCCACCTTCATCAGGATGTGCACGGGCTCCTGGGTCGCGCCGTACTGGCGGGTCGCCGGGTCCGGGAAGAAGCGGCCGGCGGTGGAGCCCACGATCACCGAAGCGTTGTCCTTGTACGCGGACAGCACGCCTTCACGGTGCATCTCGTAGGTGTTCTTGATCATGCCGAACAGGCTCTTCTCTTGCGCCTGGCCGTCGATGTCCCAGCTGGCATTGAAGATCTTGTGGCGGCAGTGCTCGGAGTTCGCCTGGGCGAACATCATCAGCTCGACGTCGTGGGGGTTGCGACCCAGATCGTTGAAGCTCTTCACCAGGTAGTCGATTTCGTCTTCGGCAAGCGCCAGGCCCAGTTCGACGTTGGCCTTCTCCAGCGCGGCGCGGCCGCCGCCAAGGATGTCGACCACGGTCAGCGGCTTGGGCTGGGCATGGCTGAACAGGCTGGCGGCCTCTTCCTGGCCGGCCAGCACCAGTTGGGTCATGCGGTCATGCAGGCTGCTGGCGATCAGTTGCGCGTCGGCGTCGCTGAACTCACCGGCCACGTAGTAGGCGATACCGCGCTCCAGGCGCTCGATCTTGGCCAGGCCGCAGTTGCGGGCAATGTCAGTGGCCTTGCTCGACCAGGGCGAGATGGTGCCGAAGCGCGGCACGACCAGGAACAGGCGGCCGCGAGGCTCCTGCACCGGAACGCTGGGGCCGTACTTGAGCAGGCGAGCCAGGACTTGCTCTTCCTCCCCGCTGAGTACGCCAATCACTTCGGCGAAGTGGGTGAACTCGGCGTAGAGTCCGCTGACGGCGGGGACCTTCTGGGTCAGTTGCTCGAGCAGTTTGCCGTGGCGAAAAGCGGAAAGGGCGGGAGCACCGCGCAGGATCAACATCTTCGGGACAGCCTCTGGGGAAGGGGTGTGCTTGGAGGCCGTGCATTCTAGCGCAAAGCGCCGCTTTCCGGCACCTCTGAAGGTGCCTCGCGTCGCCCGAGAGCTAGCAGAGAAGATGCCCTCTGTCGAGATATGGCGTCCGCCAGCCTTTGCGTATACTCCGTGGATGCTAAATCAACACGTGTTCGGCACACGTCGGGCTTTCTGGGCCCTGGCTACCGGATTCCTCCTGATGCTCGTCGGCTGCAAACAGCCCACCACCCTCGAGCGCGTTCAGGAGGAGGGTGTTCTACGCGTGATCACCCGCAACAGCCCGGCCACCTACTTCCAAGATCGCAATGGCGAAACCGGCTTCGAGTACGAGCTGGTCAAGCGCTTCGCCGACGACCTGGGCGTCGAACTCAAGATCGAGACCGCCGACAAGCTGGACGACGTCTTCTCCCGGCTGGGCCAGGCCAATGGTCCTGTGCTGGCAGCCGCCGGCCTGGTGGCCAGCGAGGCGCGCAAGAACGAAGTGCGCTTCTCCCATTCCTACCTGGACGTCACCCCCCAGGTCATCTACCGCAACGGCGAACGCCGCCCTACCCGCCCCGACGACCTGGTCGGCCGGCGCATCCTGGTGCTCAAGGGCAGCAGCCACGCCGAGCAGCTTGCCAAGCTGAAAGCCACCTTGCCCGGACTGAAATACGAGGAATCGGACGAGGTGGAAATGGTCGACCTGCTGCGCATGGTCGACGAAGGTCAGATCGACCTGACCCTGGTGGACTCCAACGAACTGGCGATGAACCAGGTCTATTTTCCCAATGTGCGCGTCGCCTTCGACCTGGGCGACACCACCAGCCTGGCCTGGGCCATGCCGCCGGGCGAGGACGACAGCCTCTACAACGAGGTCAACGCCTTCCTCGACAAGGCCCGCAAGGACGGCACCCTGCAGCGGTTAAAGGATCGCTACTACGGCCACGTCGACGTACTCGGCTATGTGGGTGCCTACACCTTCGCCAAGCACCTGCAGCAGCGCCTGCCCAAGTACGAGCAGCACTTCCGCCTGGCCTCGCAGAAGAATGATGTGGACTGGCGCCTGCTGGCCGCCATCGGCTACCAGGAATCCCTCTGGCAGCCCACCGCCACCTCCAAGACCGGCGTGCGCGGCCTGATGATGCTGACCGAGAACACCGCCAAGGCCATGGGCGTGTCCAACCGCCTGAGTGCCCAGCAGAGCATCCACGGCGGCGGCAAGTACTTCACCCTGATCAAGAACGGTCTCTCCGAGGACCTCAAGGAACCGGACCGTACCTGGTTCGCCCTGGCCGCCTACAACATCGGCATCGCCCACCTGGGTGACGCGCGCAAGCTGGCCGCGGCCGAGGGCCTGAACCCGAACAAGTGGCTCGACGTAAAGAAAATGCTGCCGCGCCTGTCGCAGAAGCAGTGGTACCGCAAGACTCGCTACGGCTATGCCCGCGGTGGCGAGACGGTGCACTTCGTACAGAACATCCGCCGCTACTACGACATCCTCACCTGGGTGACCCAGCCGCAGTTGGAAGGCAGCCAACTGGCTGAAAACGCCAGCCACCTGCCAGGCATCAACAAGACCCGCCCGCCGGAAAACCAGCAGGACGAGAAACTCTGAGCCCCCCCGCAGGTTGGTGCGGGCGGCGTTCCGCGAGAGCGAAGCGAACCCCAACGACACCCCGCAACGACTCGGCATGACTGGCTTCAGCTACACCTGGGAGCCGCCGTCCTTGCGTGCCGCTCGGCGCGCCTGGAAGAACGCCGAGAGCATCTCGCTGCATTCCTGCGCCAGCACGCCCCCCTCCACCAGTACCCGGTGGTTGAGGAATTCCTGATTGAAGAACTGGCCGCGGCTGGCCACTACGCCGGCCTTGGGCTCGGTGGCGCCGTAGACGACGCGGGTGATCCGCGAGTGGACGATGAGCCCCGCGCACATGCTGCACGGCTCCAGGGTGACGTAGAGGGTACTGCCGACCAGGCGGTAGTTCTCAAGACGGCTAGCAGCGTCACGTACTGCCACCATCTCGGCATGGGCACTGGGGTCATGGCCGGAAATCGGGCAGTTGAAGCCGCGCCCGACGATCTCGCCATCCTTGACCAGCACCGCCCCCACCGGCACCTCGCCCAGCGCCGCACCCTGCTGGGCCAGGGCAAGGGCCTCACGCATGAAGTGTTCGTCGCGGCTGCGGTCGATGATCTGGGGCTGGCGCATGGTCAGTTCAGACAACCTCGATGGCGGCCATCAGGCCGGTTTCCATATGGTCGATGACGTGGCAGTGGAACATCCACACCCCCGGGTTCTCCGCGACCAGCGCGATGCGCGCGGTCTCGTTCTTGCCCAGCAGGTAGGTGTCGGTGAAGTACGGAATGATGGTCTTGCGGTCCGAGTCCAGCACCTTGAAGGCCATGCCATGGAGATGGATGGGGTGCAGGTACTGAGCCATGTTGCGCAGCTCGAAGATGTAGTGGCCGTCTTTCTTCAGCTTGGCGATCGGGCGGTCGGCGCAGGTCTTGTCGTCGATGTCCCAGGCCTTGCCGTTGATTTGCCAGTAGTTGCTCGGCCTTCCGGCCGCGCTGGCCAGGGTGGCAGCCCACTCGAAGTTGAAACGCAGCACCTGGGCCTTTTCCAGGTCGGGCTCGGGTACCGGGTTGGCCGGTAGCGGTGCCGGCCAGTCGCCGGGCGCCTCGTTGCTGGCCACGCTCTTTAGCGTCGCCAGACGCAGCGGGCCATTGCGCAACGGCAGTTCGGTGCCTTCTGCCGGCACCTTGATGGCGAGTTCGATACGCATGCCAGGCCCAAGCCAGTATTCCTTGCCCAGGTCGCGGGGCTCCACGGGGTGACCATCCAGGGAATAGATACGCACCTCGGCCCCCGGCAGGTTGAGCCGGTAGGTAACGGTGTTGTCCAGGTTCAGCAAGCGAAGACGCACCACCTGGCCGGCTGGCAGCTCCACGGTTGGAAGCGGCTTGCCGTTGATGGTGGTCAGACGGCCACGAGTGCCTTCACGGGCGGCCTCGCGGGGGACGCTGAAGGCGGTGAAGGCGCCTTCCTGGTCGACATGCCAGGTCTTCAGGCTAAGCACCTTCTCGTGCTTGAAGCCACTGGGCTCACGCTCCTCGACGATCAGCGGACCAACCAGGCCGCGCCCCAATTGGTGCGCGCTGGACAGGTGCGGGTGATACCAGAAGCTGCCGGCGTCGTCGGTCTTGAAGCGGTAGTCGAAGTACTCGCCGGGCAGGACCGGCAACTGCGACACATAGGGGACGCCGTCCATCTCGAGCGGCAGGCGAATGCCATGCCAGTGGATGGTGGTGGGCTCATCGAGCTTGTTGATGAAGCGCACTCGCAGCCAGTCGCCCTGGCGCGAGCGCAGTTCGACGCCCGGCGCCTGGCCGCCGTAGGCCCAGACCGGAGTGGAATGACCGGCGACCAGCTCTAGATCGAGCGGTGCGGCGATCAGCTCATAGTCGTGGGTCTTGGCATCCAGCGTGCGGCCGAGCCAATAGCGGGCGCCGCCGGCACCGAGGCTGACCACACCGAGGCCAACCAGGCCACCGAGAATCTGTCTGCGGGTGAACGACATGGGGTCAGGCTCCTCAGGGGAAGAACGGGGCTGTCCCATCGGCTAATCGAACCGGCCTCTGTCGGGCCGGACTACGGGGCGCCAAAGATACACCCAGCAATCGAGAAAGATAAGGGAAAGCATCCGCATTGACCGCGACCGATGGGCGCGGCATGCGTTTCGTGCCAGGTCTAGGCTGAAAGAGATGTCCCGACTCTCTGCAGAGGATCGTCTCCGTGCATCCCACCCGCCGCCAACTGATGCAATTCGGTCTCGGCGGCCTGGTATTGCTGAGCTGGCCGCGATTCAGCCAGTCCGACAGCACCAGGGCCTGCCGTCTCAGCCCGGTACAGACCGCCGGGCCCTTCTATCTGGAAGATGCGCTGTTGCGCCAGGACGTCACGGACGGCAAACCAGGCACCGCCTTGCGGCTTCAGTTCGAGGTGCTGCAACTGGACGGGTGCCGCCCCTTGGGCGACGCCGCCCTGGAGATCTGGCATTGCGATGCACAAGGCGCCTATTCGGGCGTCGGGAGCGACTCGAGAAGCCGCTACTTGCGTGGTGTACAGATCACCGACGACGACGGCCGAGCGGAATTTCGCAGCATCCTCCCGGGTTATTACCCCGGCCGGACCAACCATGTGCACCTGAAGGTGCATCTTAGTGAGCGGGATATCCACACCGGCCAGCTGTACTTCCCCGAAGCGGTGATCCGCCCGGCGATGGCGAAACCGCCCTACTCCCACCCCGGCCAGGACTGGACACCGCTGGAGCAGGACTACGTCTTCCGCCGCCAGCAGGGCGAACAGTCAATTGCCGAACTGGTCGAGGACGACGACGGATTCATAGCGCGACTGACGCTGGTGGTCGATACCCACGCCAACGTGTGATCTTGTTGGGGCGAATAAATTCGCCCCAACAAAAAGGACAAGCGCCCCCTACAAAACGAAACCGGCCAGGCTTTGAGAGCCTGGCCGGTCGGTTGTCGCTAGCGCTTTCGCACTGGCATCATTCCCACTCGATGGTCGCTGGCGGCTTGCTCGACACGTCGTAGGTGACGCGGGAGATGCCTTCGATCTCGTTGATGATGCGATTGGAGACGGTCTCCAGCAGCTCGTAAGGCAGGTGCGCCCAGCGAGCGGTCATGAAGTCGATGGTTTCCACCGCGCGCAGGGCCACGACCCAGGCGTAACGGCGGCCGTCACCGACCACGCCCACGGATTTCACCGGCTGGAACACCACGAAGGCCTGGCTGGTCTTCTGGTACCAGTCCGCCTTGTGCAGCTCTTCGATGAAGATGTGGTCCGCGCGACGCAGCAAGTCGGCGTACTCCTTCTTCACTTCGCCGAGGATACGCACGCCCAGGCCCGGGCCGGGGAACGGGTGGCGGTAGACCATGCTGTAGGGCAGGCCCAGCTCCAGGCCGATCTTGCGCACTTCGTCCTTGAACAGTTCGCGCAGCGGCTCGACCAGTTCGAACTGCATGTCTTCCGGCAGGCCGCCGACGTTGTGGTGGGACTTGATCACGTGGGCCTTGCCGGTCTTGGCGCCGGCCGACTCGATCACGTCGGGGTAGATGGTGCCCTGGGCGAGGAACTTGATGCCCTGCAGACGGGTAGCTTCCTCATCGAACACTTCGATGAAGGTGCGGCCGATGATCTTGCGCTTCTCTTCCGGGTCGGCAACGCCGGCCAGGCGGGAGAGGAACTTCTCTTCGGCGTTGGCGCGGATCACGCGTACGCCCATGTTCTCGGCGAACATGGCCATCACGTGGTCGCCTTCGTGCAGGCGCAGCAGGCCGTTGTCGACGAAAACGCAGGTCAGCTGGTCGCCGATGGCACGGTGCAGCAGGGCCGCCACGACCGAGGAGTCCACGCCGCCGGACAGGCCCAGCAGCACCTTGGACGAGCCCACCTGGGCGCGCACGGTGGCGATGGCGTCTTCGACGATGTTGGACGGGGTCCAGAGGGCGGCACAGCCGCAGATGTCCAGCACGAAGCGGGAGAGGATACGACCGCCCTGCTTGGTGTGGGTCACCTCCGGGTGGAACTGCACGCCGTAGTAGGCGCGATGATCGTCAGCCATGGCGGCGATCGGGCAGCTCGGGGTGCTGGCCAGGATGTGGAAGCCGACCGGCATGTCGGTGACCTTGTCGCCGTGGCTCATCCACACGTCGAGGCCGAGAACGCCGTCGTCGTCGATATGGTCTTCGATGCCATCCAGCAGGCGGGCCTTGCCTACCACGTCGACGCGGGCATAACCGAACTCGCGCAGGTCGGAACCCTGCACCTTGCCGCCCAGTTGCTCGGCCATGGTCTGCATGCCGTAGCAGATGCCGAACAACGGCACATTGAGGTCGAACACGGCCTGCGGCGCACGCGGGCTATCGGCTTCATGCACCGACTCGGGGCCACCGGCGAGGATGATGCCGCGCGGGGCAAAGGCGCGGATCGCCTCATTGCTCATGTCGAAGGGGTGGATCTCGCAGTACACGCCAATCTCGCGCACGCGGCGGGCGATCAGCTGGGTGTACTGGGAGCCGAAGTCGAGGATCAGGATCCGGTGGGCGTGAATGTCTTGGGACATGGCCATCTCTCGTTACGGAATTCACAAACGACACGGGGCTGAATCAGACAGCCCCGTGACGCGTTAGATTTCAGTCAGCCTCAACCGACGCGGTAGTTCGGGGCTTCCTTGGTGATCTGCACATCATGGACGTGGGACTCGGCCATGCCGGCGCCGGTGATGCGCACGAACTGCGGCCTGGTGCGCATTTCCTCGACCGTGGAGCAACCGGTATAGCCCATGGAGGCACGCAGGCCGCCCATCAGCTGGTGAACGATGGCGGTCAGGGTTCCCTTGTAGGGGACGCGGCCTTCGATACCTTCCGGAACCAGCTTCTCGGCACCGGCCGAGGAGTCCTGGAAGTAACGATCGGAAGAGCCCTGCGACTGCGCCATGGCGCCCAGCGAGCCCATGCCACGGTAGGCCTTGTAGGAACGGCCCTGGAACAGCTCGACCTCGCCCGGTGCCTCTTCGGTACCGGCGAACATGGAGCCCATCATCACGCAGGACGCGCCAGCCACGATGGCCTTGGACAGGTCGCCGGAGAAGCGGATGCCACCGTCGGCGATCAGCGGGATGCCGGAGCCAGCCAGGGCGGCAGCCACGTTGGCGATGGCGGAGATCTGCGGTACGCCGACGCCAGCGACGATACGGGTGGTGCAGATGGAGCCCGGGCCGATACCGACCTTGACCGCGTCCGCGCCAGCCTCGGCCAGGGCCTTGGCAGCTTCGCCAGTGGCGATGTTGCCACCGATCACCTGGACGTGCGGGTAGGTGTCCTTGACCCAGCGTACGCGCTCGATCACACCTTTGGAGTGGCCGTGGGCGGTGTCCACCACCACCACGTCGACGCCAGCTGCGACCAGTGCGGCAACGCGTTCGCCGGTGTCAGCGCCGGTCCCCACTGCAGCGCCTACGCGCAGGCTGCCTTGCGCATCCTTGGACGCCAGCGGGTAGGTCTTGGCCTTCTCGATATCACGGAAGGTCACCAGGCCGCGCAGGTAGAAGTTCTCGTCGACCACCAGCATCTTCTCGATGCGGTTCTCGTAGAGCTTGACCTTCATCTCTTCAAGCGGGGTGCCTTCGCGGGCGGTGACCAGCTTGTCCTTCGGCGTCATGATCGCCGCCACGGTATCGCCGACGTTCGGCTTGAAGCGCAGGTCGCGGCCGGTCACGATGCCGACCAGCTCGCCCTCTTCCACTACCGGGAAGCCAGAGAAGCCATATTCACGGGCGATCTGCAGCAGTTCGATGATCTTGGTGGAGGGCGTGACGGTGACCGGGTCACGGACGATGGCCGTCTCGTGGCGCTTGACCTTGCGCACCTCGGCAGCCTGCTGCTCGATGGTCATGTTCTTGTGAATGATGCCGATGCCACCTTCCTGGGCCATGGCAATGGCCAGGCGGGCTTCGGTCACGGTATCCATCGCTGCGGAAACCAGCGGGATGTTCAGTTCGATGCCGCGGGTCAGGCGGGTCTTGAGGCTGACATCCTTGGGCAGAATCTCGGAATAACCCGGGATCAGGAGAACGTCGTCGAAGGTCAGGGCTTCTTGGCTGATGCGCAGCATGGCGGGGGCTCCCAGGCGGGAAAATTGGAAGCGCGCCATTATAACGAGGCTACGGCCTCTGCTCAACGCGGCCGATGGCCTGCAGTGCCATTCCCGCGAAAAAACATGCCAAGCCGATCAGCGGTCATCAGCCGTCCGTCCGCACCTGGCGCACTTTGAACCCCAGGCGCTCACCGAACGCATCGAGAAATGCCTGGGTAAAGGCGGTTTCGCCCCAACCATTGAAGATGAACCCCAGGTTGGAGAACCCGCAGGGCTGCAGGAAGAGAAAGCCGTTGATGTCGTCTTCGTGACCGCACTCCGGGCAACTGAAGTTGTCCGTGATCCCCGGCCACCAATCCTCCAGGCTCTCGAACAGCGGCTCGCCGACTTCCCGGCGGCATTCCGGGCAGCCCGCTTCTTTGAGGAAGTTACGGGTGGGCGTATAGATGCAGCGTTTATCCACCACCTCCAGGCCATTCACGGGTTGGCCGAACGGCAAGCGATCAGGATGTTCGACCACCTGCCGCGCGCTGGGGGCGATGGCATAGGCCATGCGATTGCCGCGCACGCCACAGGTGCTTGGCAGCGCCTCGACCACCCCGCGCTGGGCGAGCCAGCGCTGCATGCGTCCAGCCAGGGCCTGGTGCCCGGGCACGCTGGAAATCTGCGGCACGATGATCAGTTGGCTCGTCTCCATTTCAGGCTCCTATGGCAGAAGAAAGGGCACGCAGCTTAATCAGTGCCCTTCAACCGTCAACTATGGCGCAAGATGCCAAAGCCATTATCATTCCGGCCCATGATCAACGATCCCTTCCAACGGCTTGGCCTCGATCGCGAGGTACTGACCGTCAGCCAGCTCAACCAACGTGCCCGCCATCTATTGGAGGACGTGTTTCCGCAGGTTTGGGTGGAGGGTGAAATCTCCAACCTGGCCAAGCCTGCCTCCGGCCACCTGTACTTCACCCTCAAGGACAGCCAGGCGCAGGTTCGCTGCGCCCTGTTCCGGCAGAACGCCCTGCGCGTACGGCAGGCGCTGCGCGATGGCCTGGCGGTGCGGGTGCGTGGCAAGGTCTCGCTGTTCGAGGGTCGTGGCGATTACCAACTGATCGCCGATGCCGTCGAGCCGGCTGGCGATGGTGCCCTGCGCCTGGCATTCGAGGCCCTTAAGGAAAAACTCGCCGCCGAAGGGCTGTTCGCCGCGGAACGCAAACGCCCGCTTCCGGCACACCCGCAGCGTATCGGCATCGTCAGTTCACCCACCGGCGCGGTGATCCGCGACATCATCAGCGTCTTTCGCCGTCGTGCACCCCAGGTACAGCTGACCCTCATTCCCACCGCCGTGCAGGGCCGCGAAGCCTCCGCGCAGATCGTCCGCGCCCTGGGATTGGCGGATGCGCAAGGCTTCGATGCGTTGATCCTCGCCCGTGGTGGCGGCTCCCTGGAGGACCTCTGGTGCTTCAACGAAGAGGCAGTGGCCCGCGCCGTGGCCGCGTGCCAGACCCCCATCGTCAGTGCCGTCGGCCATGAAACGGATGTTTCCATCAGCGATTTCGTCGCCGATGTGCGCGCACCGACGCCCTCCGCCGCCGCCGAACTCCTGGCCCCAGATGCCAGAGACCTGCAGCAGCGCCTCGACAGCCTGCATCGCCGCCTGATCCTGCGTCTGCGGGACCAACTGACCCGCGAGCGCCTGCGCCTGGATGGGCTGTTCCGACGCCTGCGTCACCCCGGCGAGCGCCTGCGCCAGCAAGCGCAACGGCTGGATGACCTGGACATGCGCCTACGGCGCGCGTTCGAGCGCCAGCAGCAGGTACGACACGAACGCCTGGCACGCCTGGACACCCGCCTCGCCGCACAGCATCCCGGACGCACCCTGGCCCTGCTGCGGCAGAAGCTCGACAACCTTGCCGAACGCCTGCCCCGCGCCGCTCGCGACGCCCTCAAGGATCGTCGTCAGCGCCTTGACGCCCTGGCCCAGACACTGCACGTCGTCAGCCCCCTGGCCACCCTCGGGCGCGGCTACAGCATCCTGCTAGACGAACGTGGACAAGCCGTCCGCACCGCTAGCCAGACCCACCCCGGCCAGCGCCTGAAGGCCCGCCTCGGAGAAGGCGAACTGGACGTGCGCGTCGAAGACAACCACCTCACGCCCGTGAACCTCTCCCTGCTGGACTGACCATGCGCCTGCTTGCCGCCCTGCTCCTCTGCCTCGCCCTCCCCGTCCATGCCGAAGGTTTCATCAGCCGGCTGCTGAACAAGCCGGTTCCAGGCGGCGTAGCCGTCGTCCAGCTCGGCAACGGCCCCCAGGCGCCCACCGCGCGCTACCAGGGCAAACCGGTGCTGGTGGTCAAGGAAGACGGCCGCAACTGGATCGCCATCGTCGGCATCCCGCTGGGTACCAAGGTCGGGCAGCAACTGATCGAGGTCAGCGATGGGCGCCGGCTGGGCTTCAGCGTCGGCAGCCGCACCTATCGCGAGCAACACATCAAGCTGGCCAATACCCGCCAGGTGAACCCGCTGCCGGAAGACCTGAAACGCATCGACCGCGAACTGGCCGAGCAGACCACTGCCTACCGCCGCTTCAGCCCCGGGACACCGAGCAACCTGCTGTTCGACAAGCCGGTCAACGGCCCCCTCTCCAGCCCCTTCGGACTGCGCCGCTTCTTCAATGGCGAAGAACGCAACCCGCACTCCGGCCTGGACTTCGCGGTCGGTGCGGGCACGCCAATCAAGGCGCCCGCGGCCGGCAAGGTGGTTCTCATCGGCAACTACTTCTTCAACGGCAAGACAGTGTTCGTCGACCATGGCCAAGGCCTGATTAGCATGTTCTGTCACATGTCGAAGGTAGAGGTGAAACTCGGCCAGCAACTGCCCCGCGGCGGCGTGATCGGCCGCGTCGGCGCCACCGGCCGCGCGACCGGCCCGCACATGCACTGGAACGTCAGCCTCAACGATGTGCGAGTTGACCCGGCCATCTTCATCGGTGCCTACAAGCCCTGAGGACATTTGCGCATACACCCGGGGCTTGGGCTGCGCGGCTCTGATTTGCTAAGGTCCGGCGGCTTCGGGGCCCACCCCGCCAAACGGATATCTGAAGGGAGCAGCCCATGAGTAGCGAAGTCACCCACTGGCTGGAATGGTTGCGGCAGCATCAGGAATTGCACACCGTCGTCGCCACTTCCGCCCTTATCCTCCTGGCCTGGCTGTCGAACTGGATAGTCCGCCGCATCCTGCTGCGCGGCCTGTTCCACGTCACCGGCGCGCAGATTCAGGACCACGGCCTGATCAAGCGCCTGGCCAATGTGGTGCCCGCCCTGGTGCTGGCCGGCGGCGTAAGGGTGGTGCCGAACCTGCCAAACGCGTTGGTGGAGGTGATCACCAACGTCTGCGCCGCCTTCATCATCCTCACCGTCGCTCTGGCCCTGAGCGCCGCGCTGAACATCGTCAGCAGCCTCTATCAGCGCCGCAAGGATGCCCACCTGCGGCCCATCAAGGGCTATGTGCAAGTGCTGAAGATCGCGATCTTCGCCATCGCCACGATCCTGATGATCGCCAGCCTGATCGACCGCTCGCCGCTGATCCTGCTGTCGGGTCTCGGCGCCATGGCCGCAGTTCTGCTGCTGATTTTCCAGGACACTCTGCTGTCGCTGGTGGCCAGCGTACAGATCACCTCCAGCGACATCATTCGCGTCGGTGACTGGGTGGAGATGCCCCAGCTCAACGCCGACGGCGACGTGATCGACATCGCCCTGCATACGGTGAAGGTGCAGAACTGGGACAAGACCATCACCACCATTCCCACCAAGCGCTTCATCACTGACTCGTTCAAGAACTGGCGCGGCATGCAGGAATCCGGTGGCCGTCGGATCAAGCGCTGTCTCTATCTGGATCAGAACAGCGTGCACTTCCTCCGCGAGGACGACATCGCCCGATTGCACCGCTTCCGACTGCTGGACGGCTACCTGAAAGCCAAGGAAAGCGAGCTGCTCAGCTGGAACAGCCAACTGGATGAGGCTGCCCGCCTGCCGATCAACAGCCGCCAGTTGACCAACCTCGGCACCTTCCGCGCCTACGTGGAGCACTACTTGCGGGAGAACCTGGACATCCGCAAGGACATGACCCTGCTGGTGCGTCAGATGGCCCCTACCGCTGATGGCCTGCCGCTGGAGCTGTACTGTTTCACCAACACCACGGCCTGGGCCCGCTACGAGGCTATACAGTCCGACATCTTCGACCACCTGCTGGCGATACTTCCGGAGTTCGGCCTGCGAGTGTTCCAGCACCCCAGCGGTGCGGACATGCGAGCGCTGCGTCTAGCGCCGCAGGAATGACCTCAAGGCTGACCGCGAATTGCCCGGCAAGGGGCGATTCGCGGGCTGGCTGTCTCGCCCCCAAAAGAGCAACGCAATTACTTCTAGTAAATCGCAACAACTACGCAATAAATCTCCTCCTTGCAAATTCTTGCGCTCTTTTTCACCATTTTTCCCGCAATGCTTGCCATATTCACTCACGATGAATAGGGTTAGCCCTTATGAAAACCGCACACACCCTCATCCTTCTGCGTCAACACGCCTGCCTGCGACTGGTCAGCCCCCGACTGCGTGGCTGAATCTCACCTTCGTCGCACCCGCTGAATTCAATGCCTGGCCGACCACCACACGGCCCGCAGTAAAAAGGATTTGCCCCATGAGCATGCTGAAAGACCCATCCCGCAAGTACCGCGCCTTCCCCGCAATCAACCTGCCGGACCGTACCTGGCCGTCCAGGACCATCACTGAAGTACCGATCTGGTGCAGCTCCGATCTGCGCGACGGTAACCAGTCGCTGATCGAGCCAATGGATGCGCAGAAGAAGATGCGCTTCTTCAAGACCCTGGTGCAGGTGGGCCTGAAGGAAATCGAGGTGGCCTTCCCCTCCGCTTCGGATACCGACTTCAACTTCGTTCGCGAGCTGATCGAAGGCGGCCACATCCCCGACGACGTCACCATCCAGGTACTGACCCAAGCGCGCGAGGACCTGATCACCCGCACTTTCGAGTCCCTGCGTGGGGCGAAAAAAGCCATCGTCCACGTCTACAACGCCACCGCCCCCTCGTTCCGCCGCATCGTCTTCAACCAGGACAAGGCCGGCGTGATTGAAATCGCCACCAGCGCAGCCAGGCTGATCAAGACGCTGGCCGCCGAGCAGCCGGGAACCGACTGGACCTTCCAGTACTCGCCGGAAATCTTCAGCTCCACCGAGCTGGACTTCGCCGTCGAGGTCTGCGATGCGGTGATCGATGTCTGGCAGCCGACCCCCGAGAAGAAGATCATCCTCAACCTGCCGGCCACCGTTGAGTGCGCAACGCCGAACGTGTACGCGGACCAGATCGAATGGTTCGGCCGCCACGTCAGCCGCCGCGACTCGGTGATCATCAGCCTGCACACCCACAATGACCGTGGCACCGGCGTGGCCGCCACCGAACTGGGCCTGATGGCCGGCGCCGACCGAGTCGAAGGCTGCCTGTTCGGCAACGGCGAGCGCACCGGCAACGTCGACCTGGTGACCCTTGCACTGAACATGTACACCCAGGGCCTGCACCCGCAGCTGGACTTCTCCGACATCGATGCCGTGCGCAAAGTGGTCGAAGAGTGCAACCAGTTGCCGGTTCACCCGCGGCACCCCTACGTGGGCGACCTGGTCCACACGGCCTTCTCCGGCTCCCACCAGGACGCCATCCGCAAGGGCTTCACCCAACAGCAGGAAGACGCCCTCTGGGAAGTGCCCTACCTGCCAATCGACCCGGCCGACATTGGCCGCAGCTACGAAGCGGTGATTCGCGTGAACAGCCAGTCCGGCAAGGGTGGCATCACCTTCCTGCTGGAACAGGAGTACGGCATCAGCCTGCCGCGCCGCATGCAGATCGAATTCAGCCAGGTGGTGCAGAAGGAAACCGATCGCCTGGGACTGGAAATGACTGCCCAGCAGATCTACCAACTGCTGGACAGCGAGTACCTGCAGGCCAGCACGCCCTTCACCCTGAAAGGCCATCGCCTGCAGGAAGAGAACGGTACCAGTGCCGTGGATATCGAAGTCCAGGTCAAGGGCGAAACCCAGCACCTGCGCGGCATGGGCAAGGGCCCGCTGGAAGCCCTGGTGGCCAGCCTGCCGGTGAAGGTCGAGATCATGGACTACTCGGAGCACGCCATCGGTGCCGGCACAAACGCCAAGGCTGCGGCCTACATCGAACTGCGCGTCAACGGTGGCCGTGCCCTGCACGGTATCGGCATTGACGAAAACCTCACCACAGCCAGCTTCCGCGCGCTGTTCAGCGCCCTCAACCGCGCCCTGAGCCAGGCCGAGGCCGAAGCGGCCTGAGGCTGATACCGCAAAGCAAAACCCCGCCAGCAGGCGGGGTTTTGTTTTGCAGGCAACCTACCGGGAGTATTCAGCCCTGCTGCTGCCAGTGGCACTTGCCCCAGGCGCACATGGAATCCAGCACCGGCTTCAGGCTGCTGCCATGCTCGGTCAAGCGGTACTCAACCCGAGGCGGTACTTCGGCGTAGACCGTGCGCGAGACGATACCGTCGCGTTCCAGCTCACGCAGCTGCTGGGCCAGCATCTTCTCGGTGATACCCGGCACCAGCCGCTTGAGTTCGGAAAAGCGCCGTGCCTCCGGCATCAGGTGATAGACCAGCAGCGACTTCCACTTGCCACCGATCACTGCCAGGGTGACTTCCACCGGCGTGTTGTAGACCTTTTCTCCCGCCACAAGCAGGCTTCCCCCGGCAGGTAGTGGCTTGTGTTCGCTCATGATTGCCTCGGTACTCAGAGGTGCAGGTCGAATGCGTCTGCGTCGCGCATGGCCGGGAAGCGCTCGCGATACGCAGCCAGTTGTGCGGCGGACAGGTTGGCGAAGAACACGCCATCGGCATCGCCGGCATCCAGCAGGCTCTCACCCTGGAAATCCAACACCTGGCTGTCGCCACTGTAGCCGTGGCCCTTGCCATCGGTACCGACGCGATTCACCGCGGCGACGTAACAGAGGTTTTCGATGGCACGCGCAGGTAGCAGTCGGTTCCAATGATGGCGACGCGCGGCCGGCCAATTGGCCGTGTAGAGCAGCAAGTCGGTGTCGTGCGGATCGCGGCTCCACACCGGGAAACGCAGGTCGTAGCAGATCAACGGCCGCACGCGCCAGCCCTTGAGCTCGAACAACGCCTGGGTCTCGCCCGGCGTGTAGTGCTTGTGCTCACCGGCCATGCGGAACAAATGACGCTTGTCGTAATGCAGGACCTCACCGTCCGGACGCGCCCAGAGCAGGCGATTGCGGTGGCTGCCATCAGCGACCTGGATGATGACGCTACCGGTGATCACCGCATCCAGGCGCTTGGCCTGCTCCCTCAGCCAGGCGTGGGTCGGCCCTTGCTCGGGCTCGGCAAGCGCCGAGGAGTCCATGGAGAAACCGGTGGTGAACATCTCTGGCAGGACGATCAGGTCAGCGCCCTTCGCCTGTTCCAGCAAGGTTTCGAAATGCGCGTGGTTGGCTTCGCAGTCGTGCCAGGCCAGGGTGGTCTGCACCAGGGCCAGCTTGAGATCAGGCAAGGCGGTCAGATCGCGCATAGTTTTTCCGCCGCCTGACGCAGCGTCTCCTCACGTTTGGCGAAGCAGAACCGCACCAGTCGCAAATCCTTGGGCGCTTGCTGGTAAAACACCGAAACCGGAATGGCGGCCACGCCGTGTTCACGAGTAAGCCATTCGGACATGGCCACATCGTCCAGGTCGTCGCGGATGGCGCTGTAGTCCACCAACTGGAAGTAGGTACCGGCGGCACGGCTGAAACGCAAGCGCGAGCCGGCCAGCAGATCGCAGAACAGGTCGCGCTTGGCCTGGTAGAAGGTCGGCAGCTCGGCCAGGTGCTCCGGGTGCGCCGCCATGAAATCGGCAAGCGCCCATTGCAGCGGGGTCACACCGCAGAAGTTGACGTACTGGTGGACCTTGCGCAGCTCGGCGGACAGCACGGGCGGCGCCACCACATAGCCGGTCTTCCAGCCGGTGACGTGGTAGGTCTTGCCGAAGGAACTGACCACGAAGGCACGCGCGTACAACTCGTCATGGGCCAGCACGCTGACATGGCTGACACCATCGAACACCAGGTGCTCGTAGACTTCGTCCGACACCAGGTAGATGTCGCGATCACGAATCAGCTCGGCCAACTGGTCCAGTTCGGCGCGGGAAATCAGCGCACCGCTGGGGTTGTGCGGGCTGTTGAGGATGATCATGCGGGTGCGCGGGCTCAGTGCGTCGCGCATGCGTTGCCAGTCGATGGCAAACCCCGGCAGTGCCAGAGGTACGTGCACGCAGCGGCCACCAGCCAGTTCAACCGAGGGTTCGTAGCTGTCGTAGCAAGGGTCGAGGACGATCACCTCATCGCCAGCACGGACCACGGCCTGGATGGCACAGAAGATGGCTTCAGTGGCCCCCGGGGTGATGGTCACCTCGGTATCGGCGCTGACCGGGCGCCCGTAAAAGGCCGCAACCTTGGCCGCCACCTGCTCGCGCAGCGCCGGCAGACCGGTCATGGGTGCGTACTGGTTGTGCCCGGCCGCAATATGCCGGCCGACCGCATCGCACAGGGCAGTCGGCGCGGAGAAATCCGGGAAGCCCTGGGACAGATTGATGGCGCCGACTTCAGCGGCGAGTTGGGACATGCGGGTGAAGATGGTGGTGCCGACGTTGGGCAACTTGCTGGCGATCATTTCATCAGGCTGCTGGCGACTGGGAAGTGGGTCATAGCTTAAGGCCTGAGGGGGTTCGCGACCACAGGAATGCCCCTGCAGGAGCGAGCTATGCTCGCGAAACATTGTGCCGGCCCAGTTCGCGAGCAGAGCTCGCTCCTACGAAAGCCGAATTCCACCCAAAGTGCGACCCTGGAAAGAAAAAGAGCGCCCCAGGGCGCCCTCTTCCAGTCCAGCCGGTATCAGCGCTTCTTGTCGCGGCGCTTCTTGTCGGCCTTCTTGTGGTGCGACATGAGACGGCGTTTCTTGTTCACCTGACGCTCGGTCAAGGTGTTCTTCTTGCCCTCGAAGGGGTTCTCGCCGCCCTTGTACTCGATGCGGATCGGCGTACCGACCAGCTTGAGCACGCGCCGGTAGGTGTTTTCCAGGTAACGCGAGTAGGACTTGGGCACCGACTCGGTCTGGTTGCCGTGGATCACGATCAGCGGCGGGTTGGCTCCACCGAGGTGGGCGTAGCGCAGCTTGATGCGGCGGCCGTTGACCAGCGGCGGCTGGTGCTCCTGCACCGCGTCTTCGAGGATCTGGGTCAGACGGCTGGTGGGCCAGCGGGTGATGGCGGAACGGAAGGAATCCTGCACTGACTTGTACAGGTGGCCGACGCCGGTGCCATGCAGGGCGGAGATGAAGTGGATGTCGGCGAAATCGACGAAGAACAGCCGGCGCTCCAACTCAGTCTTCACATAGTCGCGCTCACCCGGTTCCATGCCATCCCACTTGTTCAGGGCAATGACCAGCGCACGGCCGGTCTCGAGCACGAAACCCAGCAAGTTGAGGTCGTGCTCGACTACCCCTTCACGGGCGTCCATCACGAAGATCACCACGTTGGCATCCTGGATGGCCTGCAGGGTTTTCACCACCGAGAACTTTTCCACTGCCTCGAAGATCTTGCCGCGACGACGCACGCCAGCGGTGTCGATCAGGGTGTACTTCTCTTCGTTACGCTCGAAGGGGATGTAGATGCTGTCACGGGTAGTACCGGCCTGGTCGTACACGATCACCCGCTCTTCACCGAGCATGCGGTTGACCAGGGTGGACTTGCCAACATTGGGGCGACCGATGATGGCGATCTTGATGCCATCCTTTTCACTCGGCCCGGGCACGCGCGTCGGCTCAGTGCCTTCGGCAACCACTTCGGCCTCGGCGGCCTCAGTTTCGTCGGCACCATCATCACGGGGGAACTCACCCAGAGCAGCCTGGAGCATCTGACTGATGCCACGGCCATGGGCGGCAGCGATCGGCAAGGCGTCGCCCAGGCCCAGGGGGCTGAACTCGGCGCGCGCGATGTCCGGGTCAACGGTGTCGACCTTATTGGCCACCAGGAAGCTGCGCTTGTTCCGCTTGCGCAGGTGCTCAGCGATCATCTGGTCGGAGGCCGTCATGCCAGCGCGGGAGTCGACCATGAAGAGCACTGCATCAGCCTCTTCGATCGCCTGCAGGGACTGCTCGGCCATTTTTGCGTCGATGCCTTCCTCATCGCCGGAGATACCCCCGGTGTCGATGACGATATAGGTGCGACCCTGCCACTTCGCCTCGCCGTACTGGCGATCACGGGTCAGACCCGCGTACTCCGCGACGATCGCGTCTCGGGTTTTGGTCAGGCGGTTGAACAGGGTGGACTTGCCGACGTTGGGCCTACCCACCAGGGCAATTACGGGAACCATGAGGCTCTCCACTCGTTATTTCAGAAAACACAAAGGCCGCTACCGTTTGACGGCAGCGGCCGGATATCAGACTTCAGCTTAGCGGATGGTCAGGCCAACCAGCTTGCCACCGTTGCCATAGGCGTACATCCACTCACCCACCACCAGCGGACGGGCACGCAGACCATCGCCGTCGATCTTCTCGCGGCCGACAAAGTGGCCGTCCACCTGGCTCAACAGGTGCAAGTAACCTTCGAAGTCACCGACAGCCACATAGCTGGAGAAGACCTCAGGAGCGGACAGCTGGCGGCGAGCCAGGGCGTCGTTGCTCCACAAGGCGGAGGCGGAGCGCTCGTCCACACCTTCCACGGTTCCGCTGGCCAGGCTTACGTAAACGTTACCGAAGCCCTGGGCGACGCCGGCGTAGCTGGACGCCTCGCGCTGCCAGAGTACGCGACCGCTTTCCAGGTCCAGGGCGGCAACGCGACCCTGGTAGGTGGCGACGTAAACGGTACCGCCGGACAGCAGCAGGCCGCCGTCGATGTCCACTACGCGATCCAGCTCGGAACGGCCCTGAGGCACGGCCACGCGCTGTTCCCAGACCGGAATGCCGCGCTTGATATCCAGGGCGAGCACCTTGCCGGTGGAAAGACCGGCGACGGCCAGATTGTTAGTCACGATGGGCGCGCCAGTACCCCGCAGGGTCAGCACGGCCGGAGTGTTCTCGTAGATCCAGAGCTGATTGCCGGTGGCCGCGTCGAAGCCGAACAGGCTGTCGTTCTGAGTCTGCACAACGACCACGTCACCGTTGTTGGCCGGCGGGGCCAGTACTTCGCCGTTTACACGGGCGCGCCACTTCTCTTCGCCGTTGGTGGCATCGAGGGCGACGATTTCCCCTTTCAGGGTACCCAGCATCACCAGGCCATAGCCGACGCCAACCGCGCCGGAGACCGGCAGTTCGAGGTCTTGCTTCCAGATCACGTCGCCATTGAAGCGATTGAGCGCCATGACCTCGCCGTTGACGTCCGAGGCATAGATGGTGTCGCCATCGACGGCGGGCACCAGCAGGTTGTAGGTCTCGCCCTGGCCGTCACCAATGGAGCGGCTCCAGCCCTTGTCCAGTTTCACTTCCTCAGTGATATCGGGCAGTTCGGCCGGCGGCAGT
The DNA here is from genome assembly GCF_005502555.1 of Pseudomonas sp. D(2018). NCBI lineage: Bacteria > Pseudomonadati > Pseudomonadota > Gammaproteobacteria > Pseudomonadales > Pseudomonadaceae > Pseudomonas > Pseudomonas sp. D(2018). The sequence continues at coordinate 50,122 of NZ_SCOK01000004.1, forward strand.
TCCTTCTTGCTATTGCTGCTGCAGCCCACGGCCAGTAGGGCCAGGGCCAGCACTGCGGCATTCTTCCAGCGCATCACGTCACGCGTCCCCTTTTGCCAGGTCGTCAAGCTTCATCTGCAGACCGCCTACGGCGGCATCTTCGGGCAGCGCAGCCTTGGCTTTCTGGTAGGCAGCATGCGCGTCGTCGGTACGACCCAGCTGAACCAGCAGATCGCCCTTGAGTTCTTCTCGGCTGGCGAGGAAGGCCTTATCGGCATCGCCATCCAGCAGTTTGAGGGCATCTTCAGCCTTGTCCTGCGCTGCCAGGACACGGGCCAGGCGCTGGCGGGCCAGCTCACTCAGGGTCGCATCGGCAGGTTTGTCCAGCACGGCCTTGAGCTCTGCGGCAGCATCATCCAACTTGCCGGACTCGACCGCGACCTTGGCCACGAACAGGCTGCCGTACTGTGCGTAATGGGTCCCACCGAAATCGCTCTTCAGCTTGCCAGCCAGCTCGGCGACCTTGGCCGAGTCCGGAGCGCCGCTGGGAGTCAGAGCGGTTTCCAGCAATTGCTGGTAAACGATCGAAGCGCCCTGTGCCTGATTGGCGTCGTACTTCTGCCAGGCCTGCCAACCGAAGACCACTGCCAGCGCAAGTGCGCCGCCAGTGAGCATGGGTTTGCCGTTGCGCTGCCACCAGTCCCTGAACTGCGCAATCTGTTCTTCTTCAGTCTGCATGCTTAACCCCGTACTCCTGATCTTTGGATGCTCAAGCCTGCTTCAGGCAGGCGGCGAGATGCTCGGCCAGAGCATCCCAGGCAATGCTTTGTTGTTCGCTGTCGTCGCGCAGCGGCTTGCAACCTACCACGCGCTTGGCCAATTCGTCGTCCCCCAGGATCAGCGCGTAGCGGGCCCCGCTCTTGTCGGCCTTCTTGAACTGGCTCTTGAAGCTGCCGGCCCCGGCATTGACCACCAGGCGCAGGTCCGGCAGGGCGTCACGCAGCTGCTCGGAAAGGCCTAGAGCTGCCAATTCGGCAGCTTCGCCAAAGGCACAGATATAGACATCGGCCGGGCTGTTCAGCTCGTCCGGTACCAGGCCAAGGGTCTCCAGGAGCAGCACCAGACGTTCGACACCCATGGCGTATCCCACGCCCGGAGTCGGCTTGCCGCCGAACTGGGTCACCAGACCGTCATAACGGCCGCCAGCACAAACGGTGCCCTGGGAACCGAGCTTGTCAGTCACCCACTCGAAAACGGTGCGGCTGTAGTAGTCCAGGCCACGCACCAGCTTCTGGTTGATCTCGTAGCGGATACCCACTGCATCAAGGCGCGCCTTGAGCCCCTCGAAGTGGGCGACGGACTCTTCGTCCAGGTAATCGTGCAGGGTCGGCGCATCCACCAGCAGCGCCTGGGTACCACCATTCTTGCTGTCGAGTATGCGCAGCGGGTTGGTGGTCAGGCGGCGCTGGCTGTCTTCGTCCAGCAGGTCATAGCGCTCTTGCAGGTAGGCCACCAAGGCGTCACGGTAGCGGGCGCGGGCCTCGCTGGAGCCCAGGCTGTTCAGCTGCAGGGTGACGGCGTCGGCAAGGCCGAGCTTCTTCCACAGGCGCCAGGTAAGCACGATCAACTCGGCGTCGATGTCCGGCCCCGGCAGGTTGAAAACTTCCACACCCATTTGGTGGAACTGACGGTAGCGACCCTTCTGCGGCTTCTCGTAGCGGAACATCGGGCCGGCGTACCAGAGCTTCTGCACCTGGCCACCGCCGGTAAGGCCATGCTCGAGCATGGCGCGCACGCAACCCGCAGTACCTTCGGGGCGAAGGGTCAGGGACTCTTCGTTGCGATCGAGGAAGGTGTACATCTCCTTGTCGACAACGTCCGTGCCTTCGCCGATACCGCGGGCGAACAGCTCGGTGAACTCGAGGATCGGCAGGCGGATTTCCTTGTATCCGTAACCATCCAACAGCGCTGCCAGGGTATTTTCCAGATAGCGCCAGGTAGGCGTCTGCTCCGGCAGGATGTCGTTCATGCCACGAATGGCTTGCAGGGTCTTGCTCACGAAGGTTCCTTATTTCAGCTGCGGGCGATGAGCGCCGCGTCAGCTTCGGCCTTTTCGGCCGCCTTTTCGCGAATGAGCCGTTCCAGCTCATCCACCAGGTTGTCGTTATTCAGCTTCTGCGCGGGCTTGCCATCGATGTAGATCAGGTTGTTTGGCGTGCCGCCGGTGAGGCCGATATGCGCCTCCTTGGCTTCGCCCGGGCCGTTGACCACACAACCGATCACGGCCACATCCAGCGGAACCAACAGGTCCTCGAGGCGGCCTTCCAGCTCGTTCATGGTCTTGACCACATCGAAGTTCTGACGCGAGCAACTCGGGCACGCGATGAAGTTGATGCCGCGGGAGCGCAGGTGCAGGGACTTGAGGATGTCGAAGCCGACCTTCACCTCTTCCACCGGGTCCGCCGCCAGGGAGATGCGGATGGTGTCGCCGATGCCGTCAGCCAACAGCATGCCCAGGCCAACCGCGGATTTGACGGTGCCGGAACGCAAGCCACCAGCTTCGGTAATGCCCAGGTGCAGGGGCTGCACGATCTGTTTGGCCAGCAAGCGATAGGCTTCGACGGCCATGAAAACGTCGGAGGCTTTCACGCTGACCTTGAAGTCCTGGAAGTCCAGCTTGTCGAGATGCTCGACGTGACGCAGAGCGGACTCCACCAGGGCCTGTGGGGTGGGCTCGCCGTACTTTTTCTGCAGGTCCTTCTCCAGCGAACCGGCGTTGACGCCGATGCGGATCGGAATGCCTTTGTCACGGGCAGCGTCGACCACGGCCCTGACTCGGTCTTCACGGCCGATGTTGCCGGGGTTGATGCGCAGGCAATCAACGCCCAGTTCGGCTACGCGAAGGGCGATCTTGTAGTCGAAGTGGATGTCCGCCACGAGCGGCACCTGAACCTGCTGCTTGATGCGGCCGAAGGCTTCGGCGGCGTCCATGTCCGGCACTGAGACGCGAACGATGTCGACACCGGCATCCACCAGGCGCTGGATCTGGCCCACGGTGGCTGCGACGTCGCAGGTATCGGTGTTGGTCATGCTCTGCACGGCGATAGGTGCATCACCACCCACCGGCACCGAGCCGACCCAGATTTTCCGCGATACGCGGCGTTTGATCGGGGATTCGCAATGCATGGCTTATTGCCCCAACTTCAGGCGTGCGGTCTCGCCGCGGACGTGAGGCGATACATCGACCGACTGGCCGTTGTAGCTGAGCTGAGCGCCACGGGCAAAACCCAGGCGAACTTCCAGCGGCGCCTTCCCGGCCAGTTCCAGGCTGTCGCCAGTACGCTTGAGGGCACTGACCAGCACCTTGCCGTCAGCGTCAGTGACCTGGGTCCAGCAGTTGGCGGTGAACTGGATGCGCACCACTCCCTGCCCCTGTTGGGCTACCACGGGTGCCGCGGGCTGGGCAGTGGGCGCCGGGGTTGCAGCGGGTGCTACCGGAGCGACAGGAGTAGTCGTTGGCGCGACAGCAGACGCACTGGGTTCGATGGCGGTCGGCGCGGGGGGTTGTGCAACCGGAACGCTCGGCGCTGCGACAACGACCGGAGCCTGAGGCGAAGCAGTGGTAGCCGGCGCGGTCTCGCCTACCGGAGCAGTCGGGGCAGTGCCTTCGGCGGCCGGTTGCTCGGGTTGGGCGGCCATTTCCGGCGAGACTTCGGCGGGGGTCGGTGCCTGACCATCCTGAGCTTCAGCTACAGCCTGATCTTCCGGCTCGTCGAGGGGGTGGATCTGGGTAGTGCCGTCGGCACTTTCCACTTCCACATGCTCCATGCTCACGCTGGACGCTTCCTCGTTGTTGCGGCTGGAATGCTCCTGCCACCAGAAGAAGCCGACCGCGCCGAGGGCGACCAGGATAATGAAGCTGACGATACGCAACACACTCTGGGACAGGCGCACCGGCTCTTCGATGCGGCCCAGGCTGTGCACGCTGCTGCCGTTGGCATCGGTGCCGGTGTAATGGTCGAACTCGGCAACGAGGGCGGCCTGGTCGATACCCAGCAGTTTGGCGTAGGCACGCACGTAGCCACGGGCAAACGTGTGCCCCGGCAGTTGTTCGAAGTCGCCCGCTTCTAGCTGGCGCAGGGACTGTTCGGTCAGGTTGAGGTTACGGGCGACCTCGCCCAAGCTCCAATCCTTGCCTTCACGGGCCTGACGCAGGGTCTCACCGGGGTTGGCGCGGGTCGCCGCTACTGCTTCGGGATGCGACGCTTTCATCATTGCTCCGACAGGTATTGCTGATATTCCGGCGTGCCGGGATAAAGGCGCTTGAGTTGCAGACCGAGGCTTGCAGCCTGGTCGCGATCTTCGAATATGGTCGCCAGGCGCGATCCGAGCAGCAGGCTGCTAGCCGTCTGCGGAGCGATCTGGGAGTAGCGCTGGTAGTAGTCGCGGGCCGGCACGTACTGTTTCTCGCTGAAGGACAGTTGGGCCATCTCCAGCAGCGCCATGGGCTGCTGGCGGTTCAGGCGCAGCGCCTTGTCGAAATGCTGCTTGGCCAGGGCCGGGTTGTTCATCTTCATGGCGGTCAGGCCCAGGTTCTCGAACACCCGAGAACGCTCGGGGTAGAGGTTGTCCTCGGTGGCCTGCTGGAATCGCTCGTAGGCGTCTTTGTAGCGCCCCTGCTCGAACAGGAACGTCCCGTAGTTGTTGAGGATGCGCGAATCGCTTCGCGATGACAGGGCCTTGCGGTAGTGCTGGTCAGCCAGCTCCGGCTCCATCTCGGTCTGGAACACGAGGGCGAGGGCCGCATTGGCATCGGCGTTGGACGGGTCCATTTCCAGGGCCTTCTTCAGCGGCACCTTGGCGCGCTCGGTGGCGCCTTGCTTGAGATAGCCGATGCCCAGGTCGATATAGGCATCGCGTGCTGCGTCACGGCCCTTGTCGGTCTTCATCGGATCGACCTGTCCGGTCGACACGCAGGCCGCGAGCAATGCGGAGGAAACGAGGAGCAGCGCAGCGCGCAGGGTCATGGGGTGTCCTTCTCTAGTTCCGGTTCACGGCGTTGCTGGACGCCTCCGCTTCGGCATTCAGCTGGCGCACGGCAATGTAGCGTTCGCTGCGACGGGTACGGTCCATGACCTGGCCGACCAGTTGGCCGCAGGCGGCATCGATATCGTCGCCGCGAGTGGTGCGGACGGTGACATTGTGCCCAGCCTTGTGCAACAGGTCCTGGAAGCGGCGAATCGCATTATTGCTGGGCCGCTCGTAGCCTGAGTGCGGGAAGGGGTTGAACGGAATCAGGTTGATCTTGCAAGGGAAGTCCTTGAGCAACTCGATCATCTGTACGGCATGTTCGGGCTGGTCGTTGACGTCCTTGAGCAGGGTGTACTCGATGGTCAGCACGCGCTTCTCGCCGAGGCGGGAGATGTAGCGACGGCAGGAATCGAGCACCACAGCCAGGGGATACTTCTTGTTGATCGGCACCAACTGGTTGCGCAGCGGGTCGTTCGGCGCGTGCAGCGACAGCGCGAGGGAAACGTCGATCACCTCGCCCAGCTTGTCGATCATCGGCGCCACGCCCGAGGTGGACAAGGTCACCTTGCGCTTGGAAATGCCATAACCGAGGTCGTCCATCATGATGTTCATGGCGGCGACCACGTTGTCGAAATTCAGCAGCGGTTCGCCCATGCCCATCATCACCACATTGGTGATGGCACGGTCGATCTTCGCGGGGATGGTCCCGAAGGACTTGTTGGCGATCCACACCTGGCCGATCACTTCGGCGGCGGTGAGGTCGCTGTTGAAACCTTGCTTGCCCGTGGAGCAGAAGCTGCAATCCAACGCGCAGCCGGCCTGGGACGAGACACACAGGGTGCCACGGCCGCCCTGCGGGATATAGACGGTTTCGACGCAGCTACCGGAGGCCACGCGGACCACCCACTTGCGGGTGCCATCGCTGGAGATGTCCTGGCTGACCACTTCCGGACCGCGAATCTCGGCAGAGGCCTTGAGCTTGTCGCGCAAGGCCTTGCCGATATTGCTCATGGCGTCGAAATCATCGACGCCAAAGTGGTGAATCCACTTCATCACCTGGCCGGCACGGAAGCGTTTCTCCCCGATGGACTCGAAGAAGCTTTCCAGTTGCGGCTGGGTCAGGCCCAGCAGGTTCACTTTACCGGTCGATTCAGTCATGGCTTCACCCTCTCCCAATCGCGATTAGCGAATGCGAGCGCACACCTCGGTGGCGGCGAAGAAGTAAGAGATTTCGCGAGCAGCAGAAGCCTCGGAATCCGAACCATGTACGGCGTTTTCGTCGATGGAAACGGCGTAGTCAGCGCGGATGGTACCGGCGTCAGCTTTCTTCGGATCGGTAGCGCCCATCAGTTCACGGTTCTTGGCAACGGCGTTCTCGCCTTCCAGGACCTGAACGACAACCGGACCGGAGGTCATGAAAGCAACCAGATCCTTGAAGAAGCCGCGCTCTTTGTGCTCGGCGTAGAAGCCACCGGCTTCGCGCTCGGACAGTTGCACCATCTTGGCGGCAACGACGCGCAGACCGGCTTTTTCGAAGCGGGTGATGATCTCACCGACCACGTTCTTGGCAACGGCGTCCGGCTTGATGATGGAGAGAGTACGTTCGACAGCCATGGAAAACTCCAGAAACAAGGATTAAAGCGAAAAATTAAACCCGCGAATTATACGCGGGTTAGGGGGAAATGCGTAGGGCCGGAACCCGGAGGTGGAGAGCCGGTCAGTCGGCTTCCTCGATCCAGGCAGCCTGGATGGCCTCGAGCACCTTCTCGCCGCCACGGTGCGGGTCGTCGGAAAACTCCGGCAGGGCCAGGACCCAGTTGTGCAAGTCGACGAAATTGACATAGCGCGGGTCGACATCCGGCTTGGCTTCAGCGAGCTGGATGGCGATTTCCAGCACGTCGGTCCACTTCAAGCTCATGCTCAATGCCCCTCGGAAACCTGGTTGATGGTGTATTTCGGGATCTCCACCACCAAGTCCGCTTCGGCGACGAGCGCCTGGCAGGACAGACGGGAATTTGGCTCCAGGCCCCAGGCCTTGTCCAGCATGTCGTCTTCCAGTTCGTCGGAAGCCTCCATGGAGTTGAAGCCCTCGCGCACCACTACGTGGCACGTGGTGCAAGCGCAGGACTTCTCGCAGGCGTGCTCGATATCGATGCCACTACGCAGCGCGGCATCCAGGATACTTTCACCCGGCTGCGCCTCGATCACGGCACCCTCTGGGCAATGCTCGGCGTGAGGCAGGAAGATGATCTGCGGCATTTCTGGGTCAATCCTCGATTTCATTGAGTCGGCGGCCGGCCAGCGCGGTCTTGACGGCGGCATCCATACGACGCGCGGCGAAGGCATCAGTCACCTGGGACAGGCGCTTGACCTGTGCTTCGATGGCGACGACATCAGTGCCGATCGCCAACTCGCGCAGGGTTTGCATGCTATCCAGGATCGCGGCCCGCTCGGCATCATCCAGCAGGCGCTCGCCATCGGCATCCAGGGCGGCCTGAACGGCCTCCAACAGGCGCTCGGCCTCGACCTGCTGCTCGCGCAGGGCTCGCGCATTCTTGTCCTCGCCAGCGTACTGGAAGGAGTCCTGCAACATGCGCGAGATCTCGCCATCGGTCAGGCCGTACGACGGCTTGACCTGGATGCTCGCCTCGACGCCCGAGGCAAGCTCGCGGGCGGTAACACCCAACAGGCCATCGGCATCCACCTGGAACGTCACGCGAATCTTCGCCGCCCCCGCCACCATGGGCGGAATGCCACGCAGCTCGAAGCGCGCCAGAGAACGGCAGTCCTTGATCAGCTCGCGCTCACCCTGGAGCACGTGAATCATCATGGCCGTCTGGCCATCCTTATAAGTAGTGAAGTCCTGGGCACGCGCCACCGGAATGGTGGTGTTGCGCGGGATCACTTTCTCCATCAGCCCACCCATGGTTTCCAGGCCGAGCGACAGGGGAATCACATCCAGCAGCAGCAGCTCTTCGCCGCGCTTGTTGCCCGCCAGGGTATCGGCCTGTACGGCAGCGCCGATAGCCACGACCTGATCAGGATCGATGTCAGTCAACGGCTGGCGACCAAACATCTCGGCCACAGCCTCACGCACTCGCGGCACGCGGGTAGAACCACCCACCATGACCACGGCCTCGACTTCGTCTTGCTCGATACCGGCGTCACGCACGGCGCGGCGGCAGGCTTTGAGACTGCGAGCCACCATGGGCTCGATCAGGGTGTCGAAGCACTCACGAGTCAAGATACCGCGCCAGTCGCCGTAGGCGAGCTCGACACTGTCCGAATCGGTCAGGGCCTCTTTGGCATCGCAGGCGGCCCGCAGCAGGCTGCGCTGGGCACCCGGATCAAGATCAGAGGAAAGGCCGGCCTGCTGGACCATCCAGCCGGCAATGGCATGATCGAAATCATCGCCGCCCAAGGCGCTGTCGCCACCGGTGGCCATGACCTCAAACACGCCGCGGGTCAGGCGCAGGATGGAAATATCGAAAGTGCCGCCACCCAGGTCATAGATGGCAATCACGCCTTCGGCCTGCTTATCCAGGCCATAGGCCACCGCAGCGGCAGTCGGCTCATTGAGTAGGCGCAGCACATTGAGACCCGCAAGGCGCGCGGCGTCCTTGGTGGCCTGGCGCTGGGCCTCGTCAAAGTAGGCGGGCACGGTGATCACGGCACCTACCAATTCGCCCCCGAGGGTCTGCTCGGCGCGCTGCCGCAGGGTTTTGAGAATGTCAGCCGAAACTTCCACCGGGCTCTTGGCACCCTGGACAGTCTCGATGAAAGGCATGTGCGATTCGCCACCAACGAAGCGGTACGGCAATTGTTCGCCGAGTTGCTTCACGTCTTCCAGGCCACGCCCCATGAAGCGCTTGACCGAAATGATGGTATTCAGCGGATCACTGGACGCAGCCTGCTTGGCACTGCGACCGACTTCGACGCGGTCTGCGTGATAGCGGACCGCGGATGGCAGGATGACCTGCCCGTCGGAATCCGGCAGGGGCTCGGCAACACCGCTGCGCACAGCAGCGACCAGCGAGTTGGTAGTACCCAGGTCGATTCCCACCGCCAGGCGGCGCTGGTGCGGCTGGGGGCTCAGTCCGGGTTCGGCGATCTGCAGTAGGGCCATGCTTGTCTATTTATCAGGCGTACCGGCAACCAAGACGGCATCGCGGGTTAATCGTCGAGGCGCTCTTCCAGTTGGCGCACTTCGTGGGTCAGCTTGTCGAGGAACTGCATGCGACGCACCAGGCGCTCGGCATCTTCGCGGCGAGCAGGGTCATCCCAACACTCAGCGAAATCACCATCCAACTCGGCCTGGGCAACCTTTAGCCGGCGCTTGAAGGCGCCAACGCCCTCCAAGTCAGCACTGTCGTGCAAGTCCTCCAGCTCTTCGCGCCACTGCATCTGCTGTAGCAGGAACTGTGGATCCTGCACCGTCACCTCAAGCGGAAGCTCTCGCCCTTTCAGCGCCAGCAGGTATAACGCCCGCCGCGGCGCACTCTTGAGCGTCTGGTAAGCATCGTTGAGCTGGGCTGCACGCTCCAGCGCCAAGCGCTGTTCGCGCTCGGAAGCATCAGCGAAACGATCAGGATGGACGGTACGAGCCAGCTCACGGTAACGCGCCGCAAGCTGGTCCAGATCCAGTCGATGACCCGGCTTCAGGTCGAACAGAGCGAAATGACAGGGAGTTCCCACACACGCCTCAGACGTTGAAGCTCTCGCCGCAGCCGCATTCGCCACGTACGTTCGGGTTATTGAACTTGAAGCCCTCGTTGAGCCCTTCGCGAACGAAGTCCAGCTCGGTCCCATCAAGGTAGGTCAGACTCTTGGGATCGATGATCACCTTGACGCCGTGACTCTCGAAGACCATGTCATCCGCAGTCAGCTCGTCGACGAACTCCAGCACATAGGCGAGACCGGAGCAGCCAGTCGTACGCACCCCCAGACGGATACCTTCACCCTTGCCGCGCCCCTCAATGGAACGCTGCACGTGACGGGCGGCAGACTCAGTCATGCTGATGGCCATTGCAACTCCTTACTCGTTCGAGCGCTTAGAGCAGACCCTTCTTCTGCTTGTAGTCGTGGACGGCCGCCTTGATAGCGTCCTCAGCCAACACCGAGCAGTGAATCTTCACTGGAGGAAGAGCCAGTTCTTCGGCGATGGTGGTGTTCTTGATGGCCGCTGCCTCGTCCAGGGTCTTGCCCTTCATCCACTCGGTAGCGAGGGAGCTGGAAGCGATGGCGGAACCGCAGCCGTAGGTCTTGAACTTGGCGTCTTCGATCACGCCTTGCTCGTTGACCTTGATCTGCAGACGCATCACGTCGCCGCAGGCCGGCGCGCCGACCATGCCAGTGCCCACATCGGGGTCCTGGGCGTCGAGCTTGCCGACGTTACGCGGGTTTTCGTAGTGATCGATGACCTTGTCGCTGTATGCCATGGTAACTATTCCTCACTCATCAGGGTGGCGTCAGTGCGCCTGCCATTCGACCTGGGACAGGTCGACGCCCTCTTTATACATATCCCACAGCGGGGACAGTTCACGGAGCTTGCTGACCGCTTCGCGCACCTTGGCAGCGGCATAGTCCACTTCCTCTGCGGTGGTGAAACGACCGAAAGTGAAGCGAATGGAGCTGTGCGCCAGCTCGTCATTGCGACCCAGGGCGCGCAGCACGTAGGACGGCTCCAGGGAAGCCGAGGTGCAAGCGGAGCCGGAGGAGACCGCAAGGTCCTTGAGCGCCATGATCAACGACTCGCCTTCGACGTAGTTGAAGCTGACGTTCATGTTGTGCGGCACGCGAGCAGTGGCACTACCGTTCAGGTAGAGCTCTTCCATGCCGTCGATCTGAGCCCAGAAACGATCTGCCAAAGCCTTGATGCGCACGCGCTCGGCGGCCATCTCCTGCTTGGCGATATGGAAGGCTTCACCCATGCCGACGATCTGGTGGGTTGCCAGGGTGCCAGAACGCATGCCGCGCTCATGGCCACCACCGTGCATCATGGCTTCCAGACGCACACGTGGCTTACGGCGTACGTAGAGCGCGCCGATGCCTTTCGGGCCATAGGTCTTGTGCGCGGAGAAAGACATCAGATCAACCTTGAGCTTCTCCAGGTCGATCTCCACCTTGCCGGTGGACTGGGCGGCATCGACATGGAAGAGGATGCCGCGGGCACGGGTCAGCTCGCCGATGGCAGCGATGTCGTTGATGGTGCCGATTTCATTGTTCACATGCATGACGGAGACGAGGATGGTGTCGTCACGCAGAGCTGCCTCGACCATGGCCGGGGTGATCAGGCCATCTTCGCCCGGCTCGAGATAAGTCACCTCAAAGCCTTCGCGCTCCAGCTGGCGGGTGGTGTCCAGCACCGCCTTGTGCTCGATCTTCGAGGTGATGATGTGCTTGCCCTTGCCGCTATAGAAGTGCGCCACGCCCTTGATGGCGAGGTTGTCGGACTCGGTAGCACCAGACGTCCAGACGATTTCTCGCGGATCAGCGTTGACCAGCTCTGCCACCTGACGACGGGCGTTCTCCACCGCCTCTTCTGCTTTCCAGCCGAACACGTGGGAACGCGACGCCGGGTTGCCGAAGTTGCCGTCCACCAGCAGGCAATCGCTCATCTTCTGAGCGACGCGCGGGTCCACTGGCGTAGTGGCGGAGTAGTCGAGGTAAATCGGCAATTTCATCGGGGCTCTCCTATCAGGTATCGGGGCCAATCACGGGCCGGCGCCCTGCTCAATCGATGGCGGACGCTTCAATCTTATCGAGGTGCGGCATCCTGCCATTGCTTCCACAGCGGCGTTGATCCTGCCGCTGAGCGACCTCTTGCACCTCGCGACGGTTGACCAGGTCGGCCAGACTGATGCCACTGAGGAACTCATGGATCTGCAGGCTCAGATCACACCAGAGGTGGTGGGTGAGGCAGGTATCACCGGAGTGGCAATCACCCAGACCCTGGCAACGGGTGGCATCCACCGACTCGTTGACCGCATCTATTACCTGGGCGACATGAATGCCGTGCATATCACGGGAAAGCTGGTAGCCACCACCGGGACCTCGCACACTGCTGACCAGGTTGCCGCGACGGAGCTTGGCGAAAAGCTGCTCGAGATAGGACAGGGAAATGCCCTGCCGCTCGGAAATATCCGCCAGGGACACCGGCCCGTGCTGCGCATGCAGCGCCAGGTCGAGCATGGCGGTGACGGCGTAACGGCCTTTGGTGGTCAGTCGCATGGTGAGTACCACGGGATCGCTGGAATGCAGCGAGTATGCAATTCCCGACTATTTAAGTCAACTATAAGCCTGATCAAATCAGTCGGGATTAAATCTTGCGGGGGCGTGGATAATATCAGAGGCACACCCCGTTAGCACCCTAATAATCCGACCTCGACTGCCGGAGCAAGGCCGAATGAATGCAACTCAACCGACCGACTTGCGCTGTTCATCCTTAACGCCGGCAAAGTCCTCGTCGCGCAGTTCCGGCAGTGCCTTGGCGCAGTAGTCGCTACCCAGCGCGGTCAGCGCCTTGCACATGCCATCCAGGCGCTCATCCACCGCCTGCACATGATCCAGCAACTGGCCGATAGCGCGCGCCACAGGGTCGGGCATGTCCTGACCGAGACCATAGGCATCGAAGCCGAAGCGCTCAGCAATCGCCTGGCGCTTGGCCTCTTGCTCCGGATCAGCCTTGACGATGATCCGACCGGGAATACCCACCGCAGTGGCGCCGGCCGGCACCGCCTTCGTCACAACGGCATTGGAGCCGATCTTGGCGCCGGCACCCACCGTGAATGGACCAAGCACCTTCGCACCCGCCCCCACCACCACGCCGTCTTCCAGCGTCGGGTGGCGCTTGCCCTGATTCCAACTGGTACCACCCAGCGTCACGCCCTGGTAGAGGGTGACATCGTTGCCAATCTCGGCAGTCTCACCAATGACGATTCCCATGCCATGGTCAATGAAGAAGCGACGACCAATCTTCGCCCCCGGATGGATCTCGATACCGGTCAGCCAGCGACTGAAGTTCGACACCAGGCGCGCCAGCCACTTCCACCCGGCGATCCACAAAGCATGGGCTGCGCGATGCAACCAGATGGCGTGTAAGCCTGGATAACAAGTGAGCACCTCGAAGGCATTGCGCGCAGCCGGATCACGGTGGAATACGCTTTGAATGTCTTCTCGAATGCCGTCGAACATCACTTGTCACTCCGCTTGCTTGCATCGCCCCGCGCGGCTTTCTGGGTTTCCGTCAGGATGCCGCGCAGGATGTTCATTTCCAGCTTGCTGATGCCACTGCGCCCATATAGCCGACGCAGCCTGGACATCAGGTGCCGGGGCTTCTCGGGATCGAGGAAGCCGATCTCCACCAGGGTGCTTTCCAGGTGTTCGTAGTAACGCTCAAGCTCATCGACGGTGACCGGCTGAGCATTGAGCATGGCTGTGGTTTCAACCTTCTCGACCTTGCTCGGCAGTCCTTCCTGCTCCAGCCAGGCCATGCGCACTTCATAGACCAGCACCTGCACGGCGGCGGCCAGATTCAGCGAAGAGAACTCCGGATTCGAGGGAATGTGCACATGGTACTGGCAGCGCTGCAGCTCCTCATTGGTAAGACCCGCATATTCGCGACCGAATACAAGGGCGACCTCACCGCCGACCTGCACCTGCTCAACGGACGTCTTGCCACACTCGCGCGGATCGAGCAACGGCCAGGGTATGCGGCGATCTCGGGCACTGGTGCCAACAACCAGGCTGCAGCCCACCAGCGCCTCTTCGAGGGTACCAACCACCTGGGCACCATCCAGAATGTCATCAGCACCGGATGCGCGAGCACGAGCCTCCGGGCTCGGAAAGTCCACAGGATCGACCAGCACCAGCTTCGTCAGGCCCATGTTCTTCATGGCGCGGGCGGCACCACCGATATTGCCGGGATGGCTGGTATTGACCAGCACCACGCGAATGTTCTGCAGCAACGCTCTAGCCTCTCAGCCGAACTTAAAAGGAGCAGAGAATCTTACCGGACACCCCGACGCAACGCCACGAATCACGCTGCCTCCCCTGCCTGCCCGCAGCTTTTTCTGCTACCATGTGCGGCTTTCTTCTTTAACGACCCAGGTGAACTCCCCATGCAGCCTATGCTGAATATCGCCCTGCGCGCCGCTCGCAGCGCCGGTGAACTGATTTTCCGCTCGATTGAGCGCCTGGACGTTATCTCCGTCAACGAGAAGGACGCCAAGGACTACGTCACCGAGGTCGATCGCGCTGCAGAACTGGCCATCGTGCATGCCCTGCGCAAGGCCTACCCGAACCACAGCATCCTCGGCGAGGAAGGTGGCCTGCTGGAAGGCAAGGGCGAGGGCGCCGACTACCTGTGGATCATCGACCCCCTGGATGGCACCACCAACTTCATCCGCGGCGTTCCGCACTTTGCCGTCAGCATCGCCTGCAAATACAAGGGCCGCCTGGAGCACGCCGTCGTCCTGGACCCGGTCCGCCAGGAAGAGTTCACCGCGAGCCGCGGTCGTGGCGCCGCCCTCAACGGCCGCCGCCTGCGCGTCAGCCCGCGCAAGAGCCTGGAAGGCGCCCTGCTCGGCACCGGCTTCCCCTTCCGCGATAGCCAGATCGACAATCTCGACAACTACCTGGGCATGTTCCGCAGCCTGGTGGGCCAGACCGCCGGCATCCGCCGCGCCGGCTCCGCCAGCCTGGACCTGGCCTATGTTGCGGCTGGTCGCTTCGACGCCTTCTGGGAGTTCGGCCTGTCCGAGTGGGACATGGCAGCGGGCGCCCTGCTGGTGCAGGAAGCCGGCGGCCTGGTGAGTGATTTCACCGGCGGCCACGACTTCCTCGAGAAGGGCCATGTGGTCGCAGGCAATACCAAATGCTTCAAGGCAGTGCTGACCGCCATCCAGCCACATCTGCCGCCTTCGCTGAAGCGCTGATCGCGCTTCACGCAACACAAAAAACCCGGCCTCAGCCGGGTTTTTTGTTGTCTGGAAGCGCCTTACTGCTGCACGCCGGCACCACCGCCCTGAGGCTGGACGTCGCCACCCACCTGCCCCAGGATCAACTGACCTTCCTTAGTGACCGGAATCTGCCGGCCCGGATCATGATCCATGCGCACCTGGCCGACCTTACCGTCCAATTGATACTTCACGTCATAGCCCACCAGCTTTTCGCTGGTGTCGGTGACGGTCTTGCAGCGGGTTTCGGTGGTGGTATAGGTGTCACCTTCCTGCATATGCTCCTGCACCTTGTTGCCAGCATAGCCACCACCCACCGCACCAGCGACGGTCGCGATCTTCTTGCCCGAGCCACCACCAACCTGGTTACCCAGCAGGCCACCTGCCACCGCACCAAGGACGGTACCGGCGATCTGGTGCTGATCCTTGACCGGGCGCTGGCGAGTCACTGCCACATCGTTGCAGACCTCACGCGGCGTCTTCACGGTTTCATTGATCGGCTGAACAGCGAGCACCTCGGCATACTCCGGACCGCTATTGCCCACCAAACTGTAAGTGGCCACAGCGCCGCCGGCAGTCACGCCAACCGCACCCAAAACAGTACCGATTAGCATCGACTTGTTCACATGAACCTCCTGACTCTTCCATAACGGGCTTGCATGCCCTGCTCACTGCCTTGGATAGAGGAAACCAAGTCGAGTTCCCGATCACGTAGGATTATTCCGATAAATGGGACGACAGTCTCATACACCAGAAATGACAAGGCCCGACAAGTGCCGGGCCTCAGACATAGCGCTTGCGCTCCTCAGGGACGATCGTCCACCTCGGCGGTGTTCGCCGGCGGAATCAAGTCTTCCGAGGACAGCCCCAGCCAGATCAACACTGGAGCACTGATGTAGATGGAGGAGTAGGTACCCACCACAACACCAACCAGCAGCGACAGCGCAAAACCATGCAGGCTATCGCCGCCGAAGATCAGCAGGGCGAACAGCGCCAGAGCGGTGGACATCGAAGTGGCGATTGTCCGCAGCAGCGTCTGAGTGCAGGACACGTCGATGTTCTCGATCAGGTCAGCCCGGCGCAACACGCGGAAGTTTTCGCGGATACGGTCGAAGATGATGATGGTGTCGTTGAGCGAGTAGCCGATCATCGCCAGGACCGCAGCCAGCACGGTGAGGTCAAAGGGTACCTGGAAGAATGCCAGGATCCCCAACGTGACGATCACGTCGTGAACCAACGAGGCCACCGCGCCCACACCAAACTTCCATTGGAAGCGGAAGGCCAGGTACAGCAGGATGCCGCCCAGTGCCAGAAGCATGGCCAGGCCACCCTGGTCACGCAGCTCTTCACCCACTTGGGGCCCGACGAACTCGACACGTTTTAGCTCGAACTTGCTCTCGGCATCCACCTTGCGCAGGGCGTCGGCAATCTTGTTACCGAGTTGCGGATCATCACCAGCCAGGCGCACCAGCACGTCCGTGGACGCGCCGAAACTCTGCACCACCGCATCCTCGAAGCCCGCCTCACCAAGCTCGCGCTTGATCAGCTCGAGATTCGCCGGTTGCTCATAGGACAACTCGATCAGCGTACCGCCGGTGAAGTCCAGGCCGAAGTTCAGGCCCTTGGCGAACAGGCTGCCAATACCGATCAGGCTAATGATCACAGTGATGGCGAACGCAACGTTGCGTATCGCCATGAAACGAATGGTTGACTTGATCATGACAGGCCTCAAATCCACAGTTTCTTGAAGTTGCGGCCACCGAAGATCAGGTTGACCAGGCCACGGGTGAACATGATGGCGGTGAACATCGAGGTGATGATCCCCAGCGACATGGTCACGGCAAAGCCCTTGATCGGACCGGTGCCGAGGGCGAACAGGATGCCGCCCACCAGCAGGGTGGTGAGGTTACTGTCGATGATCGCCGAGTAGGCGCGATCGAAGCCTTCATGGATCGCGCGCTGCACCGACAGTCCGTTCGCGAGTTCCTCACGAATCCGCGAATAGATCAGCACGTTAGCGTCCACCGCCATCCCCAGGGTCAGCACGATACCGGCAATACCCGGCAAGGTCAGGGTTGCACCGATCACCGACATCAGACCAACCAGCAGCACCAGGTTGAATGCCAGGGCGACGGTGGCCAGCAGCCCGAAGAAACGGTAGATAGCCATGATGAACAGCGATACGAAGACCATCGCCCACTCAGTGGACTCGATGCCTTTGACAATGTTCTCGGCACCCAGGCTCGGGCCAATGGTGCGTTCTTCCGCGAAGTACATTGGCGCAGCCAGACCACCCGCGCGCAGCAGCAGGGCCAGCTCGGACGACTCGCCCTGGCCGTCCAGGCCAGTGATACGGAACTGGCTACCCAGCGGCGACTGAATGGTCGCCAGACTGATGATCTTCTTCTCTTCCTTGAAGCTCTGTACCGCTACTTCCTTCTGGACGCCATCGACATCCTGGGTCACATAACGGGTAACCGGACGCTGTTCGATGAAGATTACCGCCATGCTGCGCCCCACGTTATTGCGGGTAGCACGACTCATCAAATCGCCGCCGTGACCGTCAAGACGGATGTTCACCTGAGGGCGACCGTTCTCGTCATAACTGGCCTGGGCGTCGGTAACCTGGTCCCCGGTGATAATCAAGCCCCGCTCCAGCGGTACCGGCGGACGACCCGGCTCACGGAACTCAAAGAGCTCGGTGGAGGCCTTGCTGGCGGTCGGCTCAGCAGCCAAACGGAACTCGAGGTTTGCAGTCTTGCCAAGGATACGCTTGGCTTCGGCGGTGTCTTGTACGCCCGGCAGCTCAACGACGATGCGGTTGGCACCCTGGCGCTGCACGATCGGCTCGGCCACACCCAGCTCGTTAACGCGGTTGCGGACGGTGGTCAGGTTCTGCTTGATCGAGTATTCACGAATCTCTGCCAGCTTGGCCTGGGTCAGGGTCAGCTGCAGGACCTGCTGACCACCACGCTCAGTGGTGGCCATATCGAAGTCGGTAAAGCTCTTGCGAATCAGCGACCGGGCCTTGTCCAAGGACTCCTGATCAGAGAAGCCAAGCTGGAAGCCATTTTCCTGGGCCGGCAGACTGCGGTAGCGGACACGCTCCTTGCGCAGCAGGGCACGGACTTCGCCTTCGTATATCTTCAGACGCGCAGTGACCGCTTTCTCCATGTCCACTTCCAACAGGAAGTGCACACCACCGGAGAGGTCCAACCCCAGCTTCATCGGCGCGGCGCCGAGCTTGCGCAGCCAGTCCGGCGTGGTCGGAGCCAGGTTCAGGGCGACTACGTAATCATCACCAAGAGCCTTGCGCACCACGTCCTTGGCGGGCAGTTGATCCCCCAGCTTGGTCAGGCGCAGCAGGCCACCAGTCGCGCTGACGCTGGCGGATTTGAGTTCGATACCGGATTGCTTGAGGGCCTCAGCAGCCTTGTCCAGATCCGATTGCTGGATCTTCAGCGCGGTACTGGTACCGCTGATCTGGATCGCTGGGTCGTCCGGATAGAGATTGGGCGCGGAATAAACCAGGCCGATCGCCAGCACCGCCAGGATCAGAAGATATTTCCACAGTGGGTACTTGTTGAGCATGACTCCGCCCGTTATGACGCGGGGCGCCAGTTGGCGCCCCGTCGGTGTTGATCCATTAACCCTTTAGATGGCTTTCAGGGTGCCCTTCGGCAGGGTCGCCGCAATAGCCGCCTTCTGGAACTTCAGCTCGACGCTGTCAGAGACTTCGATGACCACGAAGTCGTCAGTGACCTTCGTGACCTTGCCGGCGATGCCGCCGGAGGTGACCACTTCGTCACCCTTCTGCAGGCTGCCCAGGAGGTTCTTGTGCTCTTTGGCGCGTTTGGCCTGGGGACGCCAGATCATCAGGTAGAAGATGACCAGGAAGCCGATCAGGAAAACCCACTCGAAACCAGTACCGGCGGGACCTGCAGCGGCGGCCGGTGCAGCGGCGTCGGCATAGGCAGCGGGAATCAGAAAGCTCATTTAGCACTCCTGTTACGGAAATTTGGAAAGTAATCGTTCTGGAAATCTGCGGCTTTATCAGTCCAGGGGCGGAGTCGGTAGTCCGCGCTTGGCATAGAAGGCATCGACAAAGGCGGCCAATTTACCCTGTTGGATAGCCTCGCGCAAACCAGCCATCAGACGCTGGTAATGCCGCAAGTTGTGGATTGTATTCAACATGCTGCCGAGCATTTCGCCGCATTTGTCCAAATGGTGCAGATAGGCGCGGGAGAAGTGTTTGCAGGTGTAACAGTCGCAGGTCGGGTCCAGCGGGGACTCATCATGCTTGTGCACCGAGTTGCGAATTTTCAGCACGCCGGTGTCGATGAACAGGTGGCCATTGCGCGCGTTACGGGTCGGCATCACGCAATCGAACATATCCACCCCGCGACGCACGCCTTCCACCAGATCTTCCGGCTTGCCAACACCCATCAGGTAGCGCGGCTTGTCCGCTGGCATCTGGCCAGGCAGATAGTCCAGCACACGGATCATTTCTTCCTTTGGCTCGCCCACCGACAGTCCGCCGATTGCCAGGCCGTCGAAACCGATCTCGTCGAGCCCCTCAAGGGAGCGCATGCGTAGTTCCTCGTGCATGCCACCCTGGACGATGCCGAACAGCGCTGCGGTGCTCTCGCCGTGGGCCGCTTTGGAGCGTTTTGCCCAGCGCAACGACAACTCCATGGAGCGTTTTGCGGTGTCGAAGTCTGCCGGATACGGCGTGCACTCATCGAAGATCATTACGATGTCCGAGCCGAGGTCACGCTGCACCTGCATGGACTCTTCGGGCCCCATGAACACTTTGGCGCCATCCACCGGAGAGGCAAAGGTCACGCCCTCTTCCTTGATCTTGCGCATCGCACCCAGACTGAACACCTGGAAGCCGCCTGAGTCAGTGAGGATCGGCCCCTGCCATTGCATGAAATCGTGCAGGTCACCGTGCCGCTTGATGACCTCCATGCCCGGCCGCAGCCAGAGATGGAACGTGTTGCCCAGGATAATTTGCGCGCCGATTCCTTCGATATCGCGCGGCAACATCCCCTTCACGGTGCCGTAGGTTCCTACAGGCATGAAGGCAGGTGTCTCGACGACGCCCCGGGGGAAGGTCAGGCGGCCGCGACGGGCCTTGCCGTCGGTGGCCAGCAGCTCGAAGTTCATCCGGCAGGTGCGCGTCATGCTTGGTCCTCGGGTCCGCGCGGGGCGGGATTGCGGGTGATGAACATCGCATCACCGTAACTGAAGAATCGGTAGCCCTCTTCCACCGCGGCGGCATAGGCAGCCATGGTTTCCGGGTAGCCGGCGAAGGCCGAGACCAGCATCAGCAAGGTGGATTCGGGCAAATGGAAGTTGGTGACCAAGGCATCGACCACATGAAAAGAACGGCCCGGGTACAAAAAGATGTCGGTGTCGCCGCTGAAGGCCTTGAGCTGGCCATCCCGTGCGGCGCTCTCCAGGGAGCGCACGCTGGTAGTGCCGACGGCGATTACCCGACCACCACGGGCGCGGCAAGCCGCCACTGCGTCCACCACATCCTGACCGACCTCAAGCCACTCGTGGTGCATGTGATGGTCTTCGATGCGTTCCACCCGTACTGGCTGGAAAGTGCCCGCCCCGACATGCAGGGTGACGAATGCACTCTCCACGCCTTTGGCGGCAATGGCCTCCAGCAGGTCCTGATCGAAGTGCAACCCGGCAGTAGGCGCGGCAACGGCACCCGCATGTCGGGCATAAACAGTCTGATAGCGTTCGCGATCCGCGTCGTCGTCAGGCCGGTCTATATAAGGCGGCAGCGGCATATGGCCGACCCGCTCCAACAATGGCAGCACTTCTTCGGCGAACCGAAGTTCGAAAAGCGCATCGTGACGGGCGAGCATCTCGGCTTCACCGCCACCATCGATCAGCAGGGTCGAGCCGGGCTTGGGCGATTTGCTTGAACGCACATGGGCCAGCACACGGTGGCTATCCAGCACACGCTCGACGAGGATCTCCAGCTTGCCGCCGGAGGCCTTCTGGCCGAACAGTCGTGCGGGAATCACCCGGGTATTGTTGAACACCATCAGGTCGCCGGGACGCAGGTATTCCAGCAGGTCGGCAAAGCGGCGATGGCTAAGGGAGCCCGTGTCACCGTCCAGCACGAGAAGGCGGCTGGCTCGGCGTTCGGCCAGGGGATGACGGGCAATCAGAGCTTCGGGGAGCTCGAAATGAAAGTCGGCTACGCGCATGGTGGGGGGTCGTATCGCAGGGGCGCAAATAGTACAGGAAATGGCCGTTCCTGACCACGGAGACGGATTGACCGCCTCAGAGCGCATCCCTATACTGCGCGCCCATCGTGCCTCGGTGGCGGAATGGTAGACGCGGCGGATTCAAAATCCGTTTCTGGCGACAGAGTGAGAGTTCGAGTCTCTCCCGGGGCACCACGATATCTTCAAGCCTTCTCCAGGCTTTCCCCTCTATATCCCCTCTACTTCCCGCTTGTCCGAGGCCCAATCAACCGCCTGTAAAGATTGGACTTACGGGGATTGGCAATTCCTTAAAACTTACGTAGAGTTGGGCAACTGTGTTTGCATGGGTCGCTGTTGAATCGTGACCTGATGCGGTAGATCACCAGATCCGCTACATCCCGCTCGACTTCTCTTACCTCTTTGCAACCAGTTCCAGCCCTTCTGGCTCGTGAGTGAACAGCAGGCTGTCATCAACTTCAGTTTCAAGGAAAAAGATATGTCGAATCGTCAAACCGGCACCGTCAAATGGTTCAACGACGAGAAAGGTTTTGGTTTCATCACCCCGGAAAGCGGCCCGGATCTGTTCGTTCACTTCCGCGCTATCGAAGGCTCCGGCTTCCGTAGCCTGAAAGAAGGCCAGAAGGTTACCTTCGAAGCCGTTCAAGGCCAGAAAGGCATGCAGGCTGACAAGGTCCAGGTCGTTAACTGATCTGAGCTTTTCGCCGAAAAGCCCCTGATGGAAACATCAGGGGCTTTTTTGTGCCCGCTGATCGGCTGTTAGAATGGCGCGCCCTCAATACGCCAAGAGTTCGCAATGCCGAAACATCAGCTGCGCCCCCAGGGCGATTTCCCCACTGCCGGGCTGGCTCGCCGCTTCGCTGCGATCTTCTACGACTTCCTGCTCTGCGTAGCACTGATCCTGGTTGTAGGTTTTGCCTACCAATCAATACGCATCCTGATTCACGGGGAAGCCCAGATGAGGCAACTTGCCGAGGCGGGTGGGCTTTCTGGCGACCCCCTGCTTGCCACGCTTGTCGTCTTCAGCCTGTTCGGCTTCTTCGCCAAGTTCTGGACCCACACTGGCCAGACCCTCGGCATGCAGGTCTGGAGTATCCGCGTGCAGAACAAGGACGGCTCAGCCATCAGCCTGTGGCAGGCACTGCTACGCTTCGTGATCGCGATCGGTTCCTGGCTGACGCTGGGGTTGGGCTTCTTCTGGAGTCTGTGGGACAAGGAAAATCGGACCTGGCACGATATCTACTCAGAGACCCAGGTGGTACGCCTTCCCAAGGGCACACACAAGAAATGACGACTCCAAGAACAAAGCCAATCCCGAGTGCGGGCGGGAGACCTTCGTTCAGACGGATTCAGGCCGAGGCGGCCAAAGGGCGAAAGCTGAAATAGAAGCGCAGGGCATCGATGAGGTCGGCGTATTCCGACGGTGGGGCTACCAGAGAGAAACCGGAGTCGTAGTGTCCGGGCGTTACATCCTCATGGCACCACTGACAGTTGGCGTAGAAATCTATGAAATGCAGCTGCCCGTCCTTGCCAGGAATCTTCAATCGCATGTCGAAGCGCGCGCCCACCAACATCGGCAGCTGACTGATCAGCATCAGCCCGTCCATGGAGACGTTGCCCAGGTAGCCCATGGGCTTGTCGGTAATGCGATTGAACACCTTCAGGTAGTAAGGCAGCTGATGGCGTTCGATATGGCGCTTGGTAGGCATGATATCAAATCGCTATAGGTGGCATTTCAGTATGAACCCATTGCCGCCACGGACCAACCTTCAATAACAGTCGCTGGCCACGCTCTCTGCCAGTGTGCGACGGAAGGTTTCGATCTGTTCATCAGTGTAGTACTGACGCTCACCGCGCTCGTCGAGACGATAGAAGGGACCGCCGTTACTCAGCTGACCCTGCTGTTCGCGCAGCTGGCTGCACCTTTTCTCTTGTTGCTCCCGCGCCTCCGCGGCCCGGCCAGCCGCGACCGCCTGCTCCTGGCGGCGCGCGTCGTAGAACTTCGCTGTACGTGCCTCGCGCTCGCGAGTCAGTTGGTCGCGCTCCACCACCTGGGGCTTCACCGTAACCGGCTTGGCACCTTCTCGCGGCGTCTCACTGAAATGAACCTGCCCCTGGGCGTCGGTCCATCGGTAGATTTCCGCGCCAGCGGCGACCGGAACCAGTAACAGGCAGCACAGCAGGTAACGCATTCCAGGGTTCCCTCGAATAGAGGCTCAGCTTAGTCGCGGCCCGTCGCAGCTCAAGCCAGCAACGACCGACGGCCGGGTTTCAGGTCAGAGTGGTGCGGCGCTGGACGCGTTGCTGCCCAGCCGACCAAGTTGCTGCAAGGTATCCAGGCGCGCCTTTGCCCGGTAGGCGTACTCGCTGGTGGGATAGCGCGCGATGATGAACTGGTAGGTTTGCGCCGCATCGACGAACAGATTCTGGCGTTCCAGGCACTGGCCGCGCAGCAGGGAAATTTCCGGCTGCAGGTACTGGCGGGAGCGGCTCTTGCGCTCGGCCTTGGACAGTTCGAGCATCACGTCCTCGCAATTACCCCTCTCGTAAGAGCGGTAGGCGTTGTTCAGGTGGTGGTCGAGGGACCAGCGGGTGCAGCCAACCATGGCTGCCAGCAGGGTCAGGATTAACAGGGTTCGCATGGGTAGTTCCTCCGTCCACCGGGATATCGGCCGAAAGCGCCGCTTCTTCAGGCCGCCGGGCGATCACGAAGTACGAAGCATAACCTCCGATTGGACTTGCGGGCGCGCGCCACAGATGGCCAGCAGCCACTGCTAGACTGCGTGGGTCGTCCAAGGCCCCGGTCATCATGCATTCCAAGCACCCTGCCCTCCTCGCCCTCTGCGTGTTGCTGAGCGCCTGCTCGCCTACCACGCCGCTTTTCATCGCCCAGGTCACCACCAACGAAGTGGTGGAATACAAGACCATGAAGAGCAAGCGCATGGCCGCAGCCGTGGAGGAAGAAGGCGACCTGCTCACTTACAGCGCCATGGCCATTCGAGATGCCAAGAGCCCGGAGGCGGAAGAGCTCTACCTGATCGGCTATCGCGACGACAAGTTCAGCGACAACGTTCGCGCAATTGCCCTCTACCAGATCGGCCTGATCTACATGAACCGCTTCAACGAGCAACGTGATGACATCAAGGCGATGGCCTACCTGGAACGAGTCCTCAACGAATTCCCCAGCAGCCGCGCAGCCGAGCGCACCGAAGCACGCATTCTGGTGATCCGCCAACGAGCGAAGGAGCCGGTGCAGAAGACCTCGCGCGAACTCCTCGCCACCTGGCAACCGAGCGATAACCTCGACCTCTACAAAGCAGGACTGGATCCGGACATGACCCTGCTGTCACGCCGTGCCGTGCTCAAGGATCGTGTAGCCGAAGCCGAGGAGTTCTACCTGCTGGCCCTGTCCGACGCGCACGTGCAACCGGACATCAAGCAGAAAGCGCTGTACCAGTTAGGCCTGATGTACCTGGCGCCGGACAACCCGCACGCCAACCGTGACAAGGCCATCGGCTACTTCCGTCGGCTGCTGGTGCAGTTCCCTGACAGCGACCTGGCCAGCAAGGCCTCGCGCCATCTTGATCAGGCCCTCAACCAGGACCATCCCTGAAGCCGTCCGGCGGGCCACCTGAAACAATTCAGCGGGTAGTGAAAACGAACAATGACTACAGTTTTCCCGCGTAGTAGCCTCGGGCTCTGCTTGAAAAATGGAGTCTTCGCATGCCTTTCCGCCGTACCAAAATCGTCGCCACCCTCGGCCCGGCCAGCAACTCCCCGGAGGTCCTGGAGCAACTGATCATCGCCGGGTTGAACGTTGCCCGCCTGAACTTCTCCCATGGCAGCCCCGAGGAACACAAGGCACGCGCACGCCTGGTCCGCGAGCTGGCCGCCAAGCACGGCCGCTTCGTCGCCCTGCTCGGCGACCTGCAAGGCCCGAAGATCCGCATCGCCAAGTTCGCCAACAAACGCATCGAACTGAAAGAAGGTGACAACTTCCGCTTCTCCGTCACCCACCCGCGTGACGCCGGCAACCAGGACGTGGTGGGTATCGACTACCCGGACCTGATCAAGGATTGCGGCGTCGGCGACGAACTGCTGCTGGACGACGGCCGCGTGGTGATGCGCGTCGAATCCACCAGCGCCGACGAGCTGCAGTGCCGCGTACTCATCGGCGGCCCCCTGTCCGACCACAAGGGCATCAACCGCCGCGGCGGCGGCCTGACCGCTCCGGCCCTGACCGCCAAGGACAAGGCTGACATCAAGCTGGCCGCGGAAATGGAACTGGACTACCTGGCGGTGTCCTTCCCCCGTGACGCCGCCGACATGGAACTGGCCCGCCGCCTGCGCGACGAAGCCGGAAGCAAAGCCTGGCTGGTGGCCAAGATCGAACGCGCCGAAGCCGTCGCGGACGATGAAGCCCTGGACGGCCTGATCCGCGCCAGCGACGCCGTGATGGTGGCCCGTGGTGACCTCGGCGTGGAAATCGGCGATGCCGAACTGGTGGGCATCCAGAAGAAGATCATCCTGCACGCCCGCCGCTACAACAAAGCCGTGATCACTGCGACCCAGATGATGGAGTCGATGATCCACAGCCCGATGCCGACCCGCGCGGAAGTCTCGGACGTAGCCAACGCCGTGCTCGACTACACCGACGCCGTGATGCTGTCGGCCGAAAGCGCCGCTGGCGAGTACCCGCTCGAAGCCGTGCAGGCCATGGCGCGCATCTGCCAGGGCGCCGAGAAGCACCCGGACACCCGCCGCTCCAGCCACCGTATTGGCAAGACCTTCGAGCGCTGCGACGAAAGCATTGCCCTGGCGTCGATGTACGCCGCCAACCACTTCCCCGGTATCAAGGCCATCATCTGCCTGACCGAAAGTGGCTACACCCCGCTGATCATGTCGCGCATCCGTTCCTCGGTACCGATCTACGCGTACTCCCCGCACCGCGAAACCCAGGCCCGCGTGGCCCTGTTCCGTGGTGTGGAAACCATCCCCTTCGACGCCGCCGCACTGCCCCCGGAGAAGGTCAGCCAGATGGCCGTGGACGAACTGCTGCAACGCGGCGTGGTCACCAAGGGTGACTGGGTGATCCTGACCAAGGGTGACAGCTACACCACCCAGGGCGGCACCAACACCATGAAGATCCTCCACGTCGGCGACCTGCTGGTCTGACCCGATCTGGAACGAAAAAGCCGCCCTTCGGGGGCGGCTTTTTGCTTTCTTGTAGGGGTGAATTCACTCGCTGCTCAGGCCGCAAGACTCTGCTCTACAAGGCCGAAGGGGGGCAGCAGAGCTGCCCTTGGCGAATGAATTCGCCCCCACAATCACACGAACTTCGAAAAATCCGGCTTGCGACGCTGGGTAAAGGCCGACAGCGCTTCTACTGCTTCCGGCGAACGCAGGCGCTGGCTGAACAGCTCGCCCTCCTCGGCTATCACCCGGCGAAGCTCATCGCGGCCCGGGGCCTGCATCAAGCGTTTGCTCACGGCCAATGCCGAGGGTGCCAGGTCGAGGAACCGCAGCGCAGCCTCGCGAGCACGGGCCAGGGCCTCGGTACCGTTCGCCAGGGCGGCATTGGCAATGCCCCAGTTGGCAGCCTGTTCACCCGTGAAGCCCTCACCGAGCAGCAGCAACTCCGCAGCCTTCGCATGACCAAGCAGGCGCGGCAGGATCAGGCTGGAGCCGAACTCGGGGCACAGGCCAAGGTTGACGAAGGGCATCTTCAGCTTGGCGTCGCAACTCACATAGACCAGATCGCAGTGCAGCAGCAGGGTGGTGCCGATGCCCACCGCCGGACCGCTCACGGCCGCCACGACCGGCTTGGGAAAGTCGAAGAGCGCGCGCATGAACTGGAACACAGGGCTGTCCATCCCGGTCGGCGGCTCCTGGAGGAAGTCGACGATGTCATTGCCGCTGGTGAAGCACTCTTCGCTACCGGCGATCAGTACCGCGCGCACCTCGCGGTCTTCCCGCGCCTCGTCCAGCACCTCGGCCATGCGGCTATACATGGCGCGGGTCAGGGCGTTTTTCTTGTCTGGGCGGTTCATGCGCAGCGTCAGCAGGCCCTGCTCGCGCTCGACCAGAATATGCTCGCTCATGGGAAGTCCTCGATGTTCTAGTGCCCGCTTCAAGCTTCGCGGGTCAGGAAGGTATCGGCCAGCAATTGGTTACGGGGCAGGCCGGCCAGGTATAGCCGGCGCGCGAAATCCTCGACGCTGGCAGGATGGCCGCAGAGTAAGGCGATGGTCTGGCGCGAAACAAGGCGGAATTGCGCCAAAACCTCTGGCAGCTCGGCCGGCGTGATCAGCCGGACATCCACGCCCGGATGTGTCGCAGCCAGCGCCACCAGGGGCTCCGCCAGATAGTGGCCGCCGGCATCATGGGCGAGGTGAATGAGGCGGATCGGCCCCTGGTGATGCTGCCTCAGCGCCTCCCGCAGCAGGCCCCAGAGTGGCGCCAGTCCGGTACCCGAGGCAAGGAACAGCAGCGGCCGGACGTCCCAGGCCGGGTCGTAATGCAGTGCGCCGCCGTGAAGTTCGCCAAGACGCAGTTTGTCACCCAGCACCAATCGCCGAGCCCGGTCACTGAACAGGCCGGGCTTGCCGCAGTCCAGGTGAAACTCCAGGCCGTCATCGGCGCCAGGCAAGCTGGCCAGGTAATAAGGCCGGGCGACCCCTTCGTCGTTCCACAACAGGAGGTGCTGGCCGGCGCTGTAGCGCAACGGTCGCCTTGGCGCGAGTCGAAGGCGCAGGACATCGGGCGTCGGCCAATCAAGACCGACGACATCGGCCTCTAGGCCATCACGGGCAGGATCGAAGACCTCCACCACCAGATCCTGCACCACCAGGCACTGACAGGAGAGCCGCCAGCCCTCGGCGCGCTGAGAACGGTCCAGCGCTTCCGGCTTGGCATCCGCCGGCTCGCCGGACAGGCAACGAACCAGGCACGCGTGGCAGCTGCCAGCCCGGCAGCTATAGGGCACCTTGCAGCCCCCAGCGTTCAGCGCGTCCAGCAGATTGCTGGCGGGTGCAACGGTCCAGCGTTTTCCGGCAACTTCTAGTTCAGGCACCCTGGCCCTCCCAGGCGGCATCGCAACGGTTACGTCCGCCGCGCTTCGCCCGATAGAGTGCCTGATCCGCGCGCTGCAGCGCATCATCCAGATCGTCCCCGGCCGTCAGCAGCGTCATGCCGGCCGACAGGCTCAGCCGATCCACCTGCACCCCCACCGGCTCGGACTGCTCGAAGGCATGGCGCAGTCGCTCGCAGCAGGCGGTGAGGCGATCCGCATCGCAGTTGGGCAGCAGCAGAACGAATTCTTCGCCGCCGTAGCGCGCCAGCACATCGCCGTCGCGCAGGCAGGCCCGCGCTACCGCGGCGAAGGTCTGCAGTACCCGGTCGCCAGCGGCATGGCCGTGGACGTCGTTGATCCGTTTGAAATGGTCGAGGTCGATCAGCGCCAGGCCGTGATGGCGATTCGGCGCGAGGTTGTCCAGCTCGCGACCGGCCAGGCGAAGGAAATGGCGGCGATTGAACAGCCCGGTCAATTCATCGGTGGCCACCAGGTCTTCCAGCTGGCGCATCATGCCGCGCAGGGTGTCCTGGTGCGCCTGGAGGGCGAAGCGGCGTTGGCGCATCCGCTGGCGCAGCGCCTGGACATAGCTGGCGAACAGACTCAGCCAGACCATCAGCACGAAGAGTACGCAGACCTGCAGCAGTGCCAGCGACGGGTCTGGCAGCTGCATCCAGTAGGCTTCGAACAGGTTGAGGCCGGCGAACGCGAAGAATCCTACCGCCGCGCAGCGGGTGAATACCCTGGGTTTGAGCTGGAACACCCCGAACAGCATGATCAGGACGTAGACCGCCAGCAGAGTGCCTCGCGCGTCATCGACCATGGACATCAGCCAGGTCGTCCAGCCCAGTGCAAGCAGTACCTGGGGCTCGGTCAGGCTTGGGTCGGTGAAGCGGAGGTTGTGCCCGCTGATGAACAGCCAGAACAGTACGAACTGGGAAAGGGCGACGAGGCCGGAACCGATCAGGGCAGTGCTCGCCGACACCCGGAACAGGTCACCGATCATCGCGACCCAGCACAACAGCAGGACCATCGAGTAGGTGGCCACAGCCATGCCAAAGCGCTTCAGTAGCAGACTCTGTAGGGCTCTATGGCTGATCCGCTGGCTGGATGGGCTCATGGGCTCCTTCCCGTAATGGCACCATGCCTTCAATGTACGCCTGTGATCACAAAATGCCTAGTGCGTAGGAAGTGTCCGACAACCGACCAAGGTCGACTGCCGGCGACTGTGCCCGGCAGACGCCACGCGCTATACTGCCGCGCCTTTTTAGCCTGCAAGCGCGCCGGGTCGTGGTCCGGCGCTTCCCTGATGTTCCCTTCCAAGAGGAGCGCACCCATGACCGTGATCAAGCAAGATGATCTGATCCAGAGTGTCGCCGACGCCCTGCAGTTCATTTCCTACTACCACCCCGTGGATTTCATCCAGGCCATGCACGAGGCCTACCTGCGTGAAGAGTCGCCCGCCGCGCGCGACTCCATGGCGCAGATCCTGATCAACTCCCGCATGTGCGCCACTGGCCATCGCCCGATCTGCCAGGACACCGGTATCGTCACCGTGTTCGTCCGCGTCGGCATGGACGTGCGCTGGGACGGCGCCACCATGAGCGTGGACGACATGATCAACGAGGGCGTGCGTCGCGCCTACAACCTGCCCGAGAACGTCCTGCGCGCCTCCATCCTGGCTGACCCGGCCGGCGCCCGTAAGAACACCAAGGACAACACTCCGGCAGTCATCCACTACTCCATCGTCCCGGGTAACACCGTGGAAGTGGACGTCGCGGCCAAGGGCGGCGGCTCCGAGAACAAGTCGAAGATGGCCATGCTCAACCCGTCCGACTCCATCGTCGACTGGGTCCTGAAGACCGTCCCGACCATGGGCGCCGGCTGGTGCCCGCCGGGCATGCTCGGCATCGGCATCGGCGGTACCGCCGAGAAAGCCGCGGTAATGGCCAAGGAAGTGCTGATGGAGTCCATCGACATCCATGAGCTGAAAGCCCGCGGCCCGCACAACAAGATCGAAGAAATGCGCCTCGAGCTGTTCGAGAAGGTCAACCAGCTGGGCATCGGTGCCCAAGGCCTGGGCGGCCTGACCACCGTGCTCGACGTGAAGATCATGGACTACCCGACTCACGCCGCGTCGCTGCCGGTGTGCATGATCCCCAACTGCGCCGCCACCCGTCACGCCCACTTCGTGCTCGACGGATCCGGCCCGGCCGAACTGGAAGCGCCGCCGATGGACGCCTATCCGGAAATCGTCTGGGAAGCCGGCCCCTCGGCCCGCCGTGTCGACCTCGACACCCTGACCCCGGAAGAAGTGCAGAGCTGGAAGCCGGGCGAAACCGTCCTGCTCAACGGCAAGATGCTGACCGGCCGCGACGCTGCGCACAAGCGCATGGTCGATATGCTGAACAAGGGTGAAGAACTGCCGGTGGACCTGAAAGGCCGCTTCATCTACTACGTCGGCCCGGTCGATCCGGTAGGCGACGAAGTGGTTGGCCCGGCAGGCCCGACCACCGCCACTCGCATGGACAAGTTCACCCGCCAGATCCTCGAGAGCACTGGCCTGCTGGGCATGATCGGCAAGTCCGAGCGCGGCCCCATCGCCATTGACGCGATCAGGGACAACAAGGCCGTCTACCTGATGGCCGTTGGCGGCGCCGCCTACCTGGTGGCCCAGGCGATCAAGAAGTCCAAGGTCCTGGCCTTCGCCGAACTGGGTATGGAAGCCATCTACGAGTTCGAAGTGAAGGACATGCCGGTGACCGTCGCCGTCGACACCAAGGGCGAGTCGGTACACATCACCGGCCCGGCGATCTGGCAACAGAAGATCGCCGAGAACCTGGCGGTGGAAGTGAAGTAAGCCTTCATCGCTGCATGAAAAGCCCGGCCATGTGCCGGGCTTTTTCGTTCTTGCGGTTTTGCGTTGGAGCCGTATGTAGGATGGGGCGAGCGGAGCGAGACCTATAGAGTCTATTGGGACATGGCTGATGGGTATCGCAAGCTCCACCCATCCTACAGAAGCGTCGCCTGCTCGAACTGCTCAGGCCAATCCCGGCGCGTGAACACCTGCCCTTCCTGGCGCACCCGGCGCACCTCGTCCAGGTCCAGGTCGCAGACCAGCCACTGGCTGGTCGCGGGGCATAGCTCAGGGCTTTCGGCGATCACACCATTGCTCGGCATGCCGTAGTCCGGCGGTACATAAAGGCCGGCGCGGCCGATGTTTTCGTCCAGGGCCGGCGACCAGGGCGCCAGGCCGACGGTGGGCGCCTGCAGCACGGCGATCTGGTTTTCCAGGGCGCGGGCCTGGGCGCCGATGCGTACACGGTGGTAGCCGGCCTCGGTGTCGGTGCAACTGGGGGCGAGGATCAGGTCGACGCCGCCTTCGGCCAGGGTGCGGGCCAGCATCGGGAACTCGTTGTCGTAGCAGATCAGGATGCCCAGACGCCCCAGTGCCGTGTCAAACACCTTGAGCCCTTGCCCCGCTGCGATGCCCCACTGTTCGCGCTCGAAGCGGGTCATGATCAGTTTGTCCTGGAAGCCCAGTTCGCCCCCCGGACCGAACAGCCACGCGCGGTTGCGATACAACCCATCCGCATCGCGCACCGGCAGGCTGCCGGGCTGCAGGTAGACTCCGAGCTTGGCCGCGATGCCGGCGCACAGTGCGCGCCAGTCCTGCAGCAACGGCTGGACACCCGCGATAGAGGCCTGCAAGTCACCCCGCTCAGCCGGCGATAACTGACCGGCCAGCACCAGGCCTGCGTACTCAGGCAGCACCAGCAACTTTGCACCGGCCTCGGCAGCCTCTGCGCAGAGGCTCTCCAGGTGAGTGGCGTACGCACCCCAGCTTTCATGGAGCTCGATGGCGTACTGGCAGGCGGCGATCCTGATCATGGATTGAGCTCCTTGAGCCAGAAAGACATGGGCTTGGCCGACTCGGTTTCCTCGTCCAGGTCGCGCCAGTGATATGCGGTGCGCAGTTCCGGGTGATGGCGATAGCCACGCCGCGCCCAGAATTCATTCAGGGGCTGGTAGTCGGGCGGGCGGCGTGGATGATCGTGCGGGCGTTCCACCGCGCAGAAGGCGCAATGCTCGAACCGTCCTAGACGCCGTGCGTAACTTTCACGCTCGGCGAAGAAGAGCACGCCCAGGCCAGCACCGCGGTGCTCCGGGAGCAGCACCGACTCGCCGAAATAGAAAATGCGCTCCGGGTCCCAGCCCTGCTCGCGGAAGGGCCGCTGAAACTCATCTGTTTCATCCGACATCGGCAGGCCCGTCGAAGCACCCACGACCCGCTCGCCATCCAGGGCCAGGACGAACAGGCTTTCCGGTGACTCGGCATAGGTGGCCAGGTAGCGCGCCTCGTACTCGAGCGTGCCGTCGTAGAGATAGG
Organism: Pseudomonas sp. D(2018); assembly: GCF_005502555.1. NCBI lineage: Bacteria > Pseudomonadati > Pseudomonadota > Gammaproteobacteria > Pseudomonadales > Pseudomonadaceae > Pseudomonas > Pseudomonas sp. D(2018). The sequence goes on from NZ_SCOK01000004.1 coordinate 82,801, forward strand.
GAAACTCGCGGAACACCGTCAGGCGAAGGCGTGCGAGGTCTTCGATATGGGGCGCGATGGCGGCGCCCTGGAGAATACGGATGTGCATGGGAGCGGTCGTTCTGGCGATGTGGATGACGCCCCTGGCTAAGCCGGGCCTGGGTCAAGAACCTATCATGCCGGGCACGGACCGAATGACCCCATTGCGACAGGAACCCAACCATGACCGCTACCGAACTGGTGCAAGCCTATTACAACGCCTTCAACGCCGGAGATATGCCGGCGTTCCTCGCCCTGCTCAGCGAGGATGTCGTGCATGACATCAACCAGGGCGAACGCCAGCAGGGCAAAGCCGCCTTCACCGCCTTCATGGAGAAGATGAACCGCTGCTACAAGGAGCGCCTGTCCGACATCGTGGTGATGCAGAGTGCTGACGGCAGCCGCGCAGCCGCCGAGTTCGTGGTGCACGGCCAGTACCTGTCCGACGATGAGGGCTTGCCGCCGGCCAAGGGCCAGACTTACGTGCTGCCAGCCGGCGCCTTCTTCCACATCCACTGCGGCAAGATCGCCCGCGTGACCAACTATTACAACCTGAACGACTGGGTCGAACAGGTCTGCTGAAAGCAGCCTGCTGCGCGTCGGCGATACGGCGTTATAAACAGCCTCGGAATGCTCATTTACAGTCGTAAACTCCGCTTCCTCGGCTGTTTATGCCTTGTCTCGCTCTAGCTCGCGAGGCTGTGAAGATATCCGTCAGGTGCTCACTCGCGCCTTTGGCAGCTCGACCACCGTGGCGCGGCGCTGAGCCAGGTAGCGGGTGCAGCTGACCCGCAGGAAAGACGCGAAGTTGACCACCTCGCCGCGGTACTCCATCACCTCGTCATAGAGCTTGGTGATGAGCTGGTTGGTGGTCATGCCGTCCACTTCGGCGATCTCCCGCAGGATGTCCCAGAACTGGTTCTCCAGGCGCAGGGTGGTCACCACGCCACGGATGCGCAGCGAGCGCGAGCGGGACTCGTAGAGGATGGGATCAGCCTTGACGTACAGCTCGCACATGGCGTGCCTCCAAGTCAGTGTTATGGCGCATCGGCGTAGGGTGGATCACGCTTCACCGATCAATCTTCGGAGTCCGGCATGACCTAAATGGTGGAAACGAACAGCGGTTTCCACCCTACGCGCCTTATAGCTCGATCTTCGTCCCGAGCAACTTGAGGAACCCCGCCAGCCAGGCGGGATGGGCCGGCCAGGCCGGGGCGGTCACCAGGTTGCCTTGGGTATGGGCGGCGTCCACCGGGATATCCACATACTGACCACCGGCCAGCCGGACTTCCGGGCCGCACGCCGGGTAGGCGCTGCACTCGCGGCCTTCCAGCACGCCGGCGGCTGCCAGCAGTTGCGCACCATGGCAAACGGCAGCGATGGGCTTGCCAGCCTTGTCGAAGGCCTTCACCAACTCCAGCACCGAGGCATTCAGGCGCAGGTATTCCGGCGCGCGGCCACCGGGAATCAGCAGGGCGTCGTAGTCTTCTGCCTTGACCTTGGCGAAGTCGAAATTGAGGGCGAAGTTGTGGCCAGGCTTCTCGCTGTAGGTCTGGTCGCCTTCGAAGTCATGGATGGCAGTCCGCACGGTCTGCCCGGCGATCTTGTCCGGACACACGGCATGCACCGTGTGGCCAACCATCAGCAGGGCCTGGAACGGCACCATGGTTTCGTAGTCTTCGGCGTAGTCGCCAACCAGCATCAGAATCTTCTTCGCGGCCATTTCGCATCCTCCTGGATTGGAAGCCCTGAGGCTTCAAAGGGTAGCCAATTATCCCCGGCGCCTTTCGGCGGCGGGTAATAGGCCCCTACTACAAGGACGGATGGCACAACTCAGATGCCAATCTTGTCCAGCGCCCGGCCAACTCCGCGCCAGAACCCCTCCTGCGGTCGGACCCGGTCACCGCTGGCGGCAATGCGTTCGCTCGGCTGCACCTGACGGGTCGTGGTGATTTCCTGGCTGCCCAGGGACGCCTCTACCAGTTGCAGGGGGCCATTGCCGGCGTTGGGCTGTTCGCTGTTCTTCGGCGGCGGATCCAGCTCGTCGTAGCGCAGGTAGTACGTTCGCCCGGCCGTGGCGTCCAGGGCAAAGGAGGTGATGAGGGTGAAATCCAGCGGGCCGTCTGCGAACAAGGTCCAGTAGCTGCCGAAGAGCGGTCGGCGCATCTCCAGCTTGTAGCTGGCGGCGTCGAACTCCAGCGCCAGGTAGCCGTTGCTTGGCAGACTGCCGATCAGCTCGTTGTTGAGGAAAATGCCTGGGGCCTCCAACTCCTGGTCCGCCCATTCGCTCTGCGGTCGGTAGAGGTAGACCAGCGCGTGCTCACCGTCACTGGGTGCAGCGGCCTGGAACGGCGGCCCTTCAGTGGCGCCGAAGAAGGCACCCGGCGTGGAACAGCCGCCCAGCACGGCAAAAAGCAGCAGGATCGGCAGGTATCGGCGGCCCATGCAGCCACTCCCTCTTGTAGTAGTGGAGCAAGCCTAGCCCGGCGTCGACCCGCGCACACCCGACGAAAGTGCGGCCCCGGCTTCGCGCTCCTAGCGGCGGCGGTCGAGCAGGTTCACCACCAGTCGATCCAGCCATCCCCAGAGACGCTGGCGCAAACGCTTGCTCAGCGGGCGCGCATGCCAGTCCTCCATGGTGATTTCGCGGCTATCGGAGAAATCCTGGCGCATGCAGGTAGCCACCGCCTCGGTAAAGCTCGGGTCCATCGCTTCGAGGTTGGCTTCCAGGTTGAAGCGCAGATTCCAGTGGTCGAAGTTGCAGGAGCCAACGCTGACCCAGTCATCCGCCAGCACCATCTTCAGGTGCAGGAAGCGCTGCTGGTACTCGAATATCCGCACCCCGGCACGCAGCAGGCGCGGGTAGTAACGCTGGCCCGCGAAGCGCACCGGTGGGTGATCGGTGTGCCGGCTGGTCAGCAGCAGACGCACTTCGACACCCCGTCGCGCGGCCTTGATCAGCGCACGACGAACCTTCCAGCTCGGCAGGAAATAAGGCGTGGCCAGCCACACGCGGTTGCGCGCCGTGCGAATGCTGCGTGCCAGCGACTGGACGATATCGCGATGCTGGCTGGCGTCGGCATAGGCCAGGCGTCCGAGGCCCTCGCCTACCGCCGGATAAGGCGGCAGATGGGCGAGCCCCGGCGCCTCCCCTGGTTTCCAGGGACGGCGGCCGAGGTTGGCCAGCCACTGGTAGTCGAAGATCAGTTGCCAGTGCGCCACCAGCGGCCCCTCAATGGCCACCATCACCTCGTGCCAACGGCTGGTCTCCTCGGCTGGGCTCCAGAACTCATCCGTGGAGCCGGTGCCGCCGACAAACGCCAGGCGATCGTCCACCACCAGAATCTTGCGGTGGTCGCGGTACAGGTTGCTGAAGCCGCGCCGCCAGCGGATAGGGTTGTAGAACTGCAGCAACACCCCGGCGTCGGTCAGCCGCTCACGCAGCGCCGCACCCAGACGCAGGCAGCCGAAGCCGTCGAACAGGCAACGCACGCGAACACCCCGCACGGCCGCGACACACAGGGCGTCGACCAGTGCTTCGCTGCATTGGCCGTCTTCCACCAGATAGAGCTCCAGCGCGACCTGGTACTCCGCGCGGGCGATGGCGGTGAGCATGGTCGGAAAGAACTGCGGGCCGTCAATCAACAGCTCGAAGCGGTTGCCGGACTTCCACGGGAAGATCTGTCCCATCAGCGCTCCGTGAAGATCAGCACGGCCCCTACCGGCACCGACAGGCTGATTCCCGGCAGACCGGCCAGTTTGCGCAGCTCATCCAGCGCCGTGGTCAGGCCGAAGTCCTCCACCTGCAGCACCAGCGGCGCCAGGGTCACTACCTGGAAGCGGTGATCGTCCAGGCGCGTGGCCAGGAGTTCGGCACGGTATTGCTGCTCCTTGTCGCGAATTTTCACCGTCAACGGCAGGCCCAGCTCCAGCTGGGCACCGGGGGCCAGGTCGGTGATGGGGCGCAGGTCGAGCTGCGCGACCACCTCGGCCTCGGGGTACTTGGCGATCTCGAAGAACTGCTCCCGCAAACGCAGGTCACGCAGCGGAACGCCGGTGCTCACCGACTCCAGCTCGACGCGCAGGCGCGCCTGGCCATCCGGGCCGATCTTGCCGTGCAGGGTGAGGAATCGGTGCACCTCGGAGATGCTGCCGGCCTTGGTGGAGATGAAGGATATCCGCGATGACTCGTTGTCCAGGTACCAGCTCGCGTGGGCGGGCAGCGCCAAGGCAGCGAGCAGGGCAACGAGGGGGCGTAGTGATGTGTGCATGCGGGCTTCCTTTGGCATGTCGCTTACGGCCCAGAGACTCAGGCCGGACTCCATTGGTCACACGAATCGCCGCCGGGTTCCACCTGAGGCGATCCCGACGGACGGGCAATGGATGCAAAGCTACCAGAGGAAACGGAACTTTGGGCTCAGCTGTAGGGGCGAATTCATTCGCTATGTCTGCGTTAGCTGTTGCGAGAGATTTACCATCGGGCCGAGAGCCTTGTAGGAGCTGGCTTGCCAGCGAAACAGGGCCATTCGCTGGCAAGCCAGCTCCTACGGGCAATGCATCTACTTGCAACACGTCATGCAAACAGAACCAATCCAAAGGCTGTTACAGGCGCGGGTAGTCGATGTAGCCCACCGGGCCCTTGGCATAGAAGAGTTCCGGACGCGGCTCGTTCAGCGGCGCATCCAGGCGCAGGCGCTCAGGCAGGTCGGGGTTGGCGATGAAGGGGATGCCGAAGGCCACGGCATCGGCCTTGCCGCTTTCCAGCCAGGCACTGGCGCTGTCCCGGGTGAAACGTTCGTTGGCAATGAATACGCCGCCGAAAGCTTCCTTCAGTTGCGGCGAGAGGCTGTCCTCACCTTCCTTCTCGCGGGCGCAGATGAAGGCAACGCCACGCTTGCCCAGTTCACGGGCGACATAGCTGAAGGTTGCGGCCAGGTCGGAGTCACCCATGTCATGGGAGTCGGCACGCGGTGCCAGGTGCACGCCGACGCGGCCGGCGCCCCACACCTTGATCGCCGCATCAGTGACTTCCAGCAGCAGGCGCGCGCGATTCTCGATGGCGCCGCCGTACTGGTCGGTGCGCTTGTTGGTGCCGTCCTGGAGGAACTGGTCCAGCAGGTAGCCGTTGGCTGCGTGGATTTCCACACCGTCGAAACCGGCGGCCTGGGCGTTCTCGGCACCCACGCGGTAGGCCTCGACGATGTCGGCGATCTCTTCGGTCTCCAGGGCGCGCGGCACCGGGTAGTCGCGCAGCGGACGCAGCAGGCTGACATGGCCCTTGGCAGCGATGGCGCTGGGCGCCACCGGGGCCTCGCCGCCCAGGAAGCTCGGGTCGGAGATACGACCCACGTGCCACAGCTGGAGGACGATCTTGCCGCCGTTGGCGTGTACCGCCTTGGTGATGTTGCTCCAGCCCTTCACCTGCTCGTCGGACCAGATGCCGGGGGTATCCGGATAGCCGACGCCCAGGGGCGTGACGGAGGTGGCTTCGCTGATGATCAGCCCCGCAGAGGCGCGCTGTGTGTAGTACTCGGCCATCAGGGCGTTGGGCACCCGGCCCTCGTCGGCGCGGCAGCGGGTCAGCGGCGCCATGATGATGCGGTTGGAAAGTTCCAGGTCGCCGATCTTGATCGGGTCGAAGAGCGTAGGCATGACGTTTACCTCGGGTCAGTCGAGAGCCGCTTGCAGCTCGGGATTACGGTTGCTGAAGGTGAGCAGGGTCGCTATCAGGGCGAGGATCGCCAGCACGGCAGCGGCCAGGGGGACAGTGGTGAGGCCGTAGCCCTGGCTGATGACCAGGCCGCCGACCCAGGCGCCGAGGGCATTGCCCACGTTGAAGGCGCCGATGTTCAGGGTGGAAACCAGATTCGGGGCAGCACTGCCGAAGTTCACGACGTTGACCTGCAGGGCCGGCACCGCGGCGAAGGCGGCCGTGGCCCAGAGGAACAGGGTGATTTCCGTGGGGATCAACGCAGCGCTGGTCCAGGTCAGGGCACTGGAAGCGACGGCCAGGGCGACGAACACGCCCATCAGGGTCTGGGCCAGCTTCCAGTCGGCCAAACGGCCACCGATCACATTGCCCAGGGTCAGGCCGAGGCCGATCAGTAGCAGGCTCCAGGTCACGCCACGGGGCGAAACGCCGGTCACCTCGCCAAGCAGCGGCGCAACGTAGGTGAAGATGCAGAAGACCGCGGCGGAGAACAGCACGGTGGTGGACAGCGCCAGCCACAGCCCGGCACCACGCAGGGCAGCGAATTCGGCACGGATGTCGGTGGCTTCCTCGTCATGCTGGCGCGGCAGCACTCGCCACAGGCCGATCAGCGCTACAACGCCGATCAAGGTCACGGCCCAGAAGGTGGAACGCCAGCCGGCGACTTGGCCGAGGGCAGTGCCCAGGGGTACGCCGAGCACGTTAGCGAGGGTCAGGCCGGTGAACATCAGGGCCACCGCAGAGGCCTTGCGATTGGCCGGCACCAGGCTCGCGGCCACCACCGAACCGATGCCGAAGAAGGCGCCATGGCAGAGTGCAGTGACGACTCGCGCCAGCATCAGCAGGTCGTAGTTGGCGGCGATGGCGCACAGCAGGTTGCCGACGATGAACACCCCCATCAGCACCAGGAGCGCGCCACGGCGCGGCAACCTGGCTGTCGCCATGGCCATGAAGGGTGCTCCGATGGCCACGCCCAGGGCATAGCCGGTGACCAGCCAGCCGGCGCCGGGGATGGTCACGCCAAGGTCGGCGGCCACCTCGGGCAGCAGGCCCATGATGACGAACTCAGTGGTGCCTATCGCAAAAGCGGACAAGGCGAGGACGAGAAGCGCAGTAGGCATGGGCCTGCTCCTGGAAGGTTTTCGGGTTTTGGCAGGTGCTGCAGTTACAGCTCGTCGCTCATCTGGCGAAGGAATTCAGCGATGACGGCTTCGTTGCGTTTGAAGAAATTCCATTGACCCAGCTTTCGGCTGGTCACCAGCCCGGCGCGCTGCAAGGTCGCCAGGTGAGCCGACACGGTGGACTGGGACAGTCCGCAGCGCTGGTCGAACTTGCCGGCGCAAACGCCGATCTCGAAGGGCTGGTGTTCCTGCTCGTCGAAATACTTCTCCGGCTCCTTGAGCCACTGGAGCATCTCGCGTCGCACGGGGTGAGCCAGTGCCTTGATGATTTCGTCGAGGTCGATGGAGGTGTTCATGGCCGCTGTCGTATATCGGAATGGAACGAACTTTATATCGATAAAAAACGATACGCAGATCGTTTGTGACGATAGTCATCATCGACCGTCATGATAGAACCGTCCTCGGGTTAAGCTCAGCTGATGAATTACCTCGCCCACCTCCACCTTGGCGGCTCGCAGCCTGCGCAACTGCTCGGCAGCCTCTACGGCGACTTCGTCAAAGGGCCGCTGGCCGGGCGCTGGCCGGCGGATATCGAAGCGGCTATCCGCTTGCACCGGCGCATCGACGCCTTCACCGACAGCCACCCGCTGATCACCCAGGCCAAGCTGCGTTTCCCCAGCGAGCGGCGGCGTTTCGCGGGCATCCTGCTGGACGTGTTCTTCGATCATTGCCTGGCTCGCGACTGGAATCTCTATGCCGCCGAGCCACTGGATGCCTTCACACGCCACGTGTACCAAGTGCTGGTTGCCGAACCGCAATTGCCTGGCCGCCTGGCCCTGATCGCGCCGCGCATGGCTGCCCAGGACTGGCTGGGTAGCTACCGCGAGTTCGAAACCCTGGAACTGGTCATCGCCGGCATGTCCCGGCGCATCTCGCGACCGGAAGCACTGGACGGCGCTATGGCCGAACTGGAAGCCCTGTACCGGCCCCTTAGCGATGACTTCCGTCAGTTCTACCCCCTGCTGCTGCAGTTCGCAGGTCCCCAGCCGATCATCGATTGACCTGTATCAAGGGAAAATTCCTACACCTGCAGTGGAATGGATTAAGCAACCATTTCAGGAGGTGCCCGATGAAAGCGCTGATGCTGGCGACCGACCTTTCCAACCGATCCGACCGCGCCCTGCGGCGTGCGGCCCGACTGGCCCGACAGTTCGAGTGCCCCTGGTTCATCCTCCATGTGGTCGACGAAGACCAACCGCAACTGCGCGTCGAACTGGAAGTGGAGCAGGTGCGCCGCTACCTCAATGATCAGCTGGACTTCTTCACCGAGCTGGGCGGTCGCGCCCCGGAAGTCTGGGTGGAAGTGGGCGACCCAGCCAAGCACATTGCCGACTGCACCCGCTGGGCCGACATCGACCTGCTGGTGGTCGGCAGCCACCGCAAGAATCCGCTGCGCGACATCTTCGTCGGCACCACCCTGGAGCGCCTGGTGCGCACCAGCCATGTGCCGATCCTGCTGGTGAACAGGGCCGCCGAGGACGACTACCTGATGCCGCTGCTGGCCCTGGATTGCTCCACGGCCTCCGCTCAGGCCGTGCGCGCCGCCCATGAGCTGGGTCTGCTACCCAAGGCAGGCGCCAAGGCGCTGTACGCCTTCGACCCGCTGGGAGGCGCCGTGATGCTGGCGGCTGGTGCTGGTGCCGGAGCGATTCCCGGCGACTACGCCGCCGAAGAACGACTACGGGCCACCGCCGCACTGGACAGGTTTCTGCTCGAGGAAGAACTGGGCTCCGTGATCGACCAGCGCCTGGTCGAAGAAGGCCAGCCAATGACGGCGCTGCGTCGTGTACTGGAGCGTGAGCCCATCGACCTGCTGGTGATGGGCACGCGTGGGCTGACAGGGATGAAACGCCTCCTGATCGGCAGCGTGGCCGACGCCGCCATGCGCGAGCTGGACTGCGACATCCTCACGGTGCCGCCGATTCGCTGGCCGGACAGGGACAAGGCCTGACCACCACTCAGGCGGCGAGGGCCTCGTCTTCGTCCTCACCGAAGAGCGCCCGTTGCACGGCGCTCTTCGCTTTTTGACTGATCACCGTGCGACTCAGGCCCTCACTGGGAATGGGCTCGAGCAACTGGATCTCCACCTCGGCGCGGTCGCTGCGCAGCAGGCGCACCAGGTGCGAAAGCAGATCGTCCTCGCCGATGAAAGGTGCGATCTCATCGCGCTGGCCGTCACGCAGATAGCGGATGGCAACCGGCTGCACCGGCACTTCCGTCTCCACCGCGCTGGTCAACAGGCGACTGTGGAACGTCTTCAGCAGGCTGCCATCGGTGGTGGTGCCTTCCGGGAAGATCAGCAGATGGCGTCCATCCCTGAGGTGACGGGCGAGCTGCTGGCCAACCAGGCCGCTATCCCCCGAACCCCGACGGATGAACAGGGTGCCGGCCTTGTGTGCCAGCCAGCCGGCCACCGGCCAGGAGCGAACCTCGGCCTTGGACAGGAAGGACAGCGGCGCCACGGCGCCAAGCAGCGGGATGTCGGTCCAGGAGACATGGTTGCTGACCCACAGCATCGGCTGCTCGGGCACGCGACCACTCACGCGAACACGAAATGGCAGTGCGCCAGACAGCCGGGCCAGGAACCAGCGGGTCAAGCGCTGCCGGGTGGCCATCATCTGCCCCCGCCCAAGGCGTTCCAGCACACCGACCCAGGCGGCCAGCGAAAGGCCGAGGCCGATCACCGCCAGCAGGCGGGCCACACGCGCGTAGAAACGTACGGACTTCAGCATGCCTGGCCTCAGACCGCGGCCTTGAAGTGACGGGCGTAGCGCGGGCAGAGCTCGTCGCGCTTGAGCAGGATGAACACGTCGGCGACCTGGAAATCCGGGTCCCAGCACGGCTCGCCGCAGACCTTCGCCCCCAGGCGCATGTACGCCTTGAGCAGCGGCGGCATCTCGGTGATCACGTTGCCCGGCAGCTCCAGAATGGGCAGCGGGTTCTTCGGCTCGGCGCGCAGGTATTCGGTGCACAGGTAACGCTCGCGCAGGCGCTGCATGATGGCCTGGGCCTGGATACCGCCGTCCTGCATCGGAATGCTGGCGCAGCCCATCAGGTAGCGGTAACCGCCCTGGTTCAGCACCTCGGCCAGTTCACCCCAGAGCACGGCGATGGTGGCACCGTTACGGTAAGCCGGGTCGACGCAGGTACGGCCGATTTCCAGCACCGGGCCCTGCAATTCGCCGAGCCCATGGAGGCTGAACTCCTCTTCGCTGTAGAAGCGGCCCAGGTCGCGGGCGGCCTGGTGGTCGAGCAGGCGGGTGGTGGCGACCAGCTCGCCGCTGTCCAGGTCGCGCACGCCGATGTGCTCGCAGTGCGGATCGTAGTCATCCATGTCGAGACCGAACTCGGCGCCTTGCAGCTTGGCGTCGAACTCGGCGCTGAACACACGAAAACGCAGGGCCTGTGCCTCACGCAGCGCAGCGATGCCTTCCAGGCGCTCGGCCTGCAGGCGGCGAGGGCTTTTCCCGTTGGGTGCGACACTGTCGCGGGTCATGGCGATCTGGGTCATGAATAAGCCTCCGTAGGCCGGCTCGATCCCGGTTGCAGCCGGACGATCTTGTTGTGCAAGCTCAGGCTAGGTAGACCCGGTGTCACCACCATGACGGTGGCGTGATGCTTGTATGACAGCCCCCAAGGAGTTCTCCAATGCCCTGGCAACGCCTGCTCGAAGCCTCTGCCCGCCTGCCGTCCGATCAACGCCTTGATGACTGGTACGGCACCCTGCTGGACCGTCTGGGCGAAGTCACGCCCTTCGAACTGGCGGTGCTCGGCGGCAAGCTGGCCCCCACCCCGGGGCTGGCCTTCCTCGCCGGTTACCAGGGCGCGTTGCGCCTGCTCTGGCCCTCGGCGCCGCTGAGTCTGGGCGCCTTGTGCGTCACCGAGAACCGCAGCGTGCGCCCGGCGGACATGCAGACCCGCCTGACCGGCCTCAGCCTCAGCGGCCGCAAGGATTTCGTCACCGCGGGCGACGCCGCCGACTGGCTGCTGGTAGCTGCCCGCGAAGAAGCCGAGGGCGAATCTCCGCGCCTGGCCCTGGCGGTGGTGCGCAACGGTGCTCCCGGTGTGCGCGTCGAACAACTCAAGCCGCTGCCGCTGATGCCTGACATCCCCCATGCACGCCTGCACCTGGAAGCCGCCCACTGCGAGCGTCTGGCGGGCGATGGCTGGGATGCCTACGTGAAACCCTTCCGCAGCATCGAGGATCTCCACGTCCTCGCTGCGCTGGTCGCCTGGCTCTATGGCATTGGCCGCGACAGTGCCTGGCCCCAAGCCCTGCAACTGCGTCTGCTGGGCTTGCTCACAGGCGCCGCGGAAGTCTCCCGACACTGCGCCACGGCCTCGGCTATGCACCTTTTTCTGGCGGCGCTCTTCGCCGAGTTCAAGGCACTCAAACCCGAGCTGGATGCCGCCTTCGCCAACGGCCCTGCGGACTGCGCCACGCTTTGGCAGCGCGACCAGGGCGTACTGGATATCGCCAGCGGGCCACGGGCCAAGCGGCTGGAGAAGGCCCTCGTCGCCCTGGGCATCTGAAGAACCGTGGGCGCGAACGCATTCGCGCCCACACCTCATTCGGCCTCTCACAATCGCGTCTTGATCCAGGTCAGGACTCGACCATCAGAAATGCCTTACATCTGCGCGTCGCTTTTCCTACCGAGGTTTACATGCGTCGCGACCCCATCGTGCTGTTCGACAACGGCTCCCATCAATGCCTGATGTTCGACGATCTGGTCAGCGGCGACGGCGTGCAGTCCAACCAGTTCCTGATCACCGACCACGAGCAATACCTGCTACTGGACCCGGGCGGCGACCTGACCTACACCCCGCTGTCGCTTGAACTGTCCAAGCACATGCCGGTGCAGGACCTGACCTACATCTTCGCCTCCCACCAGGACCCGGACATCATCGCCTCCCTGGACAAGTGGCTGCTGCACACCCGTGCGCGGGTAATCTGCTCCAAGCTCTGGGCACGCTTCCTGCCGCACCTGACCGCCAACTACCTGGCCATCAGCCACGGCATTTCCACCTACGACCGCATCATCGCCCTGCCCGACCGAGGCCAGTCCATCACTCTCGGTCGCTGCCACCTGAAAGCCGTGCCGGCGCACTTCCTCCACTCGGTGGGCAACTTCCAGCTCTACGACCCGGTCAGCCGCATCCTTTTCTCGGGCGACATGGGCGCCTCCTTGGTGGATGACGCCACGCCGGTGCGTGACTTCATCAACCACGTGCCGAACATGGAAGGCTTCCACCGCCGTTACATGGCCAGCAACAAGATCTGCCGGCTTTGGGCCGAGATGGTGCGTGGCATGGACGTGGAGATGATCGTGCCGCAGCATGGCCGGCCCTTTGTCGGCCGCGAGATGATCAGCGCCTTTCTCTACTGGATCGAGAACCTGGAGTGCGGCATCGACCTGATGGGGCCAGACGACTACCGATTGCCCCGCTGAACTGACCTATCGCGCCGGGTAGCCGCATTAGTCGGCGCGTTCGGCGCTTTTTGCCGTCATGAGCCCCATGCTAGGTTGCGCCTTTTCATAACCAGAAGAGGCCCTTCGATGCCCGTCCCCTTCGTAGGCCAGCTGGGCCTGGCGCTCGGCTTTTGCGCCAGTCTGGCCCAGGCCGAAACCTGGCCCGCCGCCGACTGGCAGCAAGGCCCCGCACCCAGCGGCGCCGCCGTGCAGGCCTTCGAGGCCTATGCCTTTCCCAATCGTGACGATCAGAGTCGCACAGGTGTGCGCAGCGATGCCGTGGTTGTCATCCGCGACGGCGAGCTCATCTATGAACACTATGCCGGCCCAACCCGCGCCGAGACCCCGCACCTCACCTGGTCGGTGAGCAAGAGCCTGCTGGCCTCGGTAATGGGTGTTGCCTACGGCGAAGGCCGCTTCAAACTCGACGACCCGGTGGCGCGCTACTTTCCGGACTTCGCCGGCCACTCCAATGTCCGCATCGACCACCTGCTGCACTGGGCCTCGGGCCTCGCCTGGCAGGAGGACTACGAGTACGCGCCGCTGAAATCCTCGGTGGTGGCCATGCTCTACACCCGCGGCCGCGACAACATGGCCGCCTTCACCGCCGATCACCCGCTGGATGCCGTACCCGGCAAGCGCTTCCGCTACTCCAGTGGCGACACCAACGTGCTCTCCGCCGCGCTGCGCGGCATGGTCGGCGAGCAGGCCTACGCGGAGTACCCCTGGACGGCGCTGTTCGAGCCCCTGGGCATTCGCTCGGCCGTCTGGGAAACCGATGCCGCGGGCACTTACGTCGGTTCCTCCTACAGCTACCTGACCGCCCGCGACCTGGCGCGCGTCGGCCTGCTGATGCAGCGCGGCGGCCGCTGGGGCGAGCGTCAATTGCTGCCGGTGGACTGGGTCGCCTTCAACCGCAAACCCTTCGCCGACTACCGGCCGGACCCGGCCAAGCCCGGAGAGGCCGTGCCCGGCGGCCACTGGTGGCTCAACGCCCAGCTCGAAGGCGCCGCCAAGCCCTGGCCGGATGCCCCGGAAGATACCTTTGCCGCCCTCGGCCACTGGGGCCAGGCGCTCTACGTGCTACCCAGCCAGAAACTGGTGATCGTGCGCTACGCCGATGACCGCGACGGCAGCTACCGCCACAACGACTTCCTCAAGCTGGCCCTGGCCGCATTCGCCTCGGAGGTGCAGCCGTGATCGCCCGTCGCCCCGTTCTCAGTTTGCTGGTGCTGGCACTGATTCTGCTGGCCGCGCTGGCCTGGCAGAACCGCGCACACCTGGCCGCCTTCCCCGACATCATCAGCGCCTACACCGCCAAGGAGTACTGTTCCTGCCGCTACGTGATGGGCAACCCGGCGGACTACTGCCAGGGCTACGTGAAGCAGTACGTGCCCACCAGCGGTTTCCTCGACGACGCCGAGCACAAACGCGTGACGGCCAGCGGCCTCGGTCGCAGCAACACTGCGGCGTGGGTCAGCCCGCATCAGGGTTGTCGGCTCATGTCCGAGGCAAACAGCACACGTTGAGCTATCGCCCTGACGTGGAGAGGCGAGCTCTCCCGGAGGTTGGGTAGCGGAACGAAACCCAAGGTTGCAGACCACAACCTTGGGTTTCGCTTCGCTCTGGTGGAACGCCGCCCGCCGCAACCTGCATCGGCAAACCCCGCCCCCCCGGTTCCACCCTGTGGAACCACCTTCGATTGTTCTCCTTTCGCTCACGCGGTTAGCTGGGGGCCAGCCGCGCAAGGCGGCAGTCGTCCCCAACGAGGAGAACAAGAACAATGACCCGTTACGCACATATCCAGGCCTGGCTCGATGACGTAGACGCCGACTTGAAAGCGCTGCGCCAGGACATCCACGCCCACCCCGAACTCGGCTTCGAAGAGCAGCGCACCGCTGCCCTGGTGGCCCACCTGCTGACCGAATGGGGCTACGAGGTGCATAGCGGCATCGGCCGCACCGGTGTGGTCGGCGTGCTGCGCAATGGCGCCTCCAACCGCACCCTCGGCCTGCGTGCCGACATGGACGCCCTGCCCATAGTCGAGAACACCGGCCTGACCTACAGCAGCTGCCACGCGGGTCGCATGCATGCCTGCGGCCACGACGGGCACACCGTCATGTTGCTGGGCGCGGCGCGCTACCTGGCCGCGACCCGCAACTTCCAGGGCACCCTCAACCTGATCTTCCAGCCGGCCGAAGAAGGCCAGGGTGGCGCCGAAGCCATGCTCGAAGACGGCCTGCTTGAGCGTTTCCCGTGCGAGGCGCTGTTCGGCATGCACAACATGCCGGGACTGGAAGCCGGCCACCTGTGCTTCCACGCAGGCCCGCTGATGGCCTCCCAGGACCTGCTGGAAGTGGTCATCGAAGGTGTCGGTGGCCACGGTTCCATGCCGCACCTATCCGTCGACCCGCTGGTAGCTGCCTCCAGCACCGTGATGGCGCTGCAGACCGTGGTCGGACGCAACGTCGATCCGCAGCAGGCGGCGGTGGTTACCGTCGGCGCGCTGCAGGCCGGCGAAGCGGCCAACGTGATTCCACAGCAGGCGCTGCTGCGCCTCAGCCTGCGCGCCCTCGACGCCCAGGTGCGCGAGCAGGTGCTGGAGCGCGTGAAAGGGATCATCTACCGCCAGGCCGAAAGCCTCGGCTGCCGCGCCAGCATCGAACACCGTCCGGCCTACCCGGTGCTGATCAACAGCCCAGCGGAAACCGCCTTCGCCCGGCACATAGGCATAGAACTCGCCGGCGCCGACCAGGTGTTCGAAGCCCCCACCGTGATGGGCAGCGAAGACTTCGCCTGGATGCTCCAGCGCTGCCCCGGCAGCTACCTCTTCATCGGCAACGGCACCGGTGCCGGACGGCCGATGGTTCACAACCCCGGATACGACTTCAACGACGAAATCCTGGTGCGCGGCGCCGCGTACTGGGCCGCGCTGACGGAAACCTGGTTCCAGGACTCCGCCGCGCCTTCCCAGGCTTCTGCCAATGCCGTCTAGCCCAACACCAGATTCCGGAGATTCCCCATGCACGCTACCCAAAGCGGAACCTCGCGCGCCCGCCAGGTGACCGCCGCCGTTATCGGCAACGCCCTCGAGTGGTACGACTTCATCGTCTACGGCTTCCTGTCCAGCATCATCGCCCGCCTGTTCTTCCCCTCCGACAGCGAGTACGCCTCGCTGCTGATGGCCCTGGCCACCTTCGGCGTCGGCTTCTTCATGCGCCCGGTCGGCGGTGTACTGCTGGGCATGTACGCGGATCGCAAGGGACGCAAGGCAGCCATGCAGCTGATCATCCTGCTGATGACCCTGTCCATCGCCCTGATCGCCTTTGCCCCGGACTACGCCGCGATCGGCATCGGTGCCCCCCTGCTGATCGTCATCGCACGCATGCTCCAGGGCTTCGCCACCGGTGGCGAGTACGCCAGCGCCACGGCCTTCCTGGTAGAAAGCGCGCCCGCCAACCGCCGGGGCCTCTATGGCGCCTGGCAACTCTTCGGCCAGTGCCTGGCGGTATTCGCCGGTGCCGGCATGGGCGCCCTGGTGACCCACACGCTCTCCCCCGAAGCGCTGGACAGCTGGGGTTGGCGGATTCCGTTCATCCTCGGTCTGCTGATCGGCCCGGTCGGGCTGTGGATGCGTCGCCACATGGAGGAAACCGAAGCCTTCATCGATGCCCAGGAAGAACACAAAGGCGATTCCTTCAGCCTGATGCGGGTGCTGAGCGAACATCGCCGCGCCGTTCTGGTGACCATGGGCACCACCATCAGTGGAACCGTGGCCTTCTACGTCGTCCTGGTGAACATGCCCACCTTCGCCCACAAGCAACTCGGCCTGCCCCTGGACCAGGTGTTCATGGTTCAGATGGCGGCAGTGGCGCTGATGACCCTGATCATCCCGATTGCCGGCGCCCTGTCGGACCGCATCGGCCGGCGCCCGGTCCTGTTCGCCGGCACCCTGTCCTTCTTCCTGCTCGTCTATCCGCTGTTCTCCTGGGTCGCCCAGGCACCGAGCATCGAGCGCCTGCTGGTCATGCAACTGCTGCTTTGCACGATGATCGGCGTGTCGTACGGGCCCGCCCCCACCAGCGTCGCCGAGCAATTCCCCACCCGAGTGCGCTCCACCGGGTTGGCGCTGGCCTACAACGTGGCGGTGATGCTGTTCGGCGGCTTCGCGCCGTTCATCGTCACCTGGCTGACCCAGGTGGGCGGCACGCCGGTGGCTCCTGCCTACTACGTGCTCTTCGCCTCCTTCGTCGGCCTCATCGCCACCTGCTATCTGCGCGAAGGCGCCCCCGCCGCCCTGGAGCGCCGCCAACGCCGCGACCTGCTCGCCACTGCCCGGAGCCTGTGAATGACTCGTTTCGAAACCAACCTCCCCCACGCCACGCTGCAGCAGGAAATCGTCGCGCTGGACGCCCTGCCATTGTCGGAGGCCATTCGCTCGCGACAGCTGTCCTGCCGCGAAGTCATGCAGGCCTACCTGGAGCAGATCGACCGTTTCAACCCCAGGGTCAATGCCCTGGTGGCCCTGCGGCCGGCCGAAGACCTACTGGCCGAGGCCGACGAACGTGACCGCCAATTGGCCCGTGGCCACTGGCTGGGCTGGATGCACGGCATGCCGCAGGCGGTGAAAGACCTCGCCGCCTGTGCCGGTTTACCCACCAGCATGGGCTCGCCGCTGTTCGCCGGACAGCTTGCCCAACACGACGCCATCGCCGTCGAGCGGGTACGAGCAGCTGGCGCGATCTTCATCGGCAAGAGCAACGTGCCGGAGTTCGGCCTCGGCTCGCAGAGCTACAACAGCGTCTTCGGCACGACCGGCAATGCCTACGACCCCAGTCTCTGCGCCGGCGGCAGCAGCGGTGGTGCGGCGGCGGCCCTGGCGCTGCGCTTGCTGCCGGTGGCCGACGGCAGCGACATGATGGGCTCGCTGCGCAATCCGGCGGCCTTCAACAACGTCTATGGCCTGCGTCCGTCGCAAGGTCGTGTGCCCTTCGGCCCCACACCTGAACTGTTCGCCCAGCAACTGGCCACCGAAGGTCCCATGGGCCGCAGCGTGGCCGATGTCGCGGCGTTGCTGCGCACCCAGGCCGGCCCCCATCGCGCCGCGCCGCTGGCCTTGTCGAGCACGGCGGACCTGATCGGCCCGCTGCAGCGCGACTTCGCAGGCGCACGCATCGGTTGGCTCGGCGACCTGGGCGGCCGTCTGCCCATGGAAGCCGGCCTGTTGGCCTTGTGCGAAAGCGCCCTGGCGGATTTCCGCGACCTCGGTTGCCACGTCGAAGACTGCCAGCCCGAGTTCGACCTGGAACGCCTGTGGAACTGCTGGCTGGTGCACCGCCAGTGGCTGGTGGCCGGCAGCCTGGCCAAGGCCCATGCCGACCCAGCCAAACGCGCCCTGCTCAAGCCCGAGGCGATCTGGGAAGTGGAAAGCGGCCTGGGCCTCAGCGCAGCGGACGTCTACCAGGCCTCCCTGGATCGTAGCGACTGGTACCGTGCGGTGGAAAAGCTCTTCGAGCGTTACGACTTCCTCCTGCTCCCCAGTGCGCAGGTGTTTCCTTTCGATGCAACACTGCACTGGCCCAAGGCCATCGCCGGCCGCGAGATGGACACCTACCACCGCTGGATGGAAGTGGTGATCGGCGCCACCCTGGCGGGCATTCCGGCCATGAGCGTACCGGTTGGTTTCAACCCTGCCGGCCTGCCCATGGGCCTGCAGATCATGGGCCCGGCCCAGGCCGACCTGGCGGTGCTGCAGCTGGCGCACGCCCATGAACAGCTCACCCAATGGGTGCGCAATTGCCCTCCGCCGTTGCTGAAAGAGGCTGATTAAGCCAATGGGCGGCATCTCCGGCGCCTTCGGGTCCCGATCTTGCAGCGTTTTCGGAACGCACATCCGGGAGGCGCGGCAGGTGGCGGAAACACAGGGTAAAGACGATGGCGGCACGGTCAGGTCGGTGGAGCGGGCGCTGGCGATAGTCGAGCTATTGGGCGAACACCAGGAACTGGGGTTGGAAGAATTGCACTACCTCACGGGACTGCCCAAGGCGACCGTCTCGCGCCTGCTGCATACCCTGCAGGAGCAAGGCTGGCTCTATCGGGGCCTGTGCGACCGTCGCTATCGCCTGTGCTCCCGACGTCTGTTCGGCGATCCCACCCAGCGGTTCAGCCGGCTCCTCGTCGAGCAGGCCGCGCCGCTGCTGCTGGACCTGAGCGAGAGCACCGGGCTGGTGGCCGACCTGTCGTACTTCGACGGCGACGAACTGCATGTGATGGAAAGCTCCATCCCAGAGGTGCTGCGCAAGCGATATCCGGGCAATCGCCTGGTCATCGGGCTGCGCGCCAGCCTGTTCCATTCGGCCATGGGCAGGGCTTGCCTTGGCGAGCTGGACAGCTCCGAGGTGCAGCGCCTGGCGCAACACCATCGGATCAGCGGTGACGATCTGCTGCGGGCCCACGAACAGACCCACAACCGGGGCTTTGGCGAGCGCACCGAAGGCTCATGGGAATACTCGATACGCCTGCCCTTCCTGATCCGCGCCGTGGCGCTGCCAATACTCAGCCAGGGCCGCCTGGTGGGAAGCATCGCCTTGCACTGGCCACGGGATACCGGCAGCGTCGAGAGCGTGCAACAGCGTCATCTCGGAAAACTGGCCAGTACCGTCAGCCAGTTGCAGCACAGTCTCGACTGAGACCTCACCCACCCGCCTCGATGGAAAGTTACCGCCAGCAACTCCGGCGGAAACTTTCCATTCGCTCTTGAAGTTGTGATTCCACAGCGCGGAACCCAATTGAATTGCCCTTTACTCGCGTGAATCGACAATAGACCACGACCCGGAAATCGGTCTTTTCGTCATAACACAAGAATAAAGGTGATGAGATGTGCAGAGTTCGCTGCGAGTATCTGGCAGGGATTGCCGGGCTCTTGCTGGCAGGAAGTGCAAGTGCCGATGGTTTTATCAATGACAGCATCACGTCGTTGCGCTACAGCCAGTTCTACTGGAAGGAAAACAATGGCGAAGGTGTCGGCCCCACGCGCGATGAATGGGTCCAGGGAGCGCAGTTCAGTTTCAACTCCGGCTGGTATGAGAATGTGCTGGGCGTGGACTACAGCTACGGCCTGGCAGACGACTTGCGCATCGGCGACGAGGCCAACAGCATCAGTAACCTGGAACCCGACGACTCGGTGCAATCGCCCCATGGCCTGGCCAAGCCCATCGAAGCCTACCTGCGTGGCCGCCTCAAAGGCGACGCCGGTGAGCTGGTGCTGGGCGGGGGCAAGAAGGTTCGCCGCTACGCCCAGTACTTCGACGACGCCACCCGCATCCTTCCCGCCGGCACCACAGGCCTCGATGCGGATTACCGCATAGGCGGCCTGAACCTGCGCTACAGCCATATCAAGCAGTTCAGTCCGCGCAACGAGAATGGCTGGGGCGACGACCTGAGCAACTTTCGCGGCGAGAAGATCGACCAACTGCAACTGTTCGCCCTTGCCTACCGGATGCCCTTCGGTAGCCATTTGCTGGCCGAGTACTCCGAGTCCGAGCGCTACCTGCGCGCCGCCTCAGTCAAGCTGGAGCACAATTTCGACCTGGGGGCCGGCCGCTTCATCGACCTCTACGCCACCCACGGCATGCAGCAGGACGCCGGCGATCTGTTCGACTATCAGGGCGTACCCGGACTCTATGAAGCGGAAACATCCCATGACGCGCGCTATATCGATCTCGGTGCCAAGTACAAGACGGCCAACTACTACGCTGGCATGACCTACAACAAAGTTCGCGGCGACGACTTTGACAGGTTGTTCTTCAGCAAGGATCACGGCGCCTGGAACAGTAGCGCCAAGTTGTTCTACTTCTTCGGCGTGGAAGATGAGGAAATGTTCAAACTGGTGGGCGGCACCAACTTCAGCTCACTTGGAATCCCACAACTCAGGCTGGATGTTCACTATGCCTTTTCCGATCACGCTGCCGGTTATGACGGATTCTCCAGACGAGAATTCCAGAGCCTGCTGCAATACAACTTCACGGGCACCTTGAAGGGCTTGAGCCTGGTCTGGCTGCACAACGAGTTTCACACCAAGGGCCAGCCGGATGGCATCGAACGCACCACGACCTCGCGCGGCCCGGCGGGGATCATTACCCACAATGCCGAGCGGTTTTACCTGAACTACATTTTCACCTTCTGAAATCGCCCGCCGCGTCCCACGGCTGTCGCCGGACGAAATCCGCTCCCCAGTTTCGTAGGGTGCGCTTCAGCCCACCAGCGAACACAACGGTGGGTCGATGCAACAATGAAAAAGCCCCCAGGCCGCTACAGCCTGGGGGCTTTCGTTGAATCAACCGCCTCAGCGCATGTTGATCTGCTGCTGCAGGTTCTGCACCTGGCTCTGCAGGGTGCTGATGTTCCGCGTCATCTGCGCACGGAAGGCATCGAACTCGGCGGTGCTGGCACCCTGGGACGGGGCTGGACGGTTATCCAACTCGCTGCGCAGCACGAGCAGGTCCTGCTCCAGGCTCTTGATCGCCTGGCTCGGATTGCCCTGTTTCTTCAGCGCCTCGACATCACTGCCCAAGCCCTTCAGGCGGCTATCGAACTGGGCGATCTCGCCCTGGGCGGCCTTCAGCTTGCTCTGTTCGGCGGCCAGGCCATCGACCTTGCTGCCCAACTGACTGCCTATCTGGGTCGCAGCGCCCTGGGCGGACTTGACGTCAGCGGCCAGCTGATCGACGCGCTTGCCCTGGCTACCCAGCTGGGCATTGGTGGATTGCTGCTGCTTGGACAACTCGACCACCTTGGCCTGCAGCTGCTTGATCTGCAGCTTCAGCGACTCGCTGCCGCTGGTGACGCTGGACTCAGTGGCCACCACTTTGCCGGAAATGTCCTGGATACGGCCGGCTGCCTCTTCACTGATGCGGGCAAAGCTTTCCTGGGTGGCAACCAGTTGCTGCTCCATCAGGCTGATCTGCTGGAAGCTCCACCAGCCCAGACCGCCGAGGGCTACTACCAGGGCGACCACCAGAGCCCAGAGCGGACCGGTGCTGGCGCCTTTGGCCTTGGGGGCAGCGGTGGCATAGCCAATGGTGTTGTTGCGATGCACCGGCTCGGCCGCCGGGTGATGGCCGAACTCGTCACGATCACGGGCGTCGGTAGTCAGGCTGGGAACATCATCCACTTCGTCGAGAGCGTCATTACGCATGGGGGGACCTTTGGAGAGAAACGCAGAACCGCGAATGACCGGAAGTATACCGGTTCGCACGGCGCTCTTCAGCGTCGCGCCACTGCGGTGCGAGTTGCACCGCACGGGAGCAGCGGCCCTCCATTGACCGCGCGCAGGCCCAGCAGTTCCGGGGTTTGCGGCTTGGTACGGGGCTTGCTAGCCAGTTGCCAGCCCCGGCACGGGGCGATGCCAGGAACGCACCAGACGGAGTCAACGGCTCCGGTAGGCTCCGCGCACTTCAGGATGAAGGGACGGAGCACGCTTCGACCAGGGGGGAAGAAGGAGTGGAACTGACCAAGGCTGTGCTGGATTGCATGCAGACCCTGCGGCGCCAGCTTCGTGAAGAACAGGCTGTGGATATTCGCCTCAGCCAGCCCGATGCCATCCTGTCCATGCTCAACGCCTGCGCCGACTCGCAGCGCGATACGACCCGCGAGCTGGGCGAGCACCTCAGCAGCCTGACCGGCGTGCGTCTGAAGCCGCCGGTCCTTAGCGAAGAGGAACTGATCCGCAAGTACACACAGTACGCCGGGCCACTGCGCGGCTAAGGTTGTTGTGCGCCCCACCAGGCGCAGAACTCATCCAGTGCCGTCCATATGCTCACTTGCGGGTCGTACTCCAGGTACTGCCGTGCGCGGCTGATATCCAGGGAGAAATCCTTGGCCATCACCGCCACGGCCAAACGGTAGAGGGAAGGCTCCGGGCGCCCGGGCAGCACCTTGCAGACCGATTCGTTGAGCAACGCGGCGCTGTAGGCCAGGCCATAGGGAACATGGCGAGTCACCTGGGGAACGCCCAGCTTGCGGAACACATAGTTGATCACGTCCCAGATCGGCACCGGCTGGCCATTGCTGATGTTGTAGACCTGTCCCAGCGCTGGTCCGGCAGCCAAAAGGCCACTGAACAGGGCGTCGTTGAGGTTCTGCATGCTGGTGAAATCGACCTTGTTCAGGCCATTGCCGATGATCTTCAGACGCCCCTTGCGCTGCATCGCGATCAGGCGCGGGAAGATGCTGGTATCCCCGGCACCGGTGACGAAGCGTGGCCGGAAAGCGATGACCTCAAGGCCGAACTCTTCGGCGGCGAAGATCTTCTGTTCAGCGAGGTACTTGGTGGCGCCGTAGTGATCGGAGAAGCGCTTGGGCACCTGCTCTTCGCGGATGCCCACATGGGAGCGGCCATCGAAGTAGACCGAGGGCGAAGACAGGTGCACCAGGCGCCGCACCTGCTGCTTCAAGCAGGCTTCCACCACGTTCTCGGTGACCTGGACGTTGGCCTGGTGGAAGTGTTCGTACTTGCCCCAGACCCCTACAGCACCAGCGCAATGCACCACGGCTTCCACATCGTGGCAGAGCCGCAGCACCAGTTCGGGGTCGGACAGATCGCCCTGGACGAACTCGGCACCGCGCTTGACCAGATGTTCCACGCCTTCCGGACGGCGGCCGTTCACCCGCACGTCGAGCCCCTGCTCCAGGGCGAAACGCGCAAAACGCCCTCCAATGAACCCACTCGCCCCCGTTACCAGAATCTTCATCAATGGCCCCTTGGTACACCTTGTGATGCCCGCGACTCTAGCAGCCCTGATGCCGGCCAGGTGTGGCGTCGCGAGCCAATAGAACGACTCTGAACGCTAACCCCGGCCATCGTTCCCGCCCGTGTCGGTGCCGTGGGCTACCTTTGTCTGCGACACCACCGTCGAGGAACTGCGTAGTGAGCACGAACACCTGGATGATCTATGGCGCCTACGGCTATACCGGGCAACTGGTGGCCGAGGAAGCCTTGCGGCAGGGGATGATGCCGATCCTCGCCGGCCGCGACCCAGCCCGCTTGGAAGCCCTGGGCAGTCGCCTTGGCCTGCCGACCCGCGTCTTCGACCTCAGCGATCCCGAACACGCTGCAGAACGCCTGGAAGGCGTCTCCGTGGTCGCCCATTGCGCCGGCCCCTTCTCCGCCACCAGCACGCCAATGATCCAGGCCTGCCTCGCCAGCGGCACCCACTACCTGGACATCACCGGCGAAATCACCGTGTTCGCCTTCGCTCATGCGCAGGATGCGACTGCGCACAAGGCTGGCATCGTGATCTGCCCCGGCGTGGGGTTCGACGTCATCCCCACCGACTGTGTCGCCGCCTGCCTCAAGGCCGTGCTGCCGGATGCCACTCACCTGGCCCTGGGCTTCGACAGCGACAGTGGACTGTCGCCCGGCACCGCCAAGACCAGCATCGAGGGTCTGGCCCTGGGCGGCCAGGTGCGCGAGAACGGCCGCCTGCGCCCGGTGCCCCTGGGCCATCGCCGCCGCGAGATCGACTTCGGGCGCGGAACGAAATCAGCCATGACCATCCCCTGGGGCGATGTGGCCACGGCCTTCTATTCCACCGGCATTCCCAATATCGAGGTTTATCTACCGGCGCCGGCTGCGCTGGCGCTGGGCATGCGCCTGAGCGATCCGCTGCGCGGTCTGCTGGCCGGCGATTGGATACAGCGCAGGTTGAAGGGACTGGTAACTCGCAACCTCAGGGGGCCGGACGAGGTCACCCGCGTACGCAGGCCGACCTGGGTCTGGGGCGAGGTCCGCAACGCCGCGGGAGAACGTCGTACCGCCCACTTGGAAACCGCCAACGGTTACCAGGTCACCGTACACGGCGTGCTGCACGCGGTGCGCCATATGCTGGATTACCAGGGCGAAGGCGGCTATTTCACGCCCTCACGGCTTTTCGGTGAGCGCTGTGTGGAACAGCTGCCGGGCTCGGGGCCGATTCGCATCAGCTGACGTTCAGTGACGGCGATGGGCATCGGGTGCGCTGGCCTCAGCGTGCCAAAGGCACCAGCCAGTGGCGGGCAGCTGCGGCCAGGTGGTCGGTGAGCAGACCGAGCAACTCACCGCCGTGACGCCAATGGTGCCAATAGAGCGGTACGTCGATGGGTCGGTCCGGGATCAGCTCCTGGAGTTCACCCCGCACCAACTGCGCGCCAACCTGCTGCTCAGGCACCAGCCCCCAGCCGAGACCGCCTTCGGTCAGGCGTACGAAGCCTTCCGACGAGGGGCACAGGTGATGGACGAAGCCACCCTCGACGCCAAGCGTCGCCAGGTAGCGATGCTGCAGGAGGTCATCCGGGCCGAAAACGATGGCCGGTGAGCGGGCGAGTGCTTGTGGCGTCACCCCTTTGGGAAAATGCCGTTCGATAAAGGCCGGACTGGCCAGGGCGCGATAGCGCATGGCACCGAGAAGCAGACTGCGGGCACCAGCCACCGGGCGTTCCGCCGCGCAGACACAGGCCGCCACTTCGCCGGCGCGCATGCGCTTCAAGCCCACTTCCTGGTCCTCCACCACCAACTCCATCAGCACCCGCTGCTCGGCACAGAAGTCCCCCACCGCGGCGGCCCACCAGGTGGCCAGGCTGTCCGCGTTGAGGGCAATGCGCAGCCGCTCCGGAATGCCGCCCTCTTCCAGGGCCGGCACCTGACGTTGCAAGTCACGCTCCAGCAGACGCACTTGCTGTACGTGGTTGAGCAGACGGGTGCCCACTTCGGTCGGCGCCGGTGGCGTGGCGCGCACCAGCACCGGCTGGCCGACCCGTGCTTCCAGCAGCTTGATCCGCTGCGATATCGCCGACTGCGACAGGCCAAGCAACTGGGCCGCGCGCTCGAAACCGCCCTGCTCTACCACGGCCGCCAGGGCGGATAGCAACTTGTAGTCGAACAAATCATTTTTCCTAATGGGAGATCAGCAAGATTCGTTTTCCTTATACAGCGTCGCGCCCCAGACTCGCCACATCCCATCCCGTCGTATCGAAGGAAGCACCATGGCCGGCGAAACCGCACTCTCCACCCTGATCCGCAACATGTCGCCGCAACTCAACCCCGGCCAGTACGTGTTCTGCACCCTTGAAGATGCCGCCCGCCTGCAAGGCAGCCTGCCGCTGGGCAGCTTCCGCGAACGCGAAGGACTCACCGTGATCCTGGAACGCAGCGAAGCCGATCGCCTCGGCCTGGCCTACGACTACAGCGCGGCGTGGATCACCCTGGAGGTTCATTCCGCGCTCAGTGCGGTGGGCCTGACCGCGGCCTTCGCCGGTGCCCTGGCCCAGGCCGGCATCAGCTGCAACGTGGTCGCAGGCTATTTCCACGATCACCTGTTCGTCGCCAGCGCCGACGCCGAACGCGCCCTCTCAACCCTGCGGGCCCTGGCGGCCAACGCCCAAGTGGAGTGAGCAACATGTGGCAGAGCTATCTGAACGGAATACTCGTGGCTGCCGGCCTGATCATTGCCATTGGCGCGCAGAACGCCTTTGTCCTCGCCCAGAGCCTGCGCCGCGAACACCACCTGCCCGTGGCCGCCCTCTGCGTGCTATGCGATGCGCTGCTGGTCAGCGCCGGCGTCTTCGGCCTGGCCACCTTGCTGGCGCAGAACCCCATGCTGCTGGCCGTCGCCCGCTGGGGTGGCGTGGCCTTCCTGCTCTGGTACGGCGTGCAAGCGCTGCGCCGCGCAGTGAAGCCCGGCATCCTCGACCAGTCCGCTGAAACCGGGCCGCGCTCGCGTCGTGCAGTGTTGCTGGCGGCCCTGGCGGTGACCCTGCTCAACCCACACGTCTACCTCGATACCGTGCTGCTGATCGGCTCCCTCGGCGCGCAGCAGACGGTCCCCGGCGCCTACGCCCTGGGCGCGGCAAGTGCGTCGCTGGTGTGGTTCTTCGCCCTCGCCCTTGGCGCCGCCTGGCTCGCCCCCTGGCTGGCGCGACCGACCACCTGGCGCCTGCTGGACCTGGCGGTGGCGCTGATGATGTTCGGCATGGCGGCACAACTGGTGAGCGGAATCTGAACAACACAGGGTAAGACGGGATGGGCCTGCCAGAGCCGCTGGCGAAGGTTTAACCACACACTTGCTGCGTGGTTAAGCCCTATGCCCGGTGCTATGATCCGGACTTCGCGGCAAAAAAGAGTACGAACTCACAGCCGCAATTTCGGCCGACCGTGAACGGCCCCGCGCCTGGCGCAAAAATCCCGACCTGATGAAGGAGATAGACATGGCTTTCGAATTGCCGCCGCTGCCTTACGAGAAGAATGCCCTCGAGCCGCACCTGTCCGCCGAGACCCTGGAGTTCCACCACGGCAAGCACCACAACGCCTATGTGGTGAACCTGAACAACCTGGTTCCGGGCACCGAGTTCGAAGGCAAGAGCCTGGAAGAAATCATCAAGACCTCGTCCGGCGGCATCTTCAACAACGCAGCCCAGATCTGGAACCACACCTTCTACTGGAACTGCCTGACCCCGAACGGCGGTGGCCAGCCCACCGGCGCCCTGGCTGATGCCATCAACGCCGCTTTCGGTTCCTTCGACAAGTTCAAGGAAGAGTTCACCAAGACCGCCATCGGCACCTTCGGCTCCGGCTGGGCCTGGCTGGTGAAGAAGGCTGACGGTTCCCTGGCCCTGGCCAGCACCATCGGCGCCGGCGTTCCGCTGACCAGCGGCGACACCCCGCTGCTGACCTGCGACGTCTGGGAACACGCCTACTACATCGATTACCGCAACCTGCGTCCGAAGTACGTAGAGGCCTTCTGGAACCTGGTCAACTGGGACTTCGTAGCCAAGAACTACGCTGCCTGAGACCCGCACCAGCGGTAAGAGAAACCCGGCCATTCGCCGGGTTTCTTCATATTTGGGCGTCGTTCGTCGTCTTGTTGCGGTACAAGGGAAAAATTGTCAGACAACCCCTCAAGCTCGGACTGGTTCGCACCGACATAAAGATGAGGGGGAGAGCAATGCGCCGGTCACTGGAGTGGATCGACGCAATGAATAGTGGCATTCACATACTGGCCCTTTGACGGCCAGAGCCTGTTTGCCAATACTCACACCCGTCTGACGCCTGGCGGCATCGAACAAGGAATCTCCATTTGAAGCTGGATCTCAAACACAGCTTGTCACTGAAGCTGTTGCGCGTGGTGCTGCTATCCGCACTGGTTGTGGGTGTGGTCTTGAGCTGCGCGCAGATCGTGTTCGATGTCTACAAGACGCGGCAGGCGGTCTCCAACGACGCCAACCGGATACTCGGCATGTTCCGCGATCCGTCGACCCAGGCCGTCTACAGCCTGGATCGCGAGATGGGCATGCAGGTGATCGAAGGCCTGTTCCAGCACGAATCAGTGCGCCACGCCTCCATCGGCCACCCCAACGAGCCCATGTTGGCGGAGAAAGACCGGCCGCTGATGGAGCTGTCGACCCGCTGGCTGACTGACCCCATCCTCGGCAAGGAACAGACCTTCACCATCCAACTGGTCGGCCGCAGCCCCTACAGCGAGTACTACGGCGACCTCAGCATCACCCTCGACACCGCCCCCTACGGCGAAGACTTCGTCACCAGCTCGGTGATCATCTTCATTTCCGGCGTGCTGCGCGCCCTGGCCATGGGCCTGGTGCTCTACCTCGTGTACCACTGGCTGCTGACCAAGCCCCTGTCGAAGATCATCGAGCACCTCTCCAGTATCAACCCCGACCGCCCCAGCGAACACAAGCTGCCCATGCTCAAGGGCAACGAGAAGAATGAGCTTGGCCTGTGGATAACCACCGCCAACGACCTGCTGGCCTCCATCGAACGCAATACCCACCTGCGCCGCGAAGCCGAAAACAGCCTGCTGCGCATGGCTCAATACGACTTCCTGACCGGCCTGCCCAACCGCCAGCAATTGCAACAGCAGCTGGACCAGATC
The DNA here is from genome assembly GCF_005502555.1 of Pseudomonas sp. D(2018). Classification (NCBI taxonomy): domain Bacteria; kingdom Pseudomonadati; phylum Pseudomonadota; class Gammaproteobacteria; order Pseudomonadales; family Pseudomonadaceae; genus Pseudomonas; species Pseudomonas sp. D(2018). The sequence continues at coordinate 111,104 of NZ_SCOK01000004.1, forward strand.
CTTGAGGACGCCGGCCGCCTGCAACGTCGCGTGGCCGTACTTTGTGTCGGCCTGGATGACTTCAAGGGCGTGAATGAACAGTTCAGCTACCAGACCGGCGACCAACTGCTGATCGCCCTGGCCGACCGCCTGCGTGGGCATAGCGGCCGCCTCGGCGCGCTGGCCCGCTTGGGGGGCGACCAGTTCGCCCTGGTCCAGGCCGACATCGAGCAGCCCTACGAAGCCGCCGAACTGGCCCAGAGCGTGCTCGACGATCTCGAAGTGGCCTTCTCCCTGGAGCAACAGGAAGTGCGCCTGCGTGCCACCATCGGCATCACCCTCTTCCCCGAAGATGGCGACAGCACCGAGAAGCTGCTGCAGAAAGCCGAGCAGACCATGACCCTGGCCAAGAGCCGCTCGCGCAACCGCTACCAGTTCTACATCGCCAGCGTCGACAGCGAGATGCGCCGCCGCCGCGAGTTGGAAAAGGACCTGCGTGAAGCCCTCGCCCGTGGCGAAATGCACCTGGTCTACCAACCCCAGGTGGACTACCGCGACCATCGCGTGGTGGGCGTCGAGGCCCTGCTTCGCTGGCAGCACCCGCAGCACGGTTTCGTGCCACCAGACCTGTTCATTCCATTGGCCGAGCAGAACGGTTCCATCATCCCCATCGGCGAATGGGTGCTGGACCAGGCCTGCCGCCAACTGCGCGAATGGCATGACCAAGGCTTCAGCGAACTGCGCATGGCGATCAACCTCTCCACCGTGCAGTTGCACCACGCGGAGCTCCCGCGTGTGGTGAACAACCTGCTGCAGGTCTACCGCCTGCCGCAACGCAGCCTGGAAATGGAAGTCACCGAAACCGGCCTGATGGAGGACATCTCCACCGCCGCCCAGCACCTGCTGAGCCTGCGTCGCTCCGGCGCGCTGATCGCGATCGACGACTTCGGGACCGGCTACTCCTCGCTGAGCTATCTGAAGAGCCTGCCGCTGGACAAGATCAAGATCGACAAGAGTTTCGTGCAGGACGTGCTGGAGGACGAAGACGACGCCACCATCGTCCGCGCCATCATCCAGTTGGCCCGCAGCCTGGGCATGCAGGTGATCGCCGAAGGCGTGGAAACAGCCGAGCAGGAGGCCTATATCATTGCCCAGGGCTGCAACGAGGGTCAGGGTTACCTGTACAGCAAACCCCTGCCCGCCCGCGAACTTACCCTCTACCTCAAGCAGGCCCGACGGCTGACCAACGCGGCGTCCAATCCCGCTACGCTCTGACGCCGGTCCAGTAGGATGCGGTAGAGCGCAGCGAAACCCATCGCTCCTCACCGCTCCTCATATCATCTGGTCAACCTGAGCCTGATCGGTGGGCTGAAGCCCACCCTACAAAAGCCCCGTCACCCTGAGCAGATACACGGTCGCCACCGCACCGCCGACGCAGAGCACTGCGCCAAGCAGTGCCTGCCAACGGAACTGCCGCGCGAGCACATCCTCGCCGTGACTGGACAGCAGGAAGGGCTGTGACTCCGGCGGACGGCGCATCTGGTTCACGGCAGGCGCCGCGCTGGTGTGGCGATGGCGGTCTTCGGCTTCGAGGCTGGCGGCCAGGCGCACACGCGACCACTCCGCTTCGTCCAACTGGCCATCGCCATTGCTGTCGAAACGTTGCAGCAAGCCGGCGAAATCGCCCTTCCACTCGCGAATCACCGCCCCCTGGGCCGAGTTCAGGTCCAGCCCCTGGCGCCCACCACCGCTGGTACGAAAATCGCCAATGGCATACAGCGGCTCGTCGGCATGCAGGCGTTCCTCGGTGTAACGGTACTCGCCGCCGGACAGCCAGCCAGTCAGGCCGCCAGAAACCAGGGCACCACGAGGATGACGCTGATGGCCTTTCCAGACCTCGCGGGTCGACGGGCGAACTTCGGCACCGCGCGGATCGATCAGGCATTCGCCCGTGGAGTCGACCAGGCGCAGCCAGGCATCGCTGACGCCACTGTCCACCACCCGCCAGCTCTTGTTCTTGCCGCTCTCGCTGTATTCCTCGATGCGATAGCGCCACCAGAGGCACGGCTTGCCCGTCAGCGGCGCGGCCAACTGGCCCTCGCCGCAGGAATGGAGCAGGCCATACAACTCCACATAGCCTTGGGCGGCAGAGCGGATCTTCGAAGTCGGGGTATCCAGCAGCAGCCGCGCCTGGGCCAGGCGGCGCAGGCACCACCAGCCGCCACCGGCAAAGGCACCGAGGCTGAACCCCAGGCTGATGGTCAGCCCGGCGATATCCACAGCCATATCAGCCAAACAGGCTCTTGAGGTCGACGTCGGCCTTCTCGGCTTCGCTGAACTCCAGCAGCTCGGCAGCCTTGAAGCCAAACAGGCCGGCAATGATCACGTCCGGGAACTGCTCGATGCGCACGTTGTTCAGGTTTACCGCCTCGTTGTACAGCTCGCGGCGGTCGGCGATGCCATTCTCCAGGCCGCTGATGCGCTGCTGGAGGAACTGAAAGCTTTCGTTGGCCTTGAGCTGCGGGTAGTTCTCCGCCAGGGCAAAAAGCTGTCCAAGGCCGGCACGCAGGCCGCTCTCGGCCTGGCCGAGGGCACCGATATCGCCTTTCTCGCGGGCACTGGCTACCGCATTACGAGCCGAGATCACCCGCTCGAGGGTGGTGCGCTCGTGCTGCATGTACTGCTTGCAGGTTTCCACCAGCTTGGGCAACTCGTCATGGCGCTGCTTGAGCAGTACCTCGATATTCGACCAGGCCTTGCCCACCCCATGTTTGAGGCGCACCAGCGCGTTGTAGAGGATCACCGCATAAGCGACGACAAGTAACAGGACCACGATCAGGGCAACGCTGGTCAGACTCATGCAGGCTTCTCCTTCAGCTGCGGGTCATCAGGGTTATGGCGATTCTAAGGGTGTTTGGCCCACGACGCGGAGACCTTGGACACAGCTGTTGCAAAACGCCCGATAACAGCCTTTCCAAAAATGAAAATCTTTCGCATTATGTGTCGGTTTTCATTTGCGCAACTACACATTGCCATCACCCAGAAGCAAAGGACCTCGCACATGATTCGTATGCCCCTGGCCACCGCCAGCCTGCTCGCCGTCGCCATCTCCCTCGCCGGTTGCGGTGACGACAAGAAAGAAGCGGCAGCACCGCAAGCCGCTGCTCCGGCCGCCACCACCGCGGCCCCGGCTGCCACCGCCAAGGTCGACGAGGCCGAGGCCAAGAAGGTCGTTGCCCACTATGCCGACCTCGCCCTGGCCGTGTTCACCGACGCCCACGCTACCGGCGTGAACCTGCAGAAAGCCGTTGACGCCTTCCTCGCCAAGCCCGACGCCGACACCCTGAAAGCCGCCCGCGAAGCCTGGCTGGCCGCCCGGGTTCCCTACATGCAGACCGAAGTGTTCCGCTTCGGCAACGCAGTGGTGGACGACTGGGAAGGTCAACTGAATGCCTGGCCGCTGGACGAAGGCCTGATCGACTACGTTGCCGGCGATTACCAGCACGCCCTGGGCAACCCCGGCGCCACCGCCAACATCGTCGCCAACACGACCATCCAGGTCGGCGAAGACAAGATCGACGTCACTGAAATCACCGGCGAGAAGCTGGCCAGTCTGAACGAACTGGGCGGCTCCGAAGCCAACGTCGCTACCGGCTACCACGCCATCGAATTCCTCCTCTGGGGCCAGGACCTGAACGGCAGCGGCCCGGGCGCCGGCAACCGTCCCGCCACCGACTACGTGGTCAGCGAAGGTTCCACTGGCGGCCACAGCGAGCGCCGTCGCGCTTACCTGAAAGCCGCCACCGACCTGCTGGTCAGCGACCTGGAATACATGGTCGGCCAGTGGAAAGCCGGCGTTGCCGACAACTACCGCGCCAAGCTGGAAGCCGAACCGGCTGACTCCGGCCTGCGCAAGATGCTCTTCGGCATGGGCAGCCTGTCCCTCGGCGAGCTGGCGGGCGAGCGCATGAAGGTCGCCCTGGAAGCCAACTCCACCGAAGACGAGCACGACTGCTTCAGCGACAACACCCACAACTCGCACTTCTACAACGGCAAGGGCATCCGCAACGTCTACCTGGGCGAGTACAAGAAGGTCGACGGCACCACCCTGACCGGTCCGAGCCTGTCGTCCCTGGTCGCCAAGATCGACGCCCAGACCGACACCACCCTGAAAGCAGACCTGGAAGCCACCGAAGGCAAGCTGCAAGCCCTGGTGGACAGCGCCAACAAGGGCGTGCACTTCGACCAGCTGATCGCCGCCGACAACACCGCCGGCCAGCAACTGGTGCGCGATGCCATCGCTTCCCTGGTCAAGCAGACCGGCGCCATCGAAGAAGCCGCCTCCAAGCTCGGCATCACTGACCTGAAGCCGGACAACGCCGATCACCAGTTCTGATCGACCCAGCGGTAAGCAGAAGCGGATGCGGCCCAGTGCCGCATCCGCTTTTTTTGTGCCTGCAGTTGAAGACCCTTTCCTTGTAGGGGCGAACTCATTCGCCAAGGGCGGCGCAGCCGCCCCCGTACGGCCCTTCGCGGCAGGACTTTGTCCTGCTTGGCGATTGAAATCGCCCCTACAGAATGAGCATCACAAGCCGTTCCAGAATGTAAGGCAAACGCAAATCCCTCTTATTCAGAGGGCCCAGTCCTGATAAGCTTGCCGGCCTGTTTCTCGCCGACCGGAACCCCGCCAATGCTTGCTCCACCGGCCTTTCGCCGCCTGTTGCCCCTGCTGCTGGCATTCAGCCTCAGTGCCTGTGACGACGCGCCGCGATTCACCCAGGCCGAGCCCGGCGAACACCTTTCCGGCGGCGCCGCGACGGTCCGTCAGTTCGACCACAACGCCTTTTCCATGCCGTCGGCGAACCTCACGCCGATGCGTCGTCTGGACTTCAGTGTCGGCAACAGTTTCTTCCGCAACCCCTGGGTGATTGCGCCCGCCACCACCACGGCGCGCGATGGCCTGGGGCCGCTGTTCAATACCAATGCATGCCAGAACTGCCATGTGAAGGACGGCCGCGGTCACCCGCCGGCACCCGGCGCGAACAACGCAGTCTCGATGCTGGTACGGCTGTCGATCCCGTCTGGTGCCTCGGCCGAACATGCGCGGCAGCTCGAACGACTGGGCGTGGTGCCGGAGCCGGTATACGGCGGCCAACTTCAGGACGTGTCGATTCCCGGCGTCGAGCCTGAGGGCAAGGTGCGAGTCAGCTACGAGCCGGTACCGGTGACCTTTTCCGACGGCACCCGCGTCGAGTTGCGCAAACCGCGTCTGGAAATATCCCGTCTGGGCTACGGCCCGATGCACCCGGACACGCTGTTCTCCGCTCGCATCGCCCCTCCGATGATCGGCCTGGGCCTGCTGGAGGCGATTCCCGAGTCCGCGATCCTGGCCAATGCCGACCCGGAAGATCGCGACGGCGACGGCATCCGTGGCCGCGCCAACCAGGTGTGGGACGACGTCGCCGGCAAATCGGTACTCGGCCGCTTCGGCTGGAAGGCCGGACAGCCCAATCTGAATCAACAGAATGCTCATGCCTTCTCTGGCGACATGGGCCTGACCACCACCTCCTTGCCCCAGGACGATTGCACCGCGACGCAGACCGCTTGCAAGTCAGCGGTGAATGGCGGCGAGCCGGAAGTCAGCGACAACATCCTGTCCCTCGTACTCTTCTACACTCGCAACCTGGCCGTTCCGGCCCGGCGCCAGGTGGACGCAGCGCAGGTGCTGGACGGCAAGGGCCTGTTCCACCAGGCAGGCTGCCAGGCATGCCATACCCCCAGTTTCACCACGGCGACCGATGCTGTCGAACCCGAGTTGGCCAACCAGGTGATCCGCCCCTACAGCGACCTCCTGCTCCACGACATGGGCGAAGCCCTGGCCGATGGCCGCGCCGAGTTCCAAGCCGGCGGTCGCGATTGGCGCACCCCACCGCTCTGGGGCATCGGCCTGACCGAAACGGTGAGCGGACACACCCAGTTCCTGCACGACGGCCGCGCGCGCAACCTGCTGGAAGCCATCCTCTGGCACGGCGGTGAAGCCGAAGCGGCGAAGCAGAAGGTCCTGAAATACGACGCCGAGCAGCGCGCCGCGCTGCTGGCCTTCCTGAATTCCCTATAAGGAGCCCCGCATGTTCCGTCCCAAACTGCTGTTCACCAGCCTCGCGGCCCTGGCCCTGGGTGCCTGCGCCCCGCAGGACCCGCAGGCGCAGACCGCCGCGGCCCTGGCCAAGGACGTGATCCTGCCAACCTACAGCCGCTGGGTCGAAGCGGACCGCCAGCTCGCCGCCAGCGCCCTGGCCTTCTGCTCCGGCAAGGAAGACCTGGCCAAGGCCCGTGCCGATTTCCTCAACGCGCAGAAAGCCTGGGCCGAGTTGCAGCCGCTGATGGTCGGCCCGCTGGCCGAAGGCAACCGCGCCTGGCAGGTGCAATTCTGGCCGGACAAGAAGAACCTGGTCGGTCGCCAGGTGGAGCAATTGGTCAAGGCCCAGCCGCAGGTCAATGCTGCAGCCCTGGCCAAGGCCAGCGTGGTGGTCCAGGGCCTGTCTGCCTATGAATACATCCTCTTCGACAGCAACCTGGACATGGCCGACAGCGCCCAGAAGGCACGTTACTGCCCGCTTCTGGAAGCCATCGGCGAGCGCCAGCAAAGCCTGGCCGAGGACATCCTGGCGCGCTGGAACAGCAAGGACGGCATGCTCGACCAACTGAGCAAATTCCCCAACCAGCGCTACGCCGACTCCCATGAAGCCATCTCCGAGCTGCTGCGGGTCCAGGTCACCGCCCTCGACACCCTGAAGAAGAAGCTCGGCACCCCGTTGGGCCGCCAGACCAAGGGCCTGCCCCAGCCGATGCAGGCCGAGGCATGGCGCAGCGAGAGCTCCCTCTCCAACGTCGCCGCCGCCCTGGCCAGCGCCGAAACGCTCTGGCTGGGCACCGACAAGCACGGCATTCGCAGCCTGCTGGGCGACGACCAGAAGGCCTTGGCCGAGAAGATCGACGCCGGTTACGTCGAAGCCCGTGGCAAGCTCGATGCGCTCAAGCAACCGCTGGGCGTGCTGCTCGCCAGCGAAGAAGGCATGAAGCAGGTCAACGACTTCTACGACAGCCTGGACCGCGTGCAACGCCTGCACTCCGGTGAACTGGCCAAGGCCCTGGGCGTGCAGCTCGGTTTCAACGCCAACGACGGTGACTGACATGCTCCGCCGCCAGGTCCTCACTCTCGCCAGCCTGCTGTTTGGTGCCGTCGGTCTGGGCGGCTGGACCCTGAGCCGCAAAGGGCAATCGCCCCTGCTGCTCTCCGCCCGCGACGACGCCGATGGTCATCACTACGCCGTGGGCTACCGCCTCGACGGCTCCCAGGTGTTCGCCACCCGCGTCGCCCAGCGCTGCCACGACATCGTCGAGCACCCCAGCGAGCCCGTGGCGATCTTCGTCGCCCGCCGTCCGGGCACCGAGAGCTACCTGGTGGACCTGCGCGACGGCCGCCTGCTGCAGACGCTGATCGCGCGCGAGGACCGCCATTTCTACGGCCACGGTGTCTGGCACCGTGACGGCGAATGGCTCTACACCACCGAGAACGACACCACCGACCCCGGTCGCGGCATGCTTGGCCGCTACCGCTATCAGGGCGGCAGGCTGATCCATGAAGGCGAGCTGTCCACCCACGGCCTGGGCCCGCACCAGGTTTCCTGGATGCCCGATGGCGAAACCCTGGTGGTCGCCAATGGCGGCATCCGCACCGAGGCCGAAAGCCGGGTAGAGATGAACCTCGACGCCATGGAACCGAGCCTGGTGCTGATGCGCCGCGACGGCAGCCTGCTGTCGAAGGAAACCCTGCCGCAGCAGATGAACAGCATCCGTCACCTGGCCATCGGCGCCGACGGCACCATCGTCGCCGGCCAGCAGTACATGGGCGATGCCACCGACCGCGCCGACCTGCTCGCCATCAAGCGCCCCGGCCAGCCCTTCCAGCCCTTCCCGCTGGAGGACGAACAGCGCCTGGCAATGGTCCAGTACACCGCCAGCGTCGCCATCCATGACGAGCTGCGCCTGGTGGCCCTGACCGCACCGCGTGGCAACCGCTTCTTCATCTGGGACCTGGACAGCGGCGCCGTTCGCCTGGACGCACCGCTGCCGGACTGCGCCGGTGTCGGTGCGGTGAAGGACGGCTTCGTCGTCACCTCCGGCCAGGGACGCTGCCGCCTGTACGACTGCCGGGGCGATCAGTTCATCGCCACGCCGCTGCAACTGCCAGCGAGCTTTTGGGACAACCATCTGCACCTGGCCTGATGGCCCGGTGCAGGATCTCTGCGCCGGGCTTACCGAGGATCGCCCCTACGGAGTCCCCCGCCTTCATGCGGCCCGCGTGAAACCCCCGCCACTCCTGGTTTCCTGGCACTTTCGTACCCCACAAATTCCCGACTCGGGGCCTTCAGCGGCGCCTCCCGGTGCCGACCTATAGAGTGCTCGCCAGACACAGGCTCGTCCGCGCCAACGCTGCGCTCGACGTCCTGCAACATTCGTCTGGTAGAGAGCCGACATCCCCCTTCCTTCTCCGAGAGGCGCAACACCATGTCTCTGCAACGCTCCTTGCGTGGCCAGATCCTCACCCTGCTCGGCGGCAGCCTGCTGCTGCTCCTGCTGATCGCCCTGTCGTGTATCCACTTCCTCTCCGGCGGCATCCAGTCCTATCGCGGACTGGTGGACGGCACGCTGGAGGCTTCAAGCCTGGTGGATGAGGCCAACCTCGAGTTCAAGGTGCAGGTCCAGGAGTGGAAGAACGTGCTCCTGCGCGGCAAGGAGCAGGAGAGCCTGAACAAGTACTGGAGCCAGTTCGAAGGTCAGGAAGCCAAGGTCCAGACCCTGCTGGGCAAGCTGCTGGACAAGGCCCAAGGCCTCGAAGACAGCGCCTTGAAGGCCAAGGTGGAGAGCCTGCGCAATGAGCACCGCAACCTCGGTATCGCCTACCGCAAGGGCCGGGATGCCTTCATCGCCGCTGGCGCCGACCCGATAGCCGGGGACAACGCGGTCAAGGGGATCGACCGCGCCGCCAGCGAACAGATGAGCGCACTGGTGGCCGAATTGCATGCCCGCGGCACCCAGCAATCCGAAGCCATCAGCGCCAGCGCCGACAGCACTGTGAACCTGGGCATCGTGGTGATGCTGCTGTCGAGCCTGGGCATCGGACTGTTCAGCCTCTGGCTGATCAACCGCAACCTGATCGCCCCCATCAGCTCGCTGATCGAACACATCGCCCAACTCAGCCAGGGCAACTTCGGCCAGCGCGTGGATGCCAGCCGCCAGGATGAACTCGGGCGCCTGGCTGTCGCCGCCAACACCCTGCGCGACTTCCTCGCCGACACGTTCAATCGCCTCAAGCAGAGCACTACGCAACTGGACAACGCCAGCGGCGAGCTCAATGCCATCGCCAGCCTGATGGCCGAGGGCACCCGTGAGCAGTTCTCGCGCACCGACCAGGTCGCCACGGCCATGCACGAGATGTCCGCCACCGCCCAGGAAGTGGCACGCCATGCCGCCGAAGCGGCCGGCGCCGCGGACCAGGCCGACCATTCGGCGCAGCAGGGGGGCTCGGTAATGCAGGCGACCATCCACAGCATCACCGGCATGCGCGGCGAAATCGCCAACACCGCCGACGTGATCCGCCGCCTGGAAAGCGACAGTGGCCGCATCGGCAAGGTGCTGGAAGTGATTCGCGGCATTGCCGAACAAACCAACCTGCTAGCCCTCAACGCCGCCATCGAGGCCGCCCGCGCCGGCGACCAGGGCCGGGGATTCGCGGTGGTTGCGGATGAAGTACGCACCCTGGCCCAGCGCACGGCCGAATCCACTGCGGAGATCCACCAGATCATCGATACGGTGCAGACCGGCGCCCTCAACGCCGTGCGCGCCATCGAGAACGGCCAGAACCGCAGCGAGGAGAGCGTCGCCCAGGTCACCGAAGCCGGCGCGATGCTGCAACGCATCACTGACGCAGTGGAGGCCATCCGTGACATGAACCGGCAGATCGCCACCGCCGCGGAGGAGCAGACCTCGGTGGCCGAGGACATCTCGCGCAACCTCACCGAGATCACCGCCATCGCCACCACAAACCAGGAAAACGTGCAGCGCACCCAAGGCGCCAGCCAGCACCTGCACGGTCTTTCCGGCGACCTCAACCAGCTCACCGCGCGCCTGCGCGCCTGACCGACAGACGGCACAGGGAGGTGCCGCCCCGGACTTGGCCCACCGATCAGAAACAACCAGGTTTCCGCAAGAGGAAATGTCGTAAAACTTCGCGATCTCCGTCGATCATCTCCGCCCGAAATCGACTATTCCCCCGAAAGCAATCTTCTGCAATTTCTTGTCTTTGACTTGGTCTAAGTCTGGTACTAAGGTGCTTGCCTCGCCTATTCCCAGGCCACTTTTTTCCCTGCCAAGGAACCGGAATATGTTGCTCCGCCGCATGCTCATCATGCTGGGCGTAGTTGCCCTCGTGGTCCTCGCCCTCGCCGCCTACAAAGGCTTCTCGATCTACCAGCAGGTCCAGCAGTTCTCTGCGCCTCAGCCCCCCATCAGCGTCTCGGCCGAGAACGCCGTCGAACAGCCCTGGCAAAGCCGCCTGCCCGCCATCGGCTCATTGAAGGCCTTCCAGGGCGTCGATCTGACTGTTGAAGCCAGCGGCACCGTCCAGGACGTGCTCTTCCTCTCAGGCGAGAAGGTCAAGCTGGGCCAACCGCTGATCCAGATGGACAGCGACGTGGAGCGCGCCAGCCTGGCCACCGCCGAGGCCGAGTTGTCCCTGGCACGCGTCGAGTTCGCACGCGGCCGCAGCCTGGTCAGCCGGCAGAACATCTCCAAGAGCGAGTTCGACCGCCTTTCCTCGGAACTCCAGGCGGCCACCGGCAAGGTCGCCCAGCTCAAGGCCCTGCTGGACAAGAAACGCATCATCGCGCCCTTCTCCGGCACCATCGGCATCCGCCAGGTGGACGTGGGCGACTTCCTCTCCTCCGGCACCACCATCGCGACCCTGCAGGACCTCAACACCCTCTTCGTCGACTTCTTCCTGCCGGAACAGTCCGCACCGCTGCTGAAGGTCGGCCAGAAGGTGCGCATCAGCGTCGCCGCCTTCCCGGGCGAATCCTTCGAAGGCGACATCGCCGCTCTGAATCCCAAGGTGGAGGAAACCACCCGTAACCTGCAGGTTCGCGCCATGTTGCAGAACCCCGACGGCAAGCTGCTGCCGGGCATGTTCGCCAACCTGGAAGTACTGCTGCCAGGCGACCAGGAGCGCGTGGTGGTGTCGGAAAGCGCCATCACCTACACCCTCTACGGCAACTCGGTGTACGTGATCGGCGAGAAGAAGACCGCCGAAGGCCAGCCCGAAAAAGGCCAGGACGGCCAGCCTCAATTGGTGGTGGAGCGTCGCTTCGTCGAGACCGGCGAGCGTCGTGATGGCAAGGTCGTGGTGCTCAAGGGCCTCGAGGCCGGCGAACAGGTGGTGACCTCCGGCCAGCTCAAGCTGGACAACGGTTCACACGTCGCCATCGTCCCTGACCAGACCCTGGCCACCAAACCGGAAAATCAAGCCCGCGCCCAGTGACCCTCACGCGCGCGAAGGAACGGAACATGGCTTTCACAGATCCTTTCATCCGTCGCCCGGTACTGGCGACCGTGGTCAGCCTGCTGATCGTGCTGCTGGGCTTCCAGGCCTTCAGCAAGCTGGTGATCCGCCAGTACCCACAGATGGAGAACGCCCTGATCACGGTGACCACCGCCTACCCGGGCGCCAACGCCGAGACCATCCAGGGCTACATCACCCAGCCGCTGCAGCAGAGCCTGGCCAGTGCCGAAGGCATCGACTACATGACGTCGTCGAGCCAGCAGAACATGTCGGTCATCCAGATCTACGCCCGCATCGGCGCCAACTCCGACCGTCTCTTCACCGAACTGCTGGCCAAGGCCAATGAAGTGAAGAACCAGCTGCCCCAGGACGCCGAAGACCCGGTGCTGTCCAAGGAAGCGGCCGACTCGACGGCGCTGATGTACATCAGCTTCTATAGCGATCAGCTGTCCAACCCACAGATCACCGACTACCTGTCGCGGGTGATCCAGCCCAAGCTGGCCACCCTGCCCGGCATGGCCGAGGCGGAAATCCTCGGCAACCAGGTCTTCGCCATGCGCCTGTGGCTGGACCCGGTCCGCATGGCGGCCTACGGCATCACTGCCAACGACGTCAGCGACGCCGTGCGCAAGTACAACTTCCTCTCCGCCGCAGGCGAAGTGAAGGGCCAGTACGTGGTGACCAGCATCAACGCCACCACCGACCTCAAGTCACCGGAAGCCTTCGGCGCCATCCCGGTGAAAACGGTGGGTGACAGCCGCGTGCTGGTACGCGACATCGCACGGGTAGAGATGGGCGCGGAGAACTACGACTCCATCAGCTCGTTCGACGGTATTCCTTCGGTCTACATCGGCATCAAGGGCACTCCCAGCGCCAACCCGCTGGACGTGATCAAGCACGTGCGCGCCATCATGCCGGAGCTCGAGTCCCAGCTGCCGCCGAACCTCAAGGTGTCCATCGCCTACGACGCCACCCGTTTCATCCAGGCCTCGATCGACGAAGTGGTGAAGACCCTGGGCGAAGCGGTACTGATCGTGATCGTGGTCGTCTTCCTGTTCCTCGGTGCGTTCCGCTCGGTGCTGATCCCGGTGATCACCATCCCGCTGTCGATGATCGGCGTGCTCTTTTTCATGCAGTTGATGGGCTACTCCATCAACCTGCTGACGCTGCTCGCCATGGTGCTCGCCATCGGCCTGGTGGTGGACGACGCCATCGTGGTGGTGGAGAACATCCACCGGCATATCGAGGAGGGCAAGACGCCGTTCGATGCCGCCATCGAGGGTGCCCGCGAGATCGCCGTGCCGGTGGTGTCCATGACCATCACCCTGGCGGCGGTGTATGCGCCCATCGGCTTCCTCGAAGGCCTGACCGGCGCGCTGTTCCGAGAGTTCGCCCTGACCCTGGCGGGTGCGGTGATCATCTCCGGCATCGTCGCCCTGACCCTGTCGCCGATGATGTGCTCCAAGCTGCTGCGCCACGATGAGAATCCGTCAGGCCTGGCGCACAAGCTGGACATGATCTTCGACCGCCTCAAGCGGCGTTATCAGAGCGCCCTGCACGGCACCCTGAACACCCGCCCGGTGGTGGTGGTGTTCGCGGTAATCGTGCTGTGCCTGATCCCGGTGCTGCTGAAGTTCACCAAGAGCGAGCTGGCTCCCGACGAAGACCAGGGCATCGTCTTCATCATGGCCAAGGCGCCGCAACCGACCAACCTGGACTACCTGAATGCTTACACCGGCAAGTTCGTCGAGATTTTCAAGGCGTTCCCCGAGTACTACTCGTCGTTCCAGATCAACGGCTTCGATGGTGTGCAGTCGGGCATAGGCGGGTTCCTGCTGAAACCCTGGGATGACCGCGAGCGCACCCAGATGGAGCTGCTCCACGAGGTGCAGGCCAAGCTCAACCAGATCCCCGGCCTGCAGATCTTCGGTTTCAACCTGCCATCGCTACCAGGCACCGGCGAAGGCCTGCCGTTCCAGTTCGTGATCAACACCCCCAACGACTACGAGTCGCTGCTGCAGGTGACCGAACGCATCAAGGCGCGCGCCATGGAGTCAGGCAAGTTCGCCTTCCTCAACGTCGACCTGGCGTTCGACAAACCGGAAGTGGTGGTGGACATCGACCGCGCGAAAGCAGCGCAGATGGGCGTGTCCATGGAAGACCTGGGCTCGACCCTGGCCATCCTGCTGGGGGAAGGCGAGATCAATCGCTTCACCATCGACGGCCGCAGCTACAAGGTGATCGCCCAGGTGGAACGTGCCTATCGGGACAACCCGGGCTGGCTGAGCAACTACTACGTGAAGAGCGAAAGCGGCACGATGGTGCCCCTGTCGACCTTGATCAGTGTGCATGACAGCGCCCGGCCGACCCGTCTGAAGCAGTTCCAGCAGCTCAACTCGGCAGTCATCGAAGGTTTCCCGCTGGTGAGCATGGGTGAAGCCATCGACACCGTGACGCAGATCGCCCGCGAAGAAGCACCGCGTGGCTACGGCTTCGACTACGCCGGCGCCTCGCGCCAGTACGTGCAGGAAGGCAGCGCACTCTACGTCACCTTCGCGCTGGCCCTGGCGATCATCTTCCTGGTGCTGGCCGCGCAGTTCGAAAGCTTCCGCGACCCGCTGGTCATCCTGGTGACGGTGCCGCTGTCCATCTGCGGTGCGCTGATCCCGCTGTTCCTCGGCGTGTCCAGCATGAACATCTACACCCAGGTGGGCCTGGTGACCCTGATCGGCCTGATCAGCAAGCACGGCATCCTGATCGTGGAGTTCGCCAATCAGTTGCGCCGCGAGAAAGGCCTGACGGCCCGTGAAGCGGTGGAAGAAGCCGCCGCCATCCGCCTGCGCCCGGTACTGATGACCACAGCCGCCATGGTGTTCGGCATGGTGCCGCTGATCCTCGCCACCGGCGCCGGTGCGGTCAGCCGCTTCGACATCGGCCTGGTCATCGCCACCGGCATGTCCATCGGTACGCTGTTCACGCTCTTCGTCCTGCCTTGCGTCTACACACTGCTGGCGAAGAAAGAACTGCAGCCGGAAGGCCAGCCGTCGACCAGCCACTGAGCCATGAGGCGATGAACAAAAAACCCCGCTTTCGCGGGGTTTTTCATGAATCCTGCCTCACTCCTGACTACGCAGTCCCTGCGACAGGCCGACCATGAACAGCAGTAGATTCTCGTCGGGTTGCACCTGCGCTTTCAGGCGCGCGTTAGGCGGCAATGGGCAGTAACCCAGCCCGTTGACGCTAACCACTGAGGGTGTAGGTTCATGCCAGGCAGCCACCGCCAGGGAGGCCACCCCCAAGGCGCCGACGAGGAACAAAGCTCGCGTGACTTCTAACTTCATGTTCGCAACCCCTTGATAGCGCTGCCAAACGCTGCTTCATAACCGTAGATCAGTATCTGCCAATCCGCCTCATCCAGTGACGAATGGCGCTTAAACTGCCACAGGTCGCGCAGCGCTGCCCGTTTGCTCGACAGCCGGCGCCGGGCTTTTTCCAGGTCCAGCAGAGCCACTTCGGGCAGTCCACCCTCCCCCATCGGGCGCACGAAGACGTGCTTGGCATAGAGGCAACCGTGCTGCCACCGGCCTTGATGCAGGCGGCAGAGGGTAGCTGCCAATTGTTGCAGTACGAGGTGTCTTTCCCCCTCTCCTTTCGTTGCCGCGTACCAGCGCTCGAATTCGATGAAACCGTCCAGAGCCTCGGTCACCAGCAGCCCTTGCCAGCCACTGTCGGCCTGGTAACGAACCGCGCCATAGACCAACCGCGGAACTCGCACACCCAAGCGTTCGATGGCGAGCAGCGCGTCCCGCTCGCGCAGCACAGTCGGTCGGCCAAAGGGGTGGCGAAGACTGCGGTAGAGATGTCCGACCTGTCGCTTGAGGTACAGCTGCGTGCCATCGGCCAGATGCAATCTCTGCACACCGCTCTCACCACCACGGCGGAGGTTGGGAGCTTCCACCCAATCACCACGCATGACCCAGAAGCGTAGAAAGCGCTCGTCCTCGGTAGGATTCGCAATGCTGGCCCAGTCAGAGGGCATGGACCGTCGCCTTGCGCAGCACGTAGACCCGCCACATCGCATAGAACGGCAGGAAGTCCAGATGCTCCTGGATCTCGAATCCGGCTTCGCGGAACTCCGCCTCAGCCGTGGCCACAGGCAATACGAAGCGGTTCTGGTAACCCGTTTCCGCGCGCCGGGACTGGCGGCGGCTTTCCAGGCGGCGGCGCTTCCAGGCCTTGTAGTTGCCATCGACCCAGAGGGACAGGATCAGGCTGTCGCGGGTCACCCGGTGGCATTCGCGCAACAGCGCCAAGCGATCAGCTGAATCGCCGATGTGGTGCAGCAGACGCATGCAGAAGACGCTGTCGACGGCGTTCGCCGGCAGATCGATGGCAAAGGCCGAGGTCTGCATCATGCGCACCCGTTTGACCAGTTCCGGTGGCTGGAACTCGTTGGCCACCCGCAACATCTCTTCCGAATTGTCGGCGCCGATGATGACCCGGTTGGGCTTCTCCGCTAGCAACGACCAGAAGCGTCCGGCACCGCAGGGCAGGTCAAGCACCAGGCCTGGCTCGTCAGCCAAGGCCAAGGCACGCCGCGCCAGTTGCTGGTCGCGCCAGTTGGAGAGGCGACGCGAGAGGCCGGACTGATGCTTGCGGAAGTAGGCTTCGGCATGCTCGCGGTCGTACTTATCGGAGAACTCGAGATTGATCGGGCGGGTCATGGACCACCTCCGGCGGGAAGATGGTCCCTAACCTAATCACGCTGACGTCAAGGGCGGGTCAAACGCAGGTGAAAAAAACGTCAATTGGCGGGCAGATCGCTCGCCTTGAGATCCACCTGGAAACGGCAACCGGTGGGTTCCATTGCGCTCAACCTGACTGCCCAGCCCTGGTTCTCGCAAATCCGCTGGACCAGCGAAAGTCCGAGCCCTAGGCCGTCGCCACGCCGCGCCGGGCCGCGAATGAAGGGTCGGAACATGGCTTCACGGTCCTCCTCCGGGATGCCCACGCCGCTATCCTCCACTACGAAACCGCTCTCTTCGAGCACCAGTCGGATGCTTCCGCTGTCGGTGTAGTGCAAGGCGTTGCGCAGGAGGTTGCCCAGTACCGAGCGCAGGAAGGAGGCATTGTAGCGCTGCTCCTGGGGCGGACCGGGCCGGTACTCGAAGCTGAGGCCCTTGTTCTCGATGTGCTCGCGCCATTGACCCGCCAGGTCGTCGGCCACGCTGCGCAAGCTCGCCTGGGGGGCCAGGTTGGTTTCGTCGCGCTGTGAGCGGGCAAGCATCAGGAAGGTTTGCACCAGGTCGCGCATTTCTTCGGTGGCGCGAGCGATGCGTTGCACCTGGACACGACCACGTGGGTCGAGGTGGGAATTGTCCGCCAGCAGTTCACAGGAGGTGGCCAGCACCATGAGCGGCGTACGCAGTTCATGGCTGACGTCGCTGGTGAACAGTCGCTCGCGATTCAGTACTTCATGCAGGCGGCCCAGTGTGTCATCGAAGGCCTGCGCCAGTTGTCCAACCTCGTCGGCGGCGTAGTCCGGAGCCAGCGGCGGCGCCATTCCGAGCAACTGGTCACGATGGCGAACCTGGCCGGCCAGTCGAACCACCGGCTCGATCACCTTGCGCGCAAGTATCCAGCCCAGCACCAGGGCCAGCAGCACGCTGAGGACGAAACCGACCATCACCACCCGGTAGAGCACCTGTTCGCGAGCCTCGAAATCGCTCTGGTCCTGTAGCATCACGTAGCGATGGCCATCGATCTCGCGGACCAGCGCATGATAGGAACTTCGCCCCTCGAACACTTCGTGGAAGCCCGGCGTCAGGCTGGACAGATTCTCAGGCACCGCAGTCGGCGCGGGGCCCTCGCTGCTGTAGAAACGGGTATCACTGCCCAGGCTTGGTGGCCGTCCCGCAGCATGGCTTTCGGTGAGCACCCGGTTGAGCTCATTGTTCAGATCGCGGGAGATCAACTGCTCTTCAATCAGATGCACGACTTCGATGATGCCCACGGCGAAGGTGCCCCCCACCAGGCTGGTCATCAGTACGAAGGCGATGAGGATCCGCCGGGCCAGGCTGTGCTTAAACTCCATCAGCGGACTCCGCCAGGCGATAGCCGAGCCCGTGCAGGGTATGCAGCAACGGCTTGCCGAAAGGCTTGTCGATCACCTGGCGCAACTGATGGATATGACTGCGCAGGCTGTCGCTGTCGGGGCAGTCATCGCCCCAGAGGGCTTCTTCCAGGACTTCGCGGCGCACCAGATGCGGGCTTTTCTGCATCAACACGGCGAGTAGTTTGAGGCCGATGGGGTGGAGCTTCAGCGGCTTGCCCGCACGACTGACCTCCAGGGTGTCCAGGTCGTAGCTGAGATCGGCAACTTGCAGGGCACGCTTGCCACCCCCCTGGGAGCGACGCAGCACAGCCTCCATACGGGCAGCCAGTTCGGAAAGAGCGAAGGGTTTGAGCAGGTAGTCATCCGCGCCGGCCTTGAAACCCTGAAGGCGATCGTCCAGGGAATCCCGTGCGGTGAGCATGATCACAGGCGTGTCGCGCCGCGCTTCTTCGCGCAGTCGGCGGCACAGGCTGTAGCCATCCAGCCCCGGCAACATGATGTCCAGCACGACCAGGTCATAGTGTTCGCTGCTGGCCAGGTGCAAGCCGGAAAGGCCGTCTCGCGCGCAGTCGACGCTGTACCCCTTGAGCTCGAGGAAATCGACCATGTTGGCCAGGATGTCGTTGTTGTCTTCGACCAGCAGGATGCGCATCGGCTCAACTCCATTCATCAATCCGCGGAAGGCCAGTTGCCGGCCCGAGCACCGTTGAGCAGAAGCCCTGCAGGATATTCAGGCGACGCGGTATCGGAGGATCATACCCATGGCCTGGTGGTCCGCCCAACTCCAGGCGCAAGAAAAAGCCCCGCACTAGGCGGGGCTTCTTCAGACCGGATGGCCGGGTGGCTTACATCATGCCGCCCATGCCGCCCATGCCGCCCATGTCCGGCATGGCCGGGGCGCCCTTGTCGTCAGCCACTTCGGCAACCATGGCCTCGGTGGTGACCATCAGGCCGCCGATGGAGGCAGCAGCTTGCAGAGCGGAACGGGTGACCTTGGCCGGGTCCAGGATGCCCATCTCGATCATGTCGCCGTACACGCCGGTAGCGGCGTTGAAGCCGTAGTTGCCGGAACCTTGCTTGACCTTGTCAACCACCACGCTCGGCTCGTCACCGGAGTTGGCGACGATCTGGCGCAGCGGAGCTTCAACAGCGCGACGCAGCAGGGCGATACCGACGTTCTGGTCTTCGTTGTCGCCTTTCAGACCTTCGATGGCCTGCAGGGCGCGCACGAGGGCAACGCCGCCGCCAGGAACCACGCCTTCTTCGACGGCAGCACGGGTAGCGTGCAGAGCGTCTTCAACGCGAGCCTTCTTCTCTTTCATCTCGACTTCGGTAGCCGCACCGACCTTGATCACGGCAACACCGCCCGCCAGCTTGGCCAGACGCTCTTGCAGTTTCTCCTTGTCGTAGTCGGAGGTGGTTTCCTCGACTTGCTTGCGGATCTGGGCAACGCGGGCTTCGATGTCAGCCTGGGCGCCAGCGCCGTCGATGATGGTGGTGTTTTCCTTGCTCAGCACAACGCGCTTGGCGTTACCCAGGTGCTCCAGGGAAGCGCTTTCCAGGGACAGGCCAACTTCTTCGGAAATCACGGTGCCGCCGGTCAGGATGGCGATGTCCTGCAGCATGGCCTTGCGGCGGTCGCCGAAGCCCGGAGCCTTGACGGCTGCGACTTTGACGATGCCACGCATGTTGTTCACAACCAGGGTAGCCAGGGCTTCGCCTTCAACGTCTTCAGCGACGATCAGCAGCGGGCGGCCAGCTTTGGCGACTGCTTCCAGGACCGGCAGCATTTCGCGGATGTTGGAGATCTTCTTGTCCACCAGCAGGATCAGCGGGCCTTCCAGCTCGGCGACCATGGTGTCCGGCTTGTTGATGAAGTAGGGGGACAGGTAGCCGCGGTCGAACTGCATGCCTTCAACAACGGACAGTTCGTTTTCCAGGCCCGAGCCTTCTTCAACGGTGATCACGCCTTCCTTGCCCACTTTCTCCATGGCTTCGGCAATGATGTTGCCGATGGAGTCGTCGGAGTTGGCGGAGATGGTGCCTACCTGGGCGATGGCCTTGGTGTCGGCGCAGGGCTTGGCCAGCTCTTTCAGCTGGGCAACGATGGCGATGGTGGCCTTGTCGATGCCGCGCTTCAGGTCCATCGGGTTCATGCCGGCAGCGACGGCCTTCAGGCCTTCGTTGACGATGGCCTGAGCCAGAACGGTAGCGGTGGTGGTGCCGTCACCGGCAGCGTCGTTGGCCTTGGAGGCCACGTCTTTCACCAGTTGGGCGCCCATGTTTTCGAACTTGTCTTTCAGTTCGATTTCCTTGGCAACGGAAACGCCATCCTTGGTGATGGTCGGAGCGCCGAAGGATTTGTCCAGAACAACGTTACGACCTTTCGGGCCGAGGGTCGCTTTAACGGCATCGGCCAGAACGTTTACGCCGACCAGCATTTTCTTGCGGGCGGAATCGCCGAATTTGACTTCTTTAGCAGCCATGTTGATTGATCCTCAATTCTTTGGTGTGTAGGCGGAGATTCGCGAGACTCAGGCTTCGACGACGGCGAGGATTTCGCTCTCGCCCATCACCAGCAGTTCTTCGCCATCAACCTTGATGGTGTTGCTGCCCGAATAAGGGCCAAACACAACCTGATCACCGACCTTGACGGCCAGCGGACGCACTTCGCCGTTGTCCAGCAGGCGACCGGTGCCGACAGCGACGACTTCGCCACGGTTCGGCTTTTCGGCAGCCGAGCCCGGCAGCACGATGCCGCCAGCGGTTTTGGTCTCTTCTTCGCTGCGACGGATGACGACGCGGTCATGCAGAGGACGAAGCTTCATTGTCGATCTCTCCCAATAGTGTTGTTACTTCGACCGGTGCGAACACCGGCGGGTTGGTAATGTCCGGCGGGGCCGGGTGCAGCGCGACAGGCGCGCGGCTGAATTCAGACCTGCTGATCAGCAGGAACCTTGCGGTGACGGATACATAGGGGCGCCGGGAGGCATTTCAAGGGCGACGCGCAAAAAAAATGCACTTTATTGGTCGCGACGCTCGTACTCGCCTTCGATCACGTTGGGGCGCACCTGGCCGCTGCGCGCGGCCAGGTCATCGGCGAAGGCACGCTGGCGCATGGCTTGGGCGGCGGCGCGCTGGCGCAGGTTGCGGATGAACAGGCGACGCGTGAAGGGAATCAGGCAGAGCAGGCCGAAGATGTCGCTGATGAAGCCTGGCAACAGCAGCAGGCCACCGCCGACGGCAATCAACAGGCCCTCAAGCATTTCCTGCTCGGGCACTTCGCCACGGGCCAGACGTTCACGGGCGCGCCAGGCAGTGGCAACGCCGGCCACCCGCAGCAACACGCTACCGAGCACGGCGGTACCGACCACCAGCAGCAGGGTGGGCAGGACGCCGATCACGCTACCGACCTGGATCAATACAGCCAGCTCGATCAGCGGAAAGAGCAGGAACAGAAAGAGAAAAGCGCGCATCACGAGTTTCCTTGGCGGAAGAACAGCTTCCGATAATCCGCTAGATGAAGCCGCCGCCCACCCAATTCAAGCCACCGCCTCTCCGCTGGTCGGCCAGATTTCAGCGCGAGCCAGCTGTACCAAGGCCTGCCGGACCGCACCTGGGTTGTTACAGGATGTTGGGAAGGGCAGCCAGTGAAGCGTCTGACCAATGCGTAGGTGGAATCCTTCCGTATCGATCCCGACCATCTCCGCTGCTGGCTCTTTCGGCAGTCCGGCCAGTTCCACGTAGTGGGTGATGGCATTGGCGTGGTCGCTGTTCATATGCTCCAGCATGCCGATTTCAGCCGCCCCGGCGAAGGCGTTGGCCAGCACCAGATGGTCCACCCAGTGGATGGCACCGAAGCCACCAATGAAGCGGGCGCGCACCGGCTCCAGGCGCCAGAAGTCGAAATCGTGGGTGCGGTGGTAGTCCACTGCCTGGGGGAAGTAACGGTAGTAGCGGGTGGCAGCAGCCTCGGTCTCGGCCGCATCGGTAATCTGCCGCGCTTCGGCCAGCAGGGTCAGACGCCCCGCGGCCTGAACATCGTCGGCGCCGCGCTCGCCCACCAGCAGCGAACACTTGGTGTCCTTCTGCAGGTTATGGGTGTGCTGGGCGATACGGCTGATCAGGATCAGCGGCCGGCCTTCGGCGTCCAGGCAGTACGGCACCACTGATCCGAAAGGGAAGCCCGGCATGGCCTTGGAATGGGTGGACAGTACCCCACGGTATTCCTTGAGCAGCAATTCTCGTGCATGCTTTGCGGCTTTCACGCTCACCTTATGACTCCTCGCAGAGAATCCGTCGAAAACGGACGAGCGCCCAGAATAGCGGTTTAACGGCGCCAGCGGGGGCAAAGCGACAGTTATTCGAGGGGATTCTCATGCAACTCAAAGACAAGGTCATCATCATTACCGGTGGTTGCCAGGGCCTCGGCCGCGCCATGGGTGAGTACCTGGCGGCCAAGGGCGCAAAGCTCGCCCTGGTGGACCTGAACCAGGAAAAACTGGATGACGCCGTGGCGGCCTGCAAGGCCGCCGGTGGTGATGCCCGTGCCTATATCTGCAACGTGGCCAACGAAGAGCAGGTGACCCACATGGTCGCCCAGGTGGCCGAGGACTTCGGCGCTATCAACGGCCTGGTGAATAACGCCGGCATCCTGCGCGACGGCCTGACCATCAAGGTCAAGGACGGCGAAATGACCAAGATGAGCCTGGCCCAGTGGCAGTCGGTCATCGACGTCAACCTGACCGGTGTCTTCCTCTGCACCCGCGAAGTCGCCGCCAAGATGATCGAGCTGAATAACGAAGGCGCGATCATCAATATCTCGTCCATTTCCCGCGCCGGCAACATGGGCCAGGCCAACTACTCCGCGGCCAAGGCCGGCGTCGCCGCCGACACCGTGGTCTGGGCGAAGGAACTGGCCCGCTACGGCATCCGCGTGGCTGGCGTGGCACCGGGCTTCATCGAGACCGACATGGTGGCCAGCATGAAGCCGGAAGCCCTGGAGAAGATGACCTCCGGCATTCCGCTCCGCCGCCTGGGCAAGCCGATGGAAATCGCCCATTCGGTGGCCTATATCCTGGAAAACGACTACTACACCGGTCGTGTCCTGGAACTGGACGGCGGTCTGCGCCTGTAAGCCCTCGCTCCAACAGAAAGCCCCGCGATGCGGGGCTTTTTTGTTTGCTTCGGCGGTTTGTCAGCCCGCGCGCCGTAGAAGCCAGAAGCCTGCCAGCGCGCAGATACCTGCCGGCACCAGCACAGCGAACAGCGGCGAGAAGCCAAACACCAGGCTCGACGGCCCGAGCAGGTCCTGGCTGATTCGAACCACGAAGCCAATCACCACGCCGGTAAACACTCGCTGGCCGAGAGTGACGGAGCGCAACGGGCCGAAAATGAAGGAAATCGCCATCAATACCAGTGCAGCGGTGACCAGGGGTTGCAGCACCTTGGTCCAGAACGCCAACCAGTAACGACCATTGTTAAGCCCCTGCTCCGCCAGATAGTGGGTGTAGCGCCACAGGCCGGAAATCGACAGTGCCTCAGGCTCCATCACCACAGTGCCGAGCAGCTCCGGCTTGAGCTCCACATCCCAGCGTTCAGTGACGTTATTGACCACCTCAGTGTGATCGCCACGAAAATGGGTAGTGGACACATCTTCCAGCTGCCAGTGGTCGCCCTGGAACAGTGCGCGCTTGGCAAAGCTGGCGGACTGCATGTGGCGCTCACCATCAAAGCGGTAGCGAGTCACGCCATAGAGCACTCCATTGGGCTGCACGGCGTTGATGTGGACGAATTCTTCTCCCTGACGGTGCCAGAGGCCGCGTTTGGAGCTCTGCGCGTCACCACCGCCCTGCGCCAGGGACCGATTGGCCTGGGCCAGGTTCTCGCTCCAGGGGGCTGCGTACTCGCCAATCAATACGCCCACCACCATCAGTACCAGCATGGGCTTCATCACCGCCCAGACGATTCGGCCGATTGAGACACCCGCGGCACGCATCACCGTCAGCTCGCTGCTACTGGCCAGGGAACCCAGGCCAATCAGGCTGCCGATCAGCGCCGCCATCGGCAGCATGTCGTAGATCCGGCGCGGCAGGGTGAGGAAGACGTACCAGGCGGCAGCGAACACATCGTAGTCACCGCCAATGTCACCCAGCTCATCGATGAAGGCGAACAGGGCCGCGAGGCTGACGATGATCCCCAGCACCGCGAGGATGCCGAAGAACACACTGGTGCCGATGTAACGATCCAACCTAACCATGGGCCACCTCTCGGGCATCACGACGAGCCGCCCACTTCAGTCGCAGTGGCTCCCAGTACAACAACAGCAGGCCGACCGCGATGAACAGTCCATGCACCCACCAAAGACCGATGGCCATGGGAATGCGCCCCTTGTCCAGCTGGCCGCGCGCAGCAATCAGCAGGGCCAGGTACGCCATGTACAGCAGGATCGCCGGAAGCAACTTGAGGAAGCGCCCCTGGCGCGGATTGACCTTGGACAAGGGAACCGCCAACAGCGTGACCACGAATACCAGCAGCGGAATCGATAGGCGCCACTGCAGCTCCGCCTGGAAGCGAGGATCAGTGCTACCGATCAGCTCGGACGTAGGCACCGCTTCACGCTCGCCAATCTCGGAGCTGATTTCCGGTTTGGGCAGCAACACACCGTAGGTTTCGTACTGGATGATCCGGTAATCCGCCTTGCCCGGGTTGCCGTCATAGCGGTAGCCGTTATTGAGGATCAGGTAACGACTGCCATCAGGCTGGATCTCCTGGTGGCCCTTCTCCGCCACCAGCACGCCGATACCGCGGTCCTTGCCGTCCTGGCGCGAAATCCGCTTCTCGGAAATGAACACACCACCCAACTCGCCGCGATCGGAGGACAGGGTCTCGGTATAGGTCACCCGCCCCCCCCCCTTGAGCGCCTGGAAGCGCCCGGGAACCAGGGTGTCGAGTTCGGTCAGGGCATCCTGCTCGTTGAGAATTCGCGCCACCTGGCCGACGCCCTGAGGCGCCAGGCCCAGGCTCAGCCAGGCCACGATCAGGGCCACCAGCAGTGCCGGCGCCAGGCTGTAGACCATCAACCGTTGTTGGCTCATGCCGGTGGCGCTGAGCACAGTCATTTCGCTTTCAAGATAGAGCCGGCCATAGGCCAGCAGGAAGCCAAGGAACAATCCCAGGGGCAGGATCAGTTGAAGAAAGCCGGGAATCCGGAAACCCATGATCAGGAACAGTACGCCGGGGTCCAGGGCCCCTTGCGCGGCCTGCGCCAGGTACTTGATGAAGCGGCCGCTCATGATGATCACCAGCAGCACGGCACTGACCGCACTCAGGGTGACCAGCACCTCGCGGGAGAGATAACGGAAGACAATCAAACCAGACACTCCAGGGTTGTCAGGCTCAGGCGGCTACGCTCAAACTAGCCGCTTTATGGCCAGCCCGCCGCAAAGACGGGCCACTGAAAAAATAGCCGGCATTATCCGTTAATACCGGCTCTTTGTCTTGGGGACACATGTCATGGAATTCCTCGTCAAAAGCGCCCGTCTGGAAACTCTGAAAACCGCCACCCTGGTCGTCGCAGTCGGTGAAGGGCGCAAGCTGGGCGACGCAGCCAAAGCCATCGACGCAGCTGCCGACGGCGCCATCACCACCCTCCTCAAGCGCGGCGACCTGGCCGGCAAGGTCGGCCAGACCCTGCTCCTGCACAGCCTCCCCAACCTCAAGGCCGAGCGCGTGCTGCTGGTCGGCTGCGGCAAGGAGCGCGAGCTCTCTGACCGCCAGTTCCGCAAAATGATCGCAGCAGCGAACGGCGTGCTGAAGGGCCTGGGCGGCAGCGACGCCACCCTGGCCCTGGGTGAGCTGGCCGTGAAAGGTCGCGACGCCTATGGCAAGGCCCGCCTGATGGTGGAAACCCTCGCCGATGGCGGCTACGTCTTCGACCGTTTCAAGAGCCAGAAAGCAGACCCCAAGGCCCTGAAAAAAATCATCCTGCTGGTGGAAAAGGCCGAACAGGCCGAGGTCGAGCGCGGCAGCCTGCACGCCCAGGCAATCGCCAACGGCATGGCCTTCACCCGTGATCTCGGCAACCTGCCACCGAACCTGTGCCACCCCAGCTACATCGCCGAAGAAGCCAAAGCCCTGGCCAAGGCCCACAAGAACCTCAAGGTCGATGTGCTGGACGAGAAAAAGCTCAAGGAGCTGGGCGCCGGTGCCTTCCTCGCCGTGGCCCAGGGCAGCGAGCAACCGCCGCGGATGATCGTGCTCAACTACCAGGGCGGCAAGAAGGAAGACAAACCCTTCGCCCTGGTGGGCAAGGGCATCACTTTCGACACCGGCGGCATCAGCATCAAGCCGGCCGCCGGCATGGACGAGATGAAGTACGACATGTGCGGCGCGGCCAGTGTGCTCGGCACCTTCCGCGCCGTGCTGGAACTGCAACTGCCGATCAACCTGGTGGGCCTACTGGCCTGCGCCGAGAACATGCCCAGCGGCGGCGCCACCCGTCCGGGCGACATCGTCACCACCATGAGCGGCCAGACCGTCGAGATCCTCAACACGGATGCCGAAGGCCGTCTGGTGCTGTGTGACACGCTGACCTACGCCGAGCGCTTCAATCCGCAAGCGGTGATCGACATCGCCACCCTCACCGGCGCCTGCATCGTCGCCCTGGGCAGCAACACCTCGGGCCTGATGGGGAACAACGACGGGCTGATCAAGCAGATCCTCAAGGCCGGCGAGTACGCCGACGACCGCGCCTGGCAACTGCCGCTGTTCGACGAGTACCAGGAGCAGCTGGACAGCCCCTTCGCCGACATCGCCAACATCGGCGGCCCGAAGGCCGGCACCATCACCGCCGGCTGCTTCCTGTCGCGCTTTGCCAAGAAGTACCACTGGGCGCACCTGGATATCGCGGGTACCGCTTGGGTCAGCGGCGGCAAGGATAAAGGCGCCACTGGCCGCCCCGTGCCCCTGCTCACCCAGTACCTGCTGGACCGCATCAAGTGAGAGTAGAGTTCTACGTGCTCTCTTCAGCCAATCCGGCAGACCGCCTGCGTGCGGCCTGCCAGTTGGCCGCCAAGGGCTGGCGCCACGGGTTGCCGGTCCTGCTGCGCTGCACCGACGCCGCCCAGCGTGATGAACTGGACGCGCTGCTCTGGCGCTTTCGCGCCGAAAGCTTCATTCCCCATAGCCTCATCGACGACGATGCCAACGCTCCGGTAGTCCTGGCCCTGGACGAGGAACCATCCGTCCAGCAAGGCCTGCTGATCAACCTCGCCGCGACCATTTCCCCCCACGTCGAACGTTTCAGTCGGGTCATCGAGATCGTCAATCAGGAACCCGACCTGCTTGCCGCCTGCCGGGAGAATTTCCGCACCTACCGGCAGCGGGGCTATGATCCGAAACGAGTCGAACTCTAGCCGTATTCCCATGGACACCCCCAAGCTTCCCCCCAAGCCGGCACACCTGCTGGACGACCTCGAATCCATCCGTGCCCTGCTCGGCGACGAGCCGAACGGTGCTGAGCCGCCTTTGCTCACGGACGCGCTGGATGCTGACCGCATTCCGCTGCTGTCAGAAATAGTCGAGCCCGCCCCGGCCCCCGTGGTGCCATCGACTCCAGCGCAGCCCCTGGCCCAGGAGCCTACCGTCGCACCGCTTCCCGCAGCCACGGCGGCCCCAGCAGCGGAGCTCGCACCTACGCTGCCCATGGCCGAAGCCCTCCGCCAGCGCATGACGCCGGCGGGCAACCCGGAACTGGCGCGCCTGGACAGCGAACTGCGCGCCGCCGCGCAACTGATCCTGCAGGATGTGATCGACGATTTCGTGCCACAGATCGAGGCCGAGCTCAAACGCCGTCTCGAAGCCCGCCTGACTCGCCTGCTGCCCCCGCGCCGGCAGTGATCCACCGCGCCCGGTAACGACCGGGCGCCGCCCACGACGCGCGCCAATTCTTTCGACAGCCCGTTGCCGCTATACTCTCCGGTTTTCCCGTTCAGTTGCCTCTAGGGTCCCCGCCGAACCATGGACAAGACCTACCAGCCCCACGCTATCGAAACTTCCTGGTACCAGACCTGGGAGAAGAACAACTACTTCGCCCCGCAAGGTTCCGGCGACCCGTACACCATCATGATCCCGCCGCCGAACGTGACCGGCAGCCTGCACATGGGTCATGGCTTCAACAACGCCATCATGGACGCCCTGATCCGCTTCCGCCGCATGCAGGGTCGCAACACCCTGTGGCAGCCCGGCACCGACCATGCCGGCATCGCCACCCAGATGGTGGTTGAGCGCCAGCTCGCCGCCCAGGGCGTCAGCCGCCATGACCTCGGTCGCGAGAAGTTCCTCGACAAGGTCTGGGAATGGAAGGAACAGTCCGGCGGCACCATCACCCGCCAGATCCGCCGTCTCGGCTCCTCCGTGGACTGGACGCGCGAGCGCTTCACCATGGACGACGGCCTGTCCGAGGCGGTCAAGGAAGCCTTCGTGCGCCTGCATGAAGACGGCCTGATCTACCGCGGCAAGCGCCTGGTCAACTGGGACACCAAGTTCCACACCGCCATCTCCGACCTCGAAGTGGAAAACCATGACGAGAAGGGCAGCCTGTGGAACCTGCGCTACCCGCTGGCCGACGGCCACAAGACCGCTGACGGCAAGGACTACCTGATCGTCGCCACCACCCGCCCGGAAACCATGCTGGGCGACAGCGCCGTTGCCGTGCACCCGGAAGACGAGCGCTACAAGAACCTGATCGGCACCTTCGTCGAGCTGCCCCTGGTGGGACGCCGCATCCCGATCATCGCCGACGAGTACTGCGACCCCGAGTTCGGCACCGGCTGCGTGAAGATCACCCCGGCCCATGACTTCAACGACTATGAAGTCGGCAAGCGCCACAACCTGCCGCTGATCAACATCTTCGACAAGGACGCCGCGGTACTCGCCACCGCCCAGGTGTTCAACCTTGACGGCAGCGTCAACGACCAGCTCGACGGCAGCCTGCCCGAGCAATACGCCGGCCTGGACCGTTTCGACGCACGCAAGCGCATCGTCGAGGCCTTCGAGCAACTCGGCCTGCTGGAAAAGATCGAAGACCACGCGCTGAAGGTGCCCAAGGGCGACCGTTCCGGCACCGTCATCGAACCCTGGTTGACCGACCAGTGGTACGTCTCCACCAAGCCGCTGGCGGAACCTGCCATCGCCGCCGTGGAAGATGGCCGCATCCAGTTCGTGCCCAAGCAGTACGAAAACATGTACTTCTCCTGGATGCGTGACATCCAGGACTGGTGCATCAGCCGCCAGCTCTGGTGGGGCCACCGCATCCCGGCCTGGTACGACGAAGCCGGCAACGTCTACGTCGGCCGCGACGAGGCCGAGGTTCGCGCCAAGCACAACCTGGGCGACATCGCCCTGCGTCAGGACGAAGACGTCCTGGACACCTGGTTCAGCTCCGGCCTGTGGACCTTCTCCACCCTGGGTTGGCCGGAACAGACCGAGTTCCTCAAGACCTTCCACCCCACCAATGTGCTGGTCACCGGCTTCGACATCATCTTCTTCTGGGTCGCCCGGATGATCATGCTGACCATGCACCTGGTGAAGAACGAGGACGGCACCCCGCAGGTTCCGTTCAAGACCGTGTACGTGCATGGCCTGGTACGCGACTCCCAGGGCCACAAGATGTCCAAGTCCAAGGGCAACGTCCTGGACCCGCTGGACATCGTCGACGGCATCGACCTCGACACCCTGTTGGAAAAACGCACCAGCGGCATGATGCAGCCCAAGCTGGCCGAGAAGATCGCCAAGCAGACCAGGGCCGAGTTCCCCGAAGGCATCAACAGCTACGGCACCGACGCCCTGCGCTTCACCTTCCTCTCGCTGGCCTCCACCGGCCGCGACGTGAAGTTCGACATGGGCCGCGTCGAGGGCTACCGCAACTTCTGCAACAAGCTGTGGAACGCCGCCAACTTCGTCATCGAGAACACCGATGACCAGGACACCGGCGTGAATGACGAGCCGGTCGAGCTGTCCTCGGTCGACCGCTGGATCATCTCCGCCCTGCAACGTACCGAAGCCGAAGTGACCCGACACCTCGATGCCTTCCGCTTCGACCTGGCCGCCCAGACCCTCTACGAGTTCATCTGGGACCAGTACTGCGCCTGGTACCTGGAGCTGGTCAAGCCGGTGCTGTGGGACGAGAACGCACCCATCGAGCGTCAGCGCGGCACCCGCCGCACCCTGATCCGCGTGCTGGAAGTGGCCCTGCGCCTGGCGCATCCGTTCATGCCCTTCATCACCGAAGAAATCTGGCAGCGCATCAAGGGCCAGGCCGGCAAGGGCGGCGACACCCTGATGCTGCAACCCTGGCCGGTGGCCGCGGAAGAGCGCATAGACGCCGCCGCCGAAGGCGACATCGAGTGGGTCAAGGCGCTGATGCTCGGCGTTCGGCAGATCCGCGGCGAGATGAACATCTCCATGGCCAAGCGCATCGACCTGCTGCTGGCCAACGCCAACGAGGAAGACCGTCGTCGCCTGGCCGAAAACGAGCCCCTGCTGAAGAAACTGGCCAAGCTGGAAACCATCCGCGTGCTGGCCGCAGGCGAAGAAGCACCGATGTCCGCCACTGCCCTGGTGGGTGAGATGCAGGTGCTGGTGCCCATGGCCGGCCTGATCGACAAGGACGCGGAACTCGCCCGCCTGGACAAGGAAATCCAGCGCCTGGACGGCGAGGTGAAGCGTGTCGGCGGCAAGCTGGGCAATGAAGGCTTCGTCGCCAAGGCCCCGGCCGAGGTGATTGAGAAGGAACGCGCCAAGCTGGCCGAGGCCGAACAGGCCCTGGCCAACCTGACCGAACAGCGCAGCCGAATCGCCAGCCTGTAACCCCAACGAGGCCCGCTAATGCGGGCCTCGTTCATTGCACCGTCCGCCACGCAGGGCATGCCCATGGAAATCAGCAAAACCAAGTCCAGCTTCTACCGCCGCCTTTATGTTGCCTGGCTGATCGACAGCGGCACCGCCACCAGCATCCCGGCCCTCATGGACGCCACCGGCATGCCGCGCCGCACCGCCCAGGACACCCTGCTGGCCCTGGCGGAACTGGATATCGACTGCCATTTCGAACAGGCCGAAGGCGAGCGCAACAACGCCGGACACTACGTGATCCGCAGCTGGGGCCCAATCGACAAGCGCTGGATCGCCGCTAACCTGCAACAGATCAAGGCCGTCCTGGATTACCCCTGACAGACTGCCGCTCCCCGCCAAGGAACCTCCGGGAGTACCGATTGAACCTCGATCTGCTGATGGTGCTGGGCCTGCTCACGGCCGCCATCACCCTGTTCGTCCTCAACAAGCCACGCATGGACGTGGTCGCCTTGCTGGTCATAGTCGCGCTGCCACTGACCGGCATCCTCGATATCCAGCACACCCTGGCCGGTTTCAGCGACCCCAGCGTGGTGCTGATCGCCGCCCTCTTCGTCATCGGTGACGGCCTGGTCCGCACCGGCATCGCCTACCGCCTGGGCGACTGGCTGGTGGCCCGGGCCGGCAGCAGCGAGACGCGCCTGCTGGTGCTGCTGATGCTGGCCGCTGCGGGCCTGGGGTCTGTAATGAGTTCCACAGGCGTAGTGGCCATCTTTATTCCGGTAGCCCTTGGCGTCGCCGCGCGGCTGAAGATCGCCCCGGCACGGCTGATGATGCCGCTGGCCTTCGCCGGATTGATCAGCGGCATGCTCACCCTGGTGGCCACCGCACCCAACCTGGTGGTGCACAGCGAACTGCGCCGCGCCGGCCTGGACGGATTCGGCTTCTTCAGCCTCACACCGATCGGCCTGGCCGTACTGGCCCTGGGCATCGTCTACATGCTGTTGACGCGTCATTGGTTGACGCCCAGAGGCAACGACGAAGCCGCCGCTGCGCCCCGCCTCACCCTCGCAGACCTGGCCACGGCTTACGACCTCAACGAACGGGAACGTCGCCTGAAGGTTCGCGCCGACTCGCCACTGGCGCGCCAAGCCCTCAACGAACTGGAGCTGCGCAAGCAGTACGGCATCAATGTGATCGCCGTCGAGCGCCAGCGCCGCTTCCGTACCCTGCTGCTGATGGCCACCGGCAATACCCTGCTGGAGCCCGGCGACGTGCTGCTGGTGGACCTCGCCAGTCCGGCCATCGGCCTGCTCGGTGCCTATCAGGAGCTGGGCCTGGAACCCCTGCCGCTGCAAGCTTCCTACTACAGCCTGCATGCCCACCAGTTGGGGCTGGCCGAAGTGGCCCTGCCGCCGGAGTCGAAACTGCCGGGCAAGACCATCCAGGAACTCGGCTTTCGATCGCGCCACCAGCTCAACGTGGTGGGCCTGCGCCGCCACGGCCAAGCGCTGGAAGGCGTCCTGGTGGACGAGAAGCTCAAGGCCTCCGACACCCTGCTGGTGGCCGGCGAGTGGAAGTGCATTCATCAGTTGCAGGGCCAGAGCCGCGACTTCCTGGTGCTGAGCCTGCCCGCAGAGGTGAACGAAGTAGCCCCCACCGCGCGCAAGGCCCCCTACGCCCTGCTCAGCCTGGCGGTGATGATCTTCCTGATGGTCAGTGGCCTGGTGCCCAACGTGATGGCCGCGCTGATCGGCTGCCTGTTAATGGGCGCCTTCCGCTGCATCGACCTGGACAGCGCCTACCGCGCCATCCACTGGCCGACCCTGATCCTCATCGTCGGCATGTTGCCCTTCGCCCAGGCCCTGCAGCAGACCGGCGGTATCGACCTGGCCGTGAAAGGGCTGGTTGCGCTGCTGGGCAATGCCGGCCCCTACGCCATGCTCGCCAGCCTGTTCATCGTCACCGCACTGATCGGCCTGTTCATCTCCAACACCGCCACGGCCGTGCTCATGGCGCCGGTGGCCATCGCCACAGCCCAGCAACTGGGGATGTCACCCTACCCCTTCGCGATGATCGTCGCCCTGGCGGCATCGGCTGCCTTCATGACGCCCATCTCCTCGCCCGTGAATACCCTCGTACTGGGCCCCGGCCAATACCGATTCGGTGACTTCGTGAGGGTAGGTGTGCCCTTCACTGTGCTGGTAATGATCGTCAGCGTCTTCCTGGTGCCACTGGTGTTCCCGCTCTGAGCTTCAATGATGGGAACTCCCCCAAGGGCTGGGACAATGCACAAGTACCGTCGCCTGCTGCTGGTAGCCCTTTTCCTCGGGTTATTGCTGGCAGCCTTCCAGTTCAGCGGAATGCGCGAGCACCTCAGTCTGCAGTACCTGCACGACACGCTGCTGGCCCACAAGGGCTGGGGCCTGGTGCTCTTTGCGCTGCTATTCGCACTGGGTAACCTGATCCAGATTCCCGGCTGGATTTTCCTCGCCGCCGCAGTGCTGGCCCTGGGGCGCCTCTGGGGCGGGCTGGCCACTTACCTGGCGGCGACCTTCTCCTGCTGTTTCACCTTTCTGCTCATCCGTTGGCTGGGCGGCAGCGCCCTGCGCGAGATGGACAACCGGCTGGCGAAGCGCATCTTCGCTCACCTCGACGAACGCCCGGTGGCTGTCATCACGCTGTTGCGAATGCTGTTCCAGACGGTTCCGGCGCTCAACTACGCCCTCAGCCTCAGCGGCGTGCGCTTCCGCCACTACCTCATCGGAACCCTCCTCGGCCTGCCACTGCCGATTGCCCTCTATTGCCTGTTCTTCGATTACCTGGGCCGCGCCCTTCACCTTTCCTGACGTGAAGTGCCCGCTTGTGGGAAAATTCCGCGTTTTCCTCTGCCGATACCGCCACCATGCCGCAAACGCCAAAGCGTCCCCGCCCCGCCACTGCCAAATCGACTGCAGCGCCTGCCAAGGGCCAGTTGCATCCGCGCAATCGCCACCAGGGCCGCTATGACTTTCCCCAGCTGATCCAGGGCAGCCCGGAACTGGCGCGCTTCGTCATCACCAACCCCTACGGCAAGGAAAGCATCGACTTTGCCGACCCGGAGGCGGTCAAGGTGTTCAACCGTGCCCTGCTGCGGCAGTTCTACGGCATTCGTCACTGGGACATTCCTGCTGGCTACCTCTGCCCGCCCATACCCGGCCGCGCCGACTACCTGCACGGCCTCGCCGACCTGCTGGCCGCTGGCAATGGCGGGCAGATCCCGCGCGGCAAAGGCATCCAGGCGCTGGACATCGGTATCGGCGCCAACTGCATCTACCCGCTGATCGGCCACAGCGAGTATGGCTGGCACTTCACCGGCACCGACATCGACCGCACGGCCCTGGGCTCGGCCCAGGCCATCATCCAGTCCAACCAACTCGGCGACGCCATCGACCTGCGCCAGCAGGCCGAGCCGCGCAACATCTTCAAGGGCCTGATCGCCCCGGGCGAGCGCTTCGACCTGGCCCTGTGCAACCCGCCCTTCCACAGCTCCCTGGAAGAAGCCACCCGCGGTAGCCAGCGCAAGTGGAAGAACCTCGGCAAGCTCGACCCCAAGCGCAAGCTGCCGGTGCTGAACTTCGGCGGTCAGGGCGCAGAACTCTGGTGCGACGGTGGCGAAGTTGGCTTCCTGCAGCGGATGGTGGACGAGAGCCTGCAGTTCAAGGAGCAGGTGCTCTGGTTCAGCAGCCTGGTTTCCAAGGGTGGCAACCTGCCCGGCATGGAAGCCCGCCTGCGCCGCAGCGACGCCGTGGAGGTGCAGGTGGTGGAAATGGCCCAGGGCCAGAAGCAGAGCCGCTTCGTCGCCTGGACCTTCCTCGACGCCGCACAGCGCGAGGCCTGGCGCAAAGCGCGCTGGTAACCCGGATGCAGTCCGCGAACTGACTGCGCCCTTCCCGGATTCCCGGGCTACGGAGCCGTAGGAGCGAGCTTGCTCGCGAACGCAGGCCGCAGGCCTGCCACCACTAGCCAACCGCGAAACGCGCATCCAGCCGGCTGTACCCCATCCCGACGCCCTTGTGCACCTTGAGCTGCACCGGGATGCGCTCCTTCAGCGCTTCCACGTGGCTGATCACGCCGATCATCTTGCCGCTGGCATTCAGTGCATCCAGGGCGTCGAGGGCAACCTCCAGGGTCTCGCCGTCCAGGGTGCCGAAGCCTTCGTCGAGGAACAGCGAATCGATGCTGGTCTTGTGGCTGACCAGGTCGGACAGCGCCAACGCCAGCGCCAGGCTGACCAGGAAGCTCTCGCCGCCAGACAGCGTCTTGCAGTCGCGGACGACGTCGGCCTGCCAGGTATCCACCACCTCAAGCTCCAGCTCGCCCCCCTGACGACGCGCCAACTGGTAGCGGCCATGGAGACGTTGCAGTTGCAAGTTGGCCAGATGCACCAAGTGATCCAGGGTCAAGCCTTGGGCGAACTTGCGGTACTTGGCGCCGTCGGCTGACCCCACCAGGCTGTTGAAACGCTGCCAGAGGTCGTACTCGGCCTCCTGGCGGGCGATGTCGGCGAACAGCGCCTGCTGGTTCTGTCGGCGCTGCTCGTCACCGCTGAGTTGGGCACGGATTTCGCCCTGGCGCTGGCTCGACTCGCGCATACGGTCGCCCAGCGCCTGCCATTCCCCTTCCAGCCGCTCCCGATCCAGTTCGCTCTGGGGCGCTGCCTGGAGACGTTCGGCCTGGATGCGGGCATCTGCCAGCAAGACTTCGGCATCCCCCAACTCACGGCTCAGGCGCTGCTGCAGCTCCTGCAGGGCGCTGCGTTCTGCCTCATCCAGCACGGCGGCGAGGAAGGCTGCCTCGTCCGGGAAGGGGCTGACGCCCAGTCCTTGGTGCCAGGCATCCAGCTGCAGTTGCAACTGGTGACGGGCCTCGTGGACCCGCTGGTCCTGACTTCGCTCCGTGCCCTTGAGCTGATTGAGCCGTTGCTGGGCCGCGTCCATCTCGGTCTGCACTGCCGCCAGTGCGTTCTGGGGATCGTCCACCGGCGCCAGAGGCGCTTGCCCGGTGTGCCCGGAGGCCTGCCAGCGCCCCAGCCACAGGCGAGCCTGTTCGCGGGCAATCTCCAGTGCGTGTTGCTGATCGCGCAGTTGGCCTTCCAGCCTCTGGCTGGCGGCCTGGTCCTGCTGCCACTGTTGCCACTCGGCTTCGCGCTCGACCAGCCAGGCCTCCCCCGCCGTCGGCAGGCTGTAGCCCAACGGCGCCAGACTGGCGGCCAACTGCTCGCGGGCTTCCTGCTGCTGGCTATCCAATTGCTCCAGCCGCAGGGCGATGGCCTGCTCCTGCTGGCGCAAGCCGATCTGGTCTTTTTCCAGCAAAGCGAGCTGGCTGGTGCATTCTTGCAGGGTGGTGTCGCGTTGCTGGCGCAGGTCGCGGGCGCGAGCGAGGGCTGCCTTGAATTGATCCAGCTGCGCCAGGCGTTCCTGCAGCGCCTGTAGCCCCTCGGCATGGCGCTGCAGTTCGGCCTGCAGGGCTGTCAGGTCGGGCAGTTGCAGCGCCAGGGACTGGCACAGCTCACGCCAGCGCTCGACGAACTCGCGCAGCTCCGCCTCGCCCCCCTGCAGGGATTCATTGAGCTGCGCGATCTGCGCCTCCAGGGCGGCCAGGCGATTGCTCAGGTGTTCCCCCTGCTGACGCACCTCGTCCTGGGCCACCTTGCAGTCCTGCAGCCCCTGTTGGGTGGCGGAAAGATTGAGTGCCTGGTACTCGGCTATGGCCGGATGGTCATGGGAACCGCACAAGGGGCAGGCTTCGCCCGGCTGCAGGGCTGCGCGATAGGCCTCCAGTTGCTGGATACGCTGCTCCTGTTCGAGGAGCTTTTCCTTGTCGGCGATCTGCTGCTTGAGTTCGGCGAAGCGGCGGCGCAGGCCGTCGCGCTGTTCGCTGAGGGCTTTCTGCTCCTCCTGCAGTGGCTGCATCTGCTCGCGGGCGCGGGACTGCCGCTCAGCCAGCTGCCTGCGCTGCTGGGACAACTGCTCCAGACGTTCCAACTGGCGCCCACGCTCCAGCAATTGCTGCCACTGCGCACGCAGCGCCGCGTCGTCCTGCCCGCCTAGAAGCCCATCGAGCTGCACCTGCGCCTCAGCCTCTTCCTGCTGGGCCTGACCTTGTTCGACTCGGGCATTCTCCAGGGCCGTGCGAGCCTGCTCGAAGCGAGCCTCCAGCGCGCCACCCTGATGCTTGAGTTCGGTCTGGACGCGACGCAACTCGGCCCATTCATCCTGGCGTCTGCTCAGCGCGCCGAGTTCAACCCGCCAAGCGCCCAGGTGCTCGCCCAAGCGCGCCCGCTGGGGCTGCTCGGACAGTCGTTTCTCCAGGGCCTCACGCTCAGCCTGGAGCCCCTCAAGCGCACCCTGGCGCGCCTGCACCCATTGCTCGCCGAACTGGGCGCCCTGCCAGAGCTGGTCGAGGATGCGTTCGGCCAGCGTCTGCAGTTCATGGCGAGTCACCCGCAACTCGCTTTCGCCCTGATTCAATTGCTGCTGGGCCCGCTGCCAGTCGCGGTGCAGCGGCAACAGCCGGTTGGCCGGCTCGCTGGCGGCCAGCCGTGCCAGTTGTGGCTGAGCCTGTTCCAATGCTGCCTGGGCGACACGGCCCTGTTGCTCGGCAAGCTGTTTGCGGGTCAGTGCTTTGTCCAGTTCATCGTGCCACTGTCGCTGGTGTTGCAGGTCCACCTGGCGGGCCTGCAAATGCTGCGCTTCGTTCGCAAGGGTTTGTGCCTCCTGCTGCAGAGCAACGCGGCGCTCGTCGCTCAGCAGTTCCACGCCTTCAGCACGGGCGCGCAACTGGTCCAGCCCAGCCTTCACTTCACGGGTTCTTTCGAAAACCCGCTGGGAAATAAGCCCGTAGATTTCAGTACCGGTCAGCTCTTCCAGCAGCTCCGCACGCTGGTTGGCATTGGCTTCGAGAAAGGCGGCAAAACCGCCCTGGGCCAGCAGCATGGATTTGGTGAAACGCTCGAAATCGAGACCGGTCAGGCTCTCGGTCAGCTTGAGCTTGTCGTTGATCTTGTCGGTGAGGATGTCCCCGTCCTGCACCCGCGCCAACTCGACTTTGGGTGGCTGCAGGCCGCCATCGGCCTTGTCGCGAGCGCGGCGCTGGCTCCAGAAGGCGCGGTAGGCCACGCCCTTCACCTCGAATTCCACCTCGGCCAGACAGTCGGCGGTGTGTCGGGTCATCAGCTCGTTGATGCTGGCCGACACCGTGCCCATGCGCGGCGTGCGGTGGTAAAGGGCCAGACAGATGGCGTCGAGCAGCGTGGTCTTGCCGGCGCCGGTGGGGCCGGTAATGGCGAACAGGCCGTTGCCGGCGAAGGGTTCACCGGTGAAGTCGATCTTCCACTCGCCCTTGAGCGAGTTGAGGTTCTTCAGGCGCAGGCTGAGGATTTTCATGCCTGTCCCTCCCGCAGATCGGCCAACACCTCCCGGTGCATTCCCAACAGATTGCCTCTCAAGGCGTCGTCCAGCTCTTCAGTCGCCAGGCGCTTGTGGAACACCTCTTCCGGATTGAGCTCATCGAGGGTTTCCCGCGCTTCTCGCTGCAGGCCAGAGAGGGCTGTGCCGCGCTCGCGGCGGATGCGCAGCACCTCCACGGGCAAGCCTTCACAGAGCGCAAGCAAACGCGCCTGCAGGTCGTTGAGGTAGTCGTCCGTGCTCACCAGCACTTCCACCCAGACCGGCCGTTCCGGGGTGCCTTCGCGCGCCACCTCGGCCAGTTGCGCAGGCAGTTCCGCCAGGGAGCCACGCAGGGAATGCAGGGCCTGGAAACGTGGTACCGGCAGGGCCTCGACCTTGTGCAGCCCGATGCTGTCCATCTCCACCAACAGCACCTCCTTCTGCTGGGAGGCCTCGTCGAAGGCCAGCGCGATGGGCGAGCCGCAATAGCGGATGTGCTCCAGGCCGCCGACCTTCTGCGGCCTGTGGATATGTCCGAGGGCGATGTAGTCCACCGCAGGGAAGGCGCTGGTGGGGAAGGCTTCCAGGGAGCCGACGTAGATTTCCCGCACCGACTCGCTGGCGCTGGCGCCCACGGTGGTCAGGTGGCCGGTGGCAATGATAGGCAGGCCGCCGCCCAGCTCGGCACGACGCTGCTGGGCCAGGGAAAAGAGCTGCTGGTAGTGGTCCTGGATCGCCTGCTGCAATGACAGTTGCTTGTCCGCCGCGCTCTGCCCGGCCTGACTCTGCAGCACGTCGCGCGGACGGATGAAGGGAATGGCACAGAGAATTGCCCCCGGTTCGCCGGAGCGGCGTTTCAGCACCAGCAGTTGCTGATCGAGATCAACGCCTACGGCCGGCACCACCCGGGTACCCAGCTGCGCCAGCAGGGTGCGGCTTTCGCCGAGCATGGCCACCGAGTCGTGGTTACCGCCGAGCACCACCAGGCTGGCGCCGGCGTCGCGCAGCTCGACGATGAACTGGTTGTACTGCTCGCGGGCATAGCTCGGCGGCGCGCCGGTGTCGAACACATCCCCGGCGATCAGCACGGCATCCACCTGGCGCTCGCGCACCTGTTCGATCAGCCACTGGCAAAAAGCCTGGTGCTCGGCTTGCCGGGTCTTGCCCATGAAGTGCTGGCCCAGGTGCCAGTCGGACGTGTGGAGGATGCGCATCGGGAATCACTGTGACGGAACGGAACTGCCGGCCACCCTGTCATTTCCTTCGCGGCCTGGCAACCGCAGAGCCGCTATCCTTCCCAGCATTCGCTGCAGACAAGGACTTCCATGCAACGCATCCTTCGCGACATCAAGATCATGCTCCTGGCCAACCTCTGGCTGATCCCGGTGATGGCGGCCCTGGTGGGCGCCCTCTTCTACTTCGTCGCGCCGCCGCCACCCATGCACGCGCGACTGGCCACCGGCAGCCCCGCGGGCGGTTACAACGCTTTCGGCGAGAAGCTCAAGGAAGAACTGGCCAAGCAGGGCTTCGAGCTGGAGCTGGTGCGCAGCACCGGCTCGCTGGACAACCTGGCCAAACTGCGGAGCGGCGAGGTGGAAATCGCCCTGGTGCAGAGTGGCCAGGAACTCACCCTGAGCGCGAAGGAACGCGAACACCTGCATGGCCTTGGCGTGATGTACCAGGAGCCGCTCTGGCTGTTCAAACGCAAGGAACTGGAGATCGACAGCATGGCCGACCTGCTGCAGCTGCGGGTGGCCATCGGCGCACCGAACAGCGGCACCCGCTCGGTCAGCGATGCGCTTCTCGCCGCCAACCAGATCAGGCCGGAAGGCTACCCGCCGCAGTGGCAGTCCATCAGCGGCAGCCCGGCGGCCAGCGCCCTGCTGGGCGGCGAACTGGACGCCGGTTTCTTCCTCGGCCCGGCGGAAAGCGCCGTGGTGCAACGCCTGGCCGCCAGTCCCGAGCTGGATCTGGTGAGCCTGCGCCGCAGTGCAGCCTATCGCGCGCGCCTGCCTTACCTGACCAAGCTGGAAGTAGGCGAAGGCCTGCTCAACCTGGCCAGCAACAGCCCCTCGCGGGACATCCTCACCCTGGCGCCGGTGGCCACCCTGGTGGCGAATGATGAATTCCATCCCTCGCTCACCCCGTTGATCCTCGAAGCCGCTCGTGAGGTGATGCAGAACGGTACCCTGCTCGACCCGCCCGGCACCTACCCCAGCGCCAAGCCGCAAACCCTCTCCAGCCTGAGCGAGGCCGATTACTACTACGAGAAAGGCCTGCCGATCCTGCAGCGCTACCTGCCGTTCCGCATCGCCTCCCTGGCCGACCGCTACATCATCCTGCTGATCCCGCTGCTGGTGATCATGATCCCGCTGACCAAGGCCGTAGGCCCCATCTACCGCTGGCGCATCCGCGCACGCATCTACCGTTGGTACAAGTACCTGCGCGAGATCGACCGCAAACTGGACAGCGGCACCCCGCCGGAACAGCTCGCCGCCGAGATCGAGCACCTGGAAACGCTGGAACAGCGCCTGGCCAAGGTGGAAGTGCCGCTGTCCTACTCCAATGAGCTCTACGACCTGCATGTGCACCTGCGCTACGTGATCGCACGGCTGCAGGCCGTGCAGAGTCGGCAGGCAGACGTGGATCAGGTCGGGTAAACTGGCGCACTTTTACTGCCGGCGCTTCCTCGCGCCGGATGTGCCCCTGAGAGCGAAGATCCATGCCCATCCGCCACTGCATCGTTCACTTCATCGACAAGAAGCCCGACGGCAGCGCCGCCGTGCTGCATGCCCGGGATAGCGAGCTGGGCGAATCCCAGGCCATGGAAAACCTCCTGGCCGATCTCAACGAGAGCTACAACGCCAAGCAAGGCAAGGCCTGGGGCTTCTTCCACGAGGAATCCGGTGCCTATCCCTTCAGCGGCTGGCTGAAGGAGTACCAGGAAGGCACGCGCGACTTCACTGCCTTCAGCCGCCAGGCGGTCGAGCACCTGCAGAAACTGATGGAAGAGTCCAATCTCTCCACCGGCGGCCATGTGCTGTTCGCCCACTACCAGCAAGGCATGACCGATTACCTGGCCATCGCCCTGTTGCACCACAGCGAAGGCGTGGCGGTGACCGACTCGCTGGAAGTGGCACCGGCCAAGCACCTGGACCTGGGCCAGTTGCACCTGGCTGCGCGCATCAACATCTCCGAATGGAAGAACAACCAGCAGTCGAAGCAGTACATCTCCTTCATCAAGGGCAAGAACGGCAAGAAGGTCTCGGACTACTTCCGCGACTTCATCGGCTGCCAGGAAGGCGTCGACCCGCCGAGCGAAACCCGCACCCTGCTCAAGGCCTTCAGCGATTTCGTCGAAAGCGAGGACCTGGCCGAGGAACAGGCCCGCGAGAAGACCAAGACCCTGGTCGACTACGCCACGACGCAGGCAAAGATGGGCGAGCCAATCACCCTGGACGAGCTTTCCGGCCTGATCGACGAAGACCGCCCGCGCGCCTTCTACGAACACATCCGCAACAAGGATTACGGCCTGTCCCCGGAGATCCCGCCGGACAAGCGCACCTTGAGCCAGTTCCAGCGCTTCACTGGCCGCGCCGAGGGCCTGTCGATCAGCTTCGAAGCCCACCTGCTGGGCTCGAAGATCGAGTACGACGAAAGCCGCGACATGCTGATCATCCGGCAGTTGCCGACGCAGCTGAAAGATCAGCTGAAACGGCGTAAGGATTGACCTGATGCCACGCGGTGTGCGCAGCGCACCCTACGAAAAGGCCCGGCGCGATTGCCGGGCTTTTTTTTGTTCCAGAGGTGAACCTGTAGGGGTAAATGAATTCGCCCCTACAAGAAAGATCAGCGCGCTTCGATACGGAACCCGAGCCGCGGGAAGTGCACATGCACCACCCCGGCGCGTTCGTCCTGGCGACGCAGGATGATTTCCTCGCGACCCACGAACACCAGCTCGCCCTCCACCGGGTCGACGCCATAGTCGGTGGCCGCCACCGCCACCTTCTGCCCAGGCGCGAAACCGTTGGGGTCGACGAAATCCTCCACCGGCAGCGCCGCGGGCGTGGCGCTGCGGGCGATATCCACAGCCTCGGCGGCGGACAACGGGCTGCCG
Source organism: Pseudomonas sp. D(2018) (assembly GCF_005502555.1). Taxonomy (NCBI): domain Bacteria; kingdom Pseudomonadati; phylum Pseudomonadota; class Gammaproteobacteria; order Pseudomonadales; family Pseudomonadaceae; genus Pseudomonas; species Pseudomonas sp. D(2018). The sequence goes on from NZ_SCOK01000004.1 coordinate 153,214, forward strand.
GCACCCTCGCCGAAGCCCAGTACCCGGCCAAACCAGGCCGCCACCTCCGGGTAGTCGTCCACCAGTGGCGCGGTGACCGGGGTGCCCTTGAGGAACCAACAGCAGTGTGCCAGGGAGAAGTCGGCCACCGAGGGTTCGCCGAAGAGGAAGTCGCCTTCGCTGCGTTCCAGTTGCTGTTGCAGTCGCCCCATCAGCACCGGCCAGTTGCTGCGGGCTTGCTCCAGCGGCAAGCGGGTGCTGCTGCCGCCGGAGAACAGCTTGGCCCGGTCGGCGAGGAAGGCCTGCTGCACGGCTGGCGGCAGCTGGCCCATGCGCACGGCGATGGATTCGGGCTGGAACACCAGGGTCACGGTGTGCTGGAAGATCACCGAGTCCACCCACAGGGCAAAACTGGCGACATTGAATTCCTGGCCTTCCGGGAACAGCGCCGGACCGGACTTTTCCGCTTCCAGGCGGCGTGCGATCAGTGCAGTGTCGCAGTAGATGTCGGCGCCCACCTGCAGCACTGGGGTCTTGCGATAGCCGCCGGTCAACGGCATCAGGTCAGGCTTGGGCATGATCCGGGGGATTTCCACCGAGCGCCACGACAGCTGTTTGAAGCCGAGCATCAGCCGCGCCTTCTTGGCGAAGGGGGATTGCTCGTACTGGTGCAGGATGAGTTCGGACATGGCAGGGCTCCGCTGCTGTTGGGATAGTGCGGCAGCTTAGCCGCTCACTTCGGCGAGGCGTACCTTTTCGGCGCACTCCCAGCCCTGTATCAACGCCTCTTTGACCGCCTTCTTCATGCGCTTGATGGCGATCTCCCGGCGAAGGGCTTCGCCCTTGTCGGCGCAGGCCTCGACGAACACCAGGGCCTGCGCCGGGCTGGAATGGAAGAAGCGCGCGCCCTTGCCGCTCTGATGCTGGGCGAAACGCCGCTGCGGGTCGTCGCTGATACCGCAGTAGAGGGCTCCGTTTTCGGCACGCACCAGGTAGACGAACCAGGGCTTGGCAGCAGGGACGGCGTCGACGTGTTCGGGCATTGCGGGGTCCTGTTGGAAGGCCGCCGCATTAGGCAATGCCATACCACCTCAAGACAAGTCCTTCAGCGCCCCCGTGCGGTAGGCAGCCAGCCCCCGCGCGGCCTGCTTGCGGATGGCGTTCTGTACCGGCGGCAACCAGCCCAGCAGCGTCCCCTTGGCCCCCAGGGCCTGCCGGGCCCAGCGCCAGAGGTCGAAGCTGTCGTGGTGCTCGATGATCTTGCCGTCGGAGAAAAGGAAGCGGGCCTGGATACGGTTTTCCACCATGCGCCCGGTCTGGCTGAACAGGTAAGTGGCCACCCAGTTGGCACGACCGCTGAGGTCGTCGGCCTCGACGCTGTCGAAGGTGAGGCTGAACTGCTGGGCGCGGCTGGCGAGCATGCGCCACATATCGGCGGCCTCCTGGCCGTTCAGGTCAGTGAACACGGGATCGCTGAAGTGCACATCGGGGCTGTAGCAGGCCGCCATGGTCTCGGCGTCAAGCTGCTGAAAGGCCTGATAGAAGCGGGTGATGAGTTCGGCATTGGGGTGAGCCATGGGCAACTCCGGTAGGCGGATATGCATTGAAGTATTGACCCGGATGGGCCAGACGGCGATTGGCGGCATCGCCAACTTTGTGTCAATAATCGCCAACCCCATCGTGAGCCCTGCCCATGATCCGCGTCGCCCTCTTCGTTTGCCCGCAGACTGTCTGCTCCAGCCTGGCCACTGCCGATGATGCCTTTCGCCTGGCGAACCAATTGGCTGGGGAACCCCTGTTCCAGGTGCAGCGTTTCAGTCGCGACGGCCGACCTGTGGATATCGGCATGGCCGAGGTGCGGGTTAACGGTGACCTGGCCCTGGCGGAGTCGGCTGACCTGGTGCTGCTCACCGCCACCGGCCCCGCGGTGGAGAAGACGCTGGCCGCCAACCATGAACTGCTGCCCTGGCTGGCCGCGCGGCCTGATACGCAGCAACTCGCCAGCCTCTGCAGCAGCGCCTTCCTGCTGGCCGCTTCGGGACGGCTCGACGGCCGCCGCGCTACGACCCACTGGGCCCTGGCACCCGCCTTTCGCAAACGTTATCCACAGGTGCGCCTGGAACCGGACGCTCTGCTGACCGAAGACGGCAACCTGTTCTGTTCGGGCGGCGCCCAGGCCGGACTGGACCTCTGCCTGCACCTGATCGGTTGGCATGGAGGCGACTGGCTCGCGCAACGGGTAGCCGGCGCCATGGTGTTCGATAGGGAACGCGGACGCCAATCACGTTTCGCCCCGTTGCTGCCGACCGCCGGCAGCGACGACCCGCAGATCGGCCCCTTGCTGCTCTGGTTGCAACGCAACCTGTCCGAGCCTCTTGATCTGGACGCCCTGGCGCAGCGCGCCCACTGCTCGAGCCGCACCCTGCTGCGGCGCTTCAGGGCTGCCACGGGCCTCACCCCGAATGCCTACCTGCAGCGCCTGCGCATCAGCGCTGCACAGACGGCCATGCGCAACCCGGCGCGCTCCCTGGAACAGGTAGCGTCCCAGGTGGGCTACGCCGACAGGGCGACCTTCGCCAAGTTGTTCAAGCAGCTATGCGGGGAAACGCCGGGGGCCTTCAGGCGGCGGTTGCGAGGGTGACGCATGGACTGGCGGACCTTCGGCCCGCTTGGCGAATGAATTCGCCCCGACAGGGAGCATTGGGCTAGACCGACTCTTCCTTCAATTCCTTGAGGTGCTTGTAGACCGTGGCACGCCCCATGTTGAGGACATTGGCCACGTAGTTGGCGGCACTCTTGCCCTTGAAGGCACCTTCGGCATGCAGGGCCAGGACCAGCTCGCGCTTGTGTTCGCGGGTCAGCAGGTTGAGGCCGAGTTGGCGCTGGCGCAGCCAGTTGTGCAGGAAGGTGTTGATGCGCTCCTGCCAGTCGTCGCGGAACAGCGCATCGGGCTGGGGGATCAGCTTGTTGGAGGAAAGGAACAGGTCGAGGGCCGCCTTGGCCGCCTCGAACAGGGAGATGTTCAGGTTGATGCAGAGCACGGCGACCGGCGCGCCTTGGGCGTCGCGCAACACGGTGCTCATGGAACGGATCTTCTGGCCGTCCCAGTTGAGCTTCTCGTAAGGGCCGATGGTCCGCTCGTCCACGTCCTCGCTGAGCATGTCCTCCAGTGCGGCATCGTCACCCACACATCGCTTGGAGATGTTGTTGGCGATGTAGTCGATCTTCTGCGTACGCAGGTCGTGCAGCACGACCTCGGCATGGGGGAAGAACAACGTGGCAATGGCGTCGGCGATAGCTCGGTAGTTATCCAGGGCGAGGTCTGGGCGGGGGGTCATGGAGCGGCTCCTGGAGCGGAAAGATCGGCGCCGGGCGCGGGGCCCGGCGCAGCGAGTGTGGCGCAAAGCGCCCGCGTCGTCACCCCAGTCGCGCGGGCGACAGCATGGCTTCGGTCAGGCCGAATTGCGTCAGGTGCTCCGGCAGTGGCTGGCGCAGGATCAGGCAGGCGCTGGCCTCGCCCATGGCGGCGGAGGTCTGGATGCCGTAGCCACCCTGCCCCGCTACCCAGTAGAAGCCCGGCGTGCGTGGGTCGTAGCCGGACACCAGGTCGCCATCGGGGAAGAAGGAACGCAAGCCCGCCCAGACCCGCGCGGGGCGGCGGATGGTCATGCTGGTGTGTTCCTCGATCTGGTAGATGCCGAGGGCAATGTCCAGCTCTTCCGGCTGCACGTCGTGGGGGTCCACCGGGTCGGCGTTGGCCGGCGAGCCCAGCAGCATCCCGGCGTCGGGCTTGAAGTAGAAGGATTCGTCCAGGCTCACCAAGGCTGGCCACCTATGAGCGTCCACACCGTCCGGCGGCGAGAAGATGAACGCGGCGCGGCGCTTGGGCTGCAAGCCCAGCGGTGGAACCCCGGCAAGTTGCGCGAGCTGGTCGCACCAGGCGCCGGCGGCGTTGACCAGGACGGGCGCCTGGACGCTGCCCAGGGAAGTCTCTACCCGCCAATGCTCACCTTCGCGACGAACACCGGTCACTTCACAGTTATGCCGCACCTCACCACCGTTGCGACGAATGCCGCGCAGGTAGCCCTGATGCAGGGCGTCAGTGTCGATATCGGCAGCGCTGGGGTCGAGCATGGCGCCTTGCACCTTGTCGCGGCGCAGCACGGGCACCAAGGCACAGGCCTGGTCCGCTGTCAGCATCTGCATGTCGGGGACATTTTCCAATGCGCTGTCGAACTGGCGCTGCAGCTCCTCGGCATCCCCAGTGAAATCCACCACCATCTCGCCGCGCGGCGTCAGCAGTGGATGTTCGCTGAAGCCCTCGGGCGGTGCATCGAAGAAGGCACGACTGGCGGCGGTCAGGGCTCGCACCTGGGGCGTGCCGTAAGCGACGGTATAGAGCGCGGCGGAACGGCCGGTGGAGTGGTAGCCCGCATGTTCCTCGCGCTCCAGCACCAGCACGCGACCATGGCGCGACAGCCAGAAACCGGTGGAGGCGCCGGCGATACCGGCGCCGATGATGATGTAGTCAACCTGGGTCATCGGGTTCACCTCACTGGCCTTGGCGTTGCAGACGATAGAGGGCGTTGGCCAGAGCCATGTCTTCCAGGCCCAGACCGATGGAGCGGAAGAATACCGGGCGGCGGTAGTCCGGACGCGGCGCCTTGCCACTGACCAGCTCCGGCAGGTCGCCACGGATGGCCTCGCGGCTCCAGCCGTGACGCTCGGCCGCCAGCAGCATCTCTCCGGCAGAACCCGGAGTGGTGGCGCGGTAGTCGCAATAGACCTCCATCTCGCCCAGGGCTTCCGGTGGTACTTCATGGGCACGCGGGGCGTTGGTGCTGATGGAGGTGACCAGAGCCGGCTTGGCCAGGCTGCGCGGATCCAGCACCGGACCGGCGGACGAGGTGCAGAGCATCACCACGTCGGCGTCGGCCACCGCGTCTTCCAGGTTGGCACTGATTTCCACGCGCGAGTCCTGGGCGCGCCATTGCGCCTGGGTATCCGCTTCTCCCGCCAGGGACGGCGAGTAAACCGCGATGCGCTGCCAGTCGCGAAGCCCCTTCACATAGTGGAGGTGGGCGCGGGCCACAGGGCCGCTACCGATCACCGCCAGCCGGCGTGCCTGCTCAGGTGCCAGAGATTCGACCGCCACTGCTGTGGTAGCAGCGGTGCGCGCGGTGGTCAGCTCGCCGGCATCGCAGAGCAGCAAGGGCTGGCCGCTGTCCATGGACATCAACAGGGTCCAGGCGGTGACCAGGGCACCATCGGGCTTTTTGATGTAGGGCGAGGTCTTGACCCCGTATACGCCGTCCTTGGCCAGCACGCCCAGGTAATTGATGAAGTCGCCGGTCGCGTTGGGGAACTCCACCAGCTGCTGCGCAGGCTGCACGGCTTCGCCAGCGGCGAGGTCGAGGAACATGTGGCGCATTGCCTGATGCACATCCACCTGCTGGAGCAGGTGGCGCGCTTCAGCTTGCTGGAGAACGAGGGGCGGGGTGCTGGACATGGGGACGCTCCCGAAGAGTGGATATAAACAATTTGTCCATATTGGACTTTTAAGTTTACACCAGCAAGGGGACGACGACCCGGATGTACGAGAATGGCGCGTGTGTGTAAGCAATGCAGCGCCTGGAGAAAGGACACCCGGCGGGAGCGAGATTGCACGCGAGTCAATTCGCCCCCGCAGGTGCTGGTGGAGCCGCCTTTACCAGCCGACGCCGAATCCGACGGTGTAGCGGGTTTCGTCGATTTCACCGTCGGCGCCGCTGACCTGGTCCTTCTCCGCCTTCATGTTGAGTGAGGCCCAGTCGGTCAGCTTGTAGCGCAGGCCCACTTCGGCATCCAGGGAGTAGTCGGCGGTATTGTCCAGGGGGCGACCGATTTCACCGGTGGTGAAGAGTTCCACCGTCTTGCCCACCAGGTAGCGGTTGTAGTCCCACTTGGTACTCAGGGAGTAGAAGTTCTCCTTCTCGCCATTGGAGAACTGATAGTCGCTACGGTTGACCAGGCCGGCCAGGGAGAACGCGCCCAGTTCGTCGTCCCAGAACTGGTAACCGGGGCCGGTACCCAGGGTGCGCTGGCGTTCGAGTTCTTCGATCTTGTCGCGCTTGTACTCGCCACGGCCCTGCCAGAAGAATTTCTCGGTGATGAAGCGATCGAGGGCGTACTCGGTTTCCCAGTTGTCCGTGGTCTTCACGTCGTCGGTGAACTCGCGGTTGTACTCGCCGGAGGCGTTGTGCCGCCATCGGCCGTGGCGGGCCTTGGTGTTGAAGTCGACGTCGTAGTCGTCGGTGTCCTTCTCCGCCCGCTTGTAATCCAGGGACAGATCGACGTTGCCCGTCCAGGTCAGGTCCTCGACCAGGGGCTTGGGTTTCATGATCTGCTCGATGCTGGCCAGCTCTACTTCCTTGGGCGCTTCGCCGTTGGCCAGGATGACCTTGCCTTCGTCGGCGCGCTGCAGGGACTTGGCCCGTTCGCCGTCGATGTCGCCTTGCTTGATCAGCAGCTCACGGTCGCTTTCCAGCGTGGCGACTTTCTTCCAGTCCAACGGGATAGTGCCGCCGTAGTCGGTTTCAAGGACCAACTTGCCGCCGTCGAAGACGCGAATGGTGCCGGTAAGACGGTCGCCGTTCTTCAACCAGACGGTGTCAGCGAAAACGGCGGAGGATGCGGCGGCAAGCGCCACGCAAAGCAGGGTTCTGGACAACATAAAGCGGCTTCTTTGCTCGGGGTCTCAAAAAAAGCCGGGCATTATCCTTATGACCGACGGCAGAGCAAGGACTGACCGACCTGCGCCCGCCGAGTTCCAGAAAATCGATGGACGTGACCGGTTTGAGCCCTACCAGCCGATGCCGACACCAATCAGGTAGTGCCGGTCAGACGACGTGTCGCCCAGGCCCCTCACCTGGTCCAGTTCGTAGAGCAAGGACAATCTCGCCCAGTCATTGAGCCGGTAGCGCAGGCCGAATTCGCTGTCGAGCACATAATCGATCTCCTCGATATGCGGCACCTGGAGCTGGGCCTTGGAATAGAGCTCGAAGCGAGTCCCCCAGATCAGCCGCTTGAAGTCCCACTCGAAGGAATAGGCATTGAAGTCCAGGTCGCCGGCGTCGCTTTCCAGCTGGAAACGCGTGAGCTGGGCAATCAGGTCGAAACGGCCCAGTTCGTTGTCCCAGAAGCGGTAGCCGGGGCCAACGCCATACGCGCGCTGGCGATTGAAGAACTGGAAGTCGTCGTTGTCCTGGTCATAGCTGCCACGTACGAACCAGTGCTGGGTCAGGAAACGGTCGAGGTCGTACTCGATCTCCCAGTTGTCCTCGGTACGCTCTCCGTTCTTGGTTTCCTTCTCGAACTGGCCACTCAGTACATGGCGCCAGCGGCCGTGCTCGACGCGGGTGTCGCCCTTGAGCTTCCACTCGTCCTTGCTGTCCTCGTTGCGTTCCATGTCCAGCTTGGCGTCGATATTGCCTTCCCAGACGCGGTCCTTGAGAACGGGCCGCGGCGGCACCATCTGGCGGATGCTGGCCAAAGGCACCGTCTCGCTCGTGCCGTTCTCCAACCGCACCATGCCCTTGCCCGCTGCATCCAGGCTGCGGCTATGCTGGCTGTCGAGTCCCTCACGCTTGATCAGCAGCGGTTTCTCCGAACGGAGGGTGTCGATATCCTTCCAGTCGATCAGCACCTGGCCGGCGTATTTGGTCTTCAATGCCAGTTTGCCGCCATCCAGCACGATAATTTCGCCTGTCAGGCGATCACCGTTGTTCAACCAGACGGTGTCCGCCCAAAGGGGCGAGCAGGCCAGACACAGAATCAGAGCACTCAGGCTACGGAGCAGCATGGTCGGTAAGCAGAAGAAGGAAGAGGCGCCAGAGCATGCATGGGCGGACTTGCCAACGGCAAGCGTGGACATCCGCCGCGAGGCGCTTTACCTCACCCTGGCGCAAGTGCCGGAGGGCAAGGTGGTGACTTACGGCCAGTTGGCCGAGCTGGCGGGGCTTGGCCGCGCCGCGCGCTGGGTCGGGCGAACCCTGAGCCAGTTGCCCAGCGGCACCCAGCTGCCCTGGCACCGCGTCCTGGGGGCCGGCGGACGCTTCAGCCTGGCCCTTGGAACGCCATCCGGCAACGAGCAGCGGGCACGTTTGCGGGCTGAAGGGGTCAGTATCCAGAACGATCGGGTGGACATGCGTCGGCACGGCTGGCATCCCATGCCACCCAAGGGTTAGAGTGCGCCCTGCCCTATTGCCCGCCTCTTTCCTGCACGCCATGAGCAACCCAATGCCCAGCACCACGCTTTTCGGATTGCACCGCTAATGCCCCATCGTTCCTGGCGCGACGCCATCGCCGCCTATGCCTCGCCGGCCACCCTTTCGCTGTTGCTGCTGGGCTTCGCCGCCGGCCTGCCTTACATGCTGGTGTTCTCCACCCTCTCTGTCTGGCTTCGCGAGGCTGGCGTATCCCGAGAAACTATCGGCTTCGCCAGCCTCATCGGCCTGGCCTACGCCTTCAAGTGGATCTGGTCGCCGCTGCTCGACCAATGGCGCCTGCCACTGTTGGGCCGCCTCGGTCGCCGTCGTTCCTGGCTGGTGCTGTCCCAGGCGCTGGTGGGCCTGGGGCTGGTGGGCATGGCGCTGTGCGATCCGCAGACCAACCTCACCTGGCTGATCGCTTTGGCGGTGCTGGTGGCTTTCGCCTCGGCGACCCAGGACATCGCCATCGACGCCTACCGCCTGGAAATCGCCGAAGACAGCCGCCAGGCCGCCCTCGCCGCCAGCTACATGACCGGCTATCGCGTCTCCGCGCTGCTGGCGACCGCTGGCGCGCTCTACTTCGCCGAGTGGTTCGGTTCCACCGCCAAGGTCTACGAATACGGTGCCTGGGCCGGTACCTACCTGCTGTTCGCCCTGCTGATGCTGCCCGGACTGATCACCAGCCTGTGGATGCGCGAACCGCCGGTGGACCTGCCGCCGCAGAGCACGACCTCGCGCTTCAAGCTCAAGCACCAGCTGTCATCGGTGCTGATCCTGCTGGTGATGCTGATCTCCCTGCCGGCGATGATCACCGGCCTGCTCGATCGCGCCTGGCCGCGCGCAGCGCTCTACGCAATCTTCCTGATCACCTGCCTGTCACCCTGGGGCATGCGCCAGATCCTTCCGGTGCGCGAACTGCTCAGCCAGCAGCGCCGCCAATTGCTGGTGGCAGCGCGAGGCAAGGTGATGCCCAACTTCGACTTCGTGCACCAGGCGGTGTCGATCATCGTGCTGATCGTGATCCTGGTGACCATCGCTGCCGCGGTGAAGGCCTTCTCGTCAGGCGCCTGGCCGCGCGGCACGCTGTTCCTGCTGATCACCCTGGCCTGCTTCTCCGCCGCTGGCCGTCTGCTGATGGCGCCGGTGCTTACGCCGATCAGCGAGTTCGTCCAGCGCTACCGCTGGCAAGCATTGCTCCTGCTCGGCCTGATCGCCACTTACCGGATGTCGGATACCGTCATGGGCGTGATGGCCAACGTCTTCTACATCGACCAGGGCTTCACCAAAGAACAGATTGCCAGCGTCAGCAAGCTGTTCGGCCTGGTCATGACCCTGCTCGGCGCAGGCGCCGGCGGCTTACTCATCGTGCGTTTCGGCATCCTGCCGATCCTCTTCATCGGCGGCATCAGCTCGGCGGCCACCAATCTGATGTTCGTAGCCCTGAGCGATATGGGCGCGCACCTGAACATGCTGATCCTGACCATCTCCTGCGACAACTTCAGCGCAGGGCTGGCCACCTCGGCTTTCGTCGCCTACCTCTCAAGCCTGACCAACCTGAAGTTCTCGGCCACCCAGTACGCGCTGCTCAGCTCCATCATGCTGCTGTTGCCGCGCCTGATCGGCGGTTACTCGGGTGTGATGGTGGAGAGCGTCGGCTACCACAACTTCTTCCTGCTCACGGCCCTGCTGGGTATACCCACCCTGGTGCTGATCGCGATCCAATGGGGCCGCAACCGCCAGCAGCCGAAGGAAAACGGCTCGTCCAATGCCTCCGCGACGCCCGGTTCCCCCGAGCAGCCCTGATTTGCGCGAGCCATGAAAAAGGCCGGCAAGATTGCCGGCCTTTTTCATTGACGTATCCTGCTCATGCGCTTTGCACGAGCTTCACGACCCGCTGGGGGAACGGAATGCTGATACCCGCTTCGTCCATCTTCTCCTTGGCACGCTCGATGAAATCGAAATTCACGGCCCAGTAGTCCTCCGTCGCGACCCAGACCCGCAGAGAGACGTTGATGGCGCTTTCGCCCAGCCCGGTAACGAATACCACCGGCTCGGGGTGCCTGAGGACGCGAGAATCACGAGCGATTTCCAGCAGCACCTGGCGCGCACGCTTGATGTCGCAGTCGTAGTCAATGCCGATGTTGATATCCACCCGGCGGGTCTTTTCTCGCGAGAAGTTGGTGATGTTGCCATTGGACAGGCTGCCGTTGGGCACGATCACCACTTTGTTGTCGCCGGTTTTCAGCGTGGTGTGGAAGATCTGGATGCTGTCCACGGTCCCGGCCACGCCTTGCCCTTCGATCCAGTCACCGACCTTGAACGGGCGGAACAGCAGGATCAGCACGCCACCTGCGAAGTTCGCCAGGCTGCCCTGCAGGGCCAGGCCAATGGCTAGGCCCGCAGCACCGATGGCGGCGACGAAGGATGTGGTCGAAATGCCGATCATCGAGGCCACGCTGACCAGCAACAGCACCTTCAGGATGATGTTGGCCAGGCTGCCGATGAAGCCTTGCAAGGTGCGATCGACCCGGCGGTTCTGCATCATGTTGCCAACCTTGCCGGTCAGCAGGTTGACCAGCCACCAGCCCAGCAACAGGGTGATGAGGGCCAGGGTCAGCTTGCCGCTGTACTCCAGCACGATGGGTAACCAGGTTTCGGATACTTTGACCAACTGGTCGACGTTCATCTCCACGGGCATTCTCCTGCGCTATTTCAGTAATGCAAAACCAGGCCGCCATGGACAAGCCATGGCAGCGAAGGTTCAAACGACTCTTGGTTTGCGACGCAGATCGGTCGCGAAGGTTCCGCTCAGTCGCGGAAGTTGTTGAACTGCAGGGGCATGCCGAACTCCTTGGCGCGCAGGGCAGCGATGGCTTCCTGGAGGTCATCGCGCTTCTTGCCGGTGACGCGCACCTGTTCGCCCTGGATGGCGGCCTGGACCTTGAGTTTGCTTTCCTTGATGTGAGCAACGATCTTTTTCGCCAATTCCTTGTCGATACCTTCGCGCAGCACGGCTTCCTGCTTCACGACCTTGCCGGAGGCGTAGGAGTCTTTCACCTCCAGGCACTGGACGTCGATCTTGCGTTTGACCAGGGCCAGCTTGAGGATTTCCAGCATCTGCTCCAGTTGGAAATCGGCATCGGCCGTCAGGGTGACGGTCAGTTCCTTGAACTCGAAACTACCCTTGCCGCGCAGGTCGTAGCGGCGATCGAGTTCCTTGATGGCGTTGTCGACGGCGTTGGTGACTTCGTGTTTGTCCAGTTCGGACACCACGTCGAACGAGGGCATGGGATTCCTCCAGATAGACGGCGCGATCTGCATCACGGATATGAAAGCGCCTGGCTTGACGGTAAAAAATGCGGATCCATTATAACCGAGCGACACACCGCCTTCTGGAAGCCATCCCTCAGCAGTCCGAAACCGGCAGAACGGTGGGGCGACAAGGCAACCTGAACGAGGCTTGATATCATAACGCCACATCCCGCTGTCCCACTCTCCTTGCGAGCCTGCCAAATGCCCAACCCTCATCTCAGTATCCTGGTGGTGGACGATGCCAAGTTCTCCAGCGCCATGATCGGCCGCACCCTGAGCCAGGCCGGTTACCAGGATCTGCGATTCGCCAGCAGCGCCAGCGAAGCGCTGAAACTTCTGGAAGACAAGCCCGCCAACGTTATCCTCGCCGACTGGCTGATGCCCGAGATCGACGGTCTGGAACTGACCGCACGCGTGCGCCAGCTGGATGAGATGACCGACCACTACAGCTACGTCATCCTGCTTACCGGCAAGGAAGGTGAGAACGTCCTGGGCGAAGCCTTCGACCGCGGAGTGGACGATTTCATCAGCAAGGCGGCCATGAGCGAGCAACTGGTTCCGCGCATCTACGCGGCCGACCGCCTGTGCAACACCCTGCAGCGCCTGCTGCAGGAAAACCACCTGCTCACCCAGAACATCGCCAGCCTGGAACAGCGCAACCTGGTGGACTCCCTCACTGGACTGGGCAACCCGCGCTACCTGCGGCAGAAGCTGACCGACAGCCTGCGCCAGGTGGAGTCACGCGGTGGCGCCCTGTGCTACCTGCTGATCGGCCTGCTGGACGCGCCGAAGCTGCGTCTGCAGTACGGTGACACCTTCTACAACGAACTGCTGCATGGCGTCGCCCGCCGCCTGCAGCAACTGGTACGCCCGCTGGATGTGCTCACCCGCCTGGACGACAACCACTTCGGTCTGATCACCCTGCTCGACGACCTCCATGAGTGCTCGCCGAGCAGCTTCCGCCGTCTGCATGAAGGTCTGAACCTGAAAGCCTTCAAGACCAGCGAAGGCTTCATCACCCTCAAGGCCGGTATCGCCCTGGTCGGTCTGGACACCAAGGCATTACCGCTGGATGTCGAGGAGTTGCTGGACAAGGCCAACGCCATGCTGCCCGAGGCCCACGCCAGCGGTCGCGTCACCGCCCTGCGCCTGCCACAGCCATGACTTGGCACATCCTCGGCGCCGGCAGCCTGGGCAGCCTCTGGGCCACCCGCCTGGCGCGAGCCGGATTGCCGGTGCGCCTGATCCTGCGTGATCGCGCCCGCCTCAAGGCATACGAAGCAGCCGGCGGCCTGACCCTGGTGGAGCAGGACCAGGCACGGCAATACCCCATTCCGGCGGAACTGCCCAGCACCGCCAGCCCCATCAGCCGCCTGCTCGTGGCCTGCAAGGCCTACGACGCCGAGGCTGCGGTCCAGCCCCTGCTGCCACACCTGTCTCCGGGCGCCGAACTGATCCTGCTGCAGAACGGCCTGGGCAGCCAGGACGCCGTGGCCCTGCGCCTGCCCCATACGCGCTGTGTGCTTGCCTCCAGCACAGAAGGCGCCTTTCGCGACGGGGACTGGCGCGTAGTCTTCGCCGGCCATGGATTCACCTGGCTCGGCGACCCGCTACAACCCGCCGCGCCCATCTGGCTGAACGAACTGGAACACGCCGGTATCCCCTATGGCTGGACGCCGGACATCCTCTCGCGCCTCTGGCGCAAGCTGGCGCTGAACTGCGCCATCAACCCCCTGACTGTGTTGTACGACTGCCGCAATGGCGGCCTGCTCGAACACCCTGCAGAGGTCAGTGTGCTCTGCGTCGAGTTGGCCGAACTGCTGCAGCGCTGCGGCCAGCCGGATGCCGCCGATGGGCTGCACGAAGAAGTGCTGCGGGTGATCCAGGCCACCGCGGCCAACTACTCCTCCATGTACCAGGATGTCGCCCACGGCCGCCGCACCGAAATCAGCTACCTGCTCGGCCACGCCTGCGCAACCGCCATTCGCCACCGGCTGAGCCTGCCGCACCTGGACAGGCTGCACACACGCCTCAAGACCTATCTGCAGCAGCGCGGATTGCCCGTCACCTGAGCCCGCGCTAACCTGCCCCTCAGCCCAGCCGCGGATACTTGCCCCCTTGTCCAGCCTGCGTCAGCGCCTCGATAACTTGTCGGTCGGCCGCAAACTGCTCGCCGCTCTGTTGGTTTTGCTCGCCACTGTCCTGCTCATTGCCAATCTGGCCTTCATCAGCGCCGCCTATTGGATCTCCCAGGAAAGCGTCGCGCCCCAGGGCCTGGAAACCCTTGGCCGCCTCTTCGCCACGTCAGCCGTCGGCCCCGAGGCGCTGTCCTCGGAAGAGAACGCCAAGCAGATGCTGCAGCGCCTGGAGGGTTACACACCACTGCGTGCTGCCGCCCTGTACGACAGTGACGGCCGTCTGCTGGCCCAGCTCCAGCGCGGTGCACAACTCGACCTGCCGCTGAAGGCCAGTGACATTCCCACATGGCGCCTGCGCGAGTTCCGCACCAGCCACCTTGCAGAGCTGCCGGTACCCGGCAAGCCAGCTGGCCACCTGTTGCTGGTGGCCTCCAGCGAATTGCCCGGCGTGTTCTACACCGGCACCCTGACCGCAAGCCTGGCGATCCTCGCCTGCAGCGTACTGCTCTGGCTGCTGGTCGCACGGCAGATCCGGCGGATGGTCACCCGGCCCATTCGCCGCCTGGAAGAACTGTCGCGTCAAGTGACCCGGGAGGAGAACTATGCCCTGCGCGCGCCCCGTGGCAATCGTGACGAGATCGGCAGCCTGGCTGACGCCTTCAACACCATGCTTAGCCGTATCGAAGCCCGCGAACAGCAACTCAAACGTGCCCGCGACGACGCCCAGGCCGCCTTCGACCAGGCCCATGAACTGGCCGAAGAAACCCGCCACTCCAACCGTAAGCTGGAGCTGGAAGTGCAGGTGCGCAGCAAGATCGAGAAGAAACTGACCGGTTTCCAGAACTACCTCAACAGCATCATCGACTCCATGCCTTCGGCGCTAATCGCCCTGGACGAACAGCTCTACGTCACCCAGTGGAACCAGGAGGCCAGCGTCCTCTCCGGCACGCCCATGGACGATGCGCTGAACCAGCCCGTATTCCTCGCCTTCCCTTCACTCAAACCGTTCCTACCGCAGATCCGCCTGACCGCCGAGAAGCACAAGGTGGAAAAAGTGGAACGCGTAAGCTGGCTGGTAGACGAGAACGTCCACCACTACGCCCTGACGTTCTACCCGCTGATGGGCGGCACTGGGCGCGGCGTGGTGATCCGCATCGACGACATTACTCAGCGCCTGTCGATGGAAGAGCTGATGGTGCAGTCGGAAAAAATGCTTTCGGTGGGTGGCCTGGCCGCTGGCATGGCCCACGAGATAAACAACCCCCTTGGCGCCATCCTGCACAACGTGCAGAACATTCGCCGGCGCATTTCCCCGGAACTCGACCGCAACCAGGAACAGGCCGCCATCAACGGCATCAGCCTGGAATCCGTCAGCCAGTATCTGGAAGCCCGCGAGGTCCCCAGGCTGCTGGACGACATCCATCAGGCCGGCGCCCGAGCGGCGAAGATCGTGACCCACATGCTTGCCTTCAGCCGGCGCAGCAATCGCCAGCTGGCGCCCTGCCAACTGCCAGTGCTGATCGACCAGGCGCTGGAAATCGCCAGCAACGACTTCGACCTGACCGAGGGATTCGACTTCAAAGGCCTCAGGATCGTCCGTGAATTCGACCCGAAGCTAGGGCCGGTACCCGGCACCGCCAACGAGTTGGAGCAGGTCTTGCTCAACCTGTTGAAGAACGCCGCCCAGGCGATTCACCTGCGCGAGGACGACGAGGAAGGCCGCATCACTTTGCGCACCCGCCTGAGTCCGCCCTGGGCAGAAATCCAGGTGGAGGACACTGGCATGGGTATTCCCGAGAATGTGCGCAAGCGCATCTTCGAGCCCTTCTTCACCACCAAGGAAGTCGGCCAGGGCACGGGACTGGGGCTGTCGGTTTCCTACTTCATCATTACCAACAATCACAAGGGCCAGATGGAAGTGCAGTCCAAACCCGGTCAAGGCACCTGTTTCACCCTGCGCCTGCCGCTCACTTCCAGCGCCACAGACGCAGGAGCCTGAGATGGGCAACCGCCTTTCGAAGATTTACACCCGCACCGGCGACAAGGGAGAAACCGGCCTGTCCGGCGGTCGTCGCGTCCCCAAGGACCACCCACGGATCGAGGCCATTGGCGAAGTGGACACCCTGAACAGTCAGCTCGGCCTGTTGCTGGCTGAGCTGGCCGAGCGTCTGGAGCGCTGGCCTGGGCTGGGCGAGGTAATTGACGCGCTGGCGCCCTGTCAGCACCGCCTGTTCGACCTTGGCGGCGAACTGGCGATGCCAGAGTACCAAGTGGTGCAGAAGCAAGAGATCGAACGGCTGGAAGCCACCATCGACCATTGGAACGATGAGTTGGGGCCGCTGAAGAATTTCATTCTCCCCGGCGGCTCGCGCTTGGTGGCCCAGGCCCATGTCTGCCGTAGCTTCGCCCGCAGCGCCGAACGCCGCACGCAAACCCTGAACGGCGAAGAACCGCTGCGCGAGGAACTGCTGGCCTACCTCAACCGACTTTCCGACCTGCTCTTCGTCGCTGCCCGCCAGATCGCCCGGCGGCAAGGGGTGGACGAAGTGCTGTGGCAGGCGGCCAGCAAGCAGTGACGTCAATCGCCAAGCCGGTCGAAGACCGGCCTCAGGTTGGCGTTGAGCCAAGCGAAACCCGACGCGTCAGCCATCCCCTGGTCGGGTTTCACGGAGCCCGGCCAAACCTACGATTCCGGCCAGAATGCCCGAATTCCCGCCACGCCCTGTGCACCG
The DNA here is from genome assembly GCF_005502555.1 of Pseudomonas sp. D(2018). Lineage (NCBI taxonomy): Bacteria > Pseudomonadati > Pseudomonadota > Gammaproteobacteria > Pseudomonadales > Pseudomonadaceae > Pseudomonas > Pseudomonas sp. D(2018). The sequence goes on from NZ_SCOK01000004.1 coordinate 169,624, forward strand.
ATCTGCCAGGCGCGCTCCAGGTCCCGAGCGCCAACGCCCCCCAGCAGGAAGGCCGGCTGGTTGAAGCTGCGCAGCAGTTCTTCCGCGCGCTCCCAGCCTAGCGGCAGGGCGTCGGGGTGGGTCTGGGTCGCCTGAACTGGCGAAAGGGTGACGAAATCCACGTCCATGGCCGCGGCCAACTGCAACTCTTCGACGCTGTGACAGGACGCTGCCAACCAACGCTCGCGTGGAAACGGCCGGCCATTGGGCGCGTACTTGCGCAGCTGCTCGGCAGTCAGGTGCCAACCGGCTGCGGGAAAGTCGCCCAGCCACTCCAGCGGGCCCTTGAGCATCAGCTGCGCCTTGCCGGCGCAAAGGCCCTGCACATCGATGGCCAGGTCGCGGTACTGGGCATCGAACATCTTCGGGGCTCGCAGCTGGACCAGGCGCACACCGTCGGCCAGGGCAGTCCGGAGTCCAGCCAGCAGCACCTGGGGCTCGATGTCGTCCGGGGTAATGAGATAGCGCTCCGGTAGACGCGCAGCAGCCACGATGGGCTTGTTGGCGGCCGGGAATTCGAAATCCCCCAGCTCACGGGGAGAGGCCCATGCCAAGGGCTGGCCTTCCGCGCCGTGGGGTTCGCCGGAGAAGGCGCTGACTTCCCAGACATCCAGCAGCACGTGTTTGTCCGGGTAGTCGTGGTGTACCTGGATCAGGGGCCGGAAGGCACTGACGCGAATGCCCAGTTCCTCCTCCAGCTCGCGGGAGAGCGCTGCCTGCACAGCCTCGCCCTCCTCAACCTTGCCTCCGGGGAACTCCCAGAGACCGCCCTGGTGCTTGTCGTCCGGGCGCCTGGCGATCAGCACCCGGCCGTCGGCGCCGCGAATCACAGCGGCCGCCACATGCACTCGTTTCATTCGATGATCTCCGTTTCCTGCAAGGCGGCCTGATACCAGCGCTGGAAAGCAGGCCACCGGTAGATGGTGTCGACATAGGCCGCGGCTACCATCGGCAGCTCCACGGCATAGCTGCGCAGGCGGCTGGCCACCGGCGCGTAAAAGGCGTCGGCGATGCTGGCATGGCCGAACAGGTAGGGGCCGTCCTGACCGAAGCGCGAGCGGCATTCAGCCCAGATGGCGCAGATACGACGGATGTCTTCCGCCACGTCGTCCGATACCTCGGCAAGCGACTGGTTGCGCTTCATGTCCATGGGCATGTGGCTGCGCAGGGGGACGAAACCACTGTGCATCTCGGCACAGACCGCGCGGGCCATGGCACGGGCCGCCAGGCCGAAGGGCCAGAGATGCGCCTCGGGGAAGCGCTCGGCAAGGTATTCGGCGATGGCCAGGGAATCCCAGATGGTGCCATCTTCGGACTGCAGCACCGGCACCTTGGCGGTGGGCGAGTAGGACAGCAGGCGCTTGCGGCTATCTGCCTGGTAGAGCGGGACGCGCACTTCATCGTAGGGCGAGCCGGTGAGCTCCATGGCCAACCACGCGCGCAACGACCAGGACGAGTAGTTCTTGTTGCCTATTACCAGTGTCAGGGACATGCCTAGCTCCTTTTTTCCAGTTCCTCGGGGTCTCGCTGGATCATGGAAGCTGCCTGTACCCGTGGCAAATTCCCGATTTTCATCGAGGGATGAAAATCAGGAATGCCAGGCCAAGCCCGAGGGGGCCGGTTCATGAGCTGCTGCGCTGAAACGCAGCCGATCATGAAACGGTGCTCAGGTACGGTACTCGGCGTTGATCTTCACGTACTCGTGGGACAGGTCGGTGGTCCAGATGGTCTCGCTGCAATCACCACGACCGAGTTCGATACGGATGGTGATTTCCTCGCGGGCCATTACCGCCGCGCCTTGTGCTTCGGTATAGGTAACGGCACGACCGCCCTGGCTGGCGATGCACACCTCGCCAAGGAACACGTCGATCTTGCTCACGTCCAGGTTCGGCACGCCGGCATACCCCACGGCAGCCAGGATGCGCCCCCAGTTGGGATCGGAGGCAAACAGCGCAGTCTTGATTAGCGGCGAATGGGCCACTGCATAAGCCACGTCCAGGCACTCCTGGTGATTGCCACCGCCGTTGACCTGCACGGTGACGAACTTGGTGGCGCCTTCGCCGTCACGCACGATGGCCTGGGCAATCTCCATGAACACGTCGAACACGGCCTGCTTGAGCTTGGCGAACAGTTCGCCGCTGGCCGCCGTGATTTCCGGCAGGGCGGCCTGACCGGTGGCGATCAGCATGCAGCAGTCGTTGGTAGAGGTATCGCCGTCGATGGTGATGCGATTGAAAGACTTGTTCGCCGCGTCGCGCACCAAGGCGTGCAACACGTCACGAGCGACCTTGGCGTCGGTCGCAATGTAGCCGAGCATGGTGGCCATGTTCGGACGAATCATGCCGGCACCCTTGCTGATACCCGTGATGGTGATGGTCACCCCATCGTGCTGGAACTGACGGCTGGCACCCTTGGGCTGGGTGTCGGTGGTCATGATGCCTTCGGCAGCCTGGGCCCAGTTGTCCACCTTCAGGTCAGCCAGGGCAGCCGACAGTGCAGCTTCGATCTTCTCGACCGGCAGCGGCTCGCCGATCACGCCCGTGGAGAATGGCAGCACAGCGTCCTCAGCCACACCGGCCAGGTCAGCCAGCTTGGCGCAGGCGCGGCGGGCGCGAGCCAGGCCGTCAGGGCCAGTGCCGGCGTTGGCGTTGCCGGTGTTGGTCAGCAAGTAGCGCACGTCTCCTTCCAGGCGCTCGCGCGTGATCAGCACGGGGGCGGCGCAGAAGGCATTGGTGGTGGTAACGCCGGCGATGGTAGAGCCTTCGGCGCAGCGCATCACGACTACGTCCTTGCGCCCAGGGCGCTTGATGCCAGCAGAGGCAATGCCGAGTTCGAAACCGGGTACCGGGTGCAGGGTAGGCAGAGGGCCAAGACCAACAGCCATGGGAAGCGCTCCTTTTTCAGCAGGCGACCGGCTGCGGTTGGCGCAGGCGGCCAGGGATATCAGGAAAAACGCCGCGAGCGGCAGAGCCGGTCGCGGCGTGGGAACTACTACGGCAAGGCCTTAGCTGATCTGACCGTGGCAGTGCTTGTACTTCTTGCCGGAGCCGCAAGGGCAAGGCTCATTACGGCCTACCTTTTGTTCAGCCCGTACCGGAGCGACCGCGGCAGCGACGGCGACGTCACCTTGCTCCTCGGCCATCTCGGGCTCCTCCAGACTGGGCGCAGCGGCATGCTGGAACTGCATGCGGCGGGCCATTTCCTCGGCCTCGCGGCGCAGGCGCGCCTCTTCTTCGGCCGGGTCCTCGCGACGCACCTGGACATGGGAGAGGACACGGATGGTGTCGCGCTTGATGGAGTCCAGCAAGTCCCGGAACAGCGTGAAGGACTCGCGCTTGTACTCCTGCTTCGGGTTCTTCTGGGCATAGCCACGCAGGTGGATACCGTGGCGCAGGTGATCCATGGTGGACAGGTGGTCCTTCCACAGGTCGTCCAGCACACGCAACAGCATCTGTTTCTCGAAAGCACGCAGCGCTTCGGCACCCGCGAGGTCTTCCTTCTCCTTGTAGGCAGCCAGGAGCTCCGCCATGAGCTTCTCGCGAAGGGTCTCTTCGTACAGTTTGTCGTCTTCATCCAGCCACTGCTGGATCGGCAACTTCAGGCCAAAATCACTGTACAGCGCAGCTTCCAGGCCAGCGATGTCCCACTGCTCCGGCATGGACTGCGGCGGGATATGGGCATCGACGGTGCTGCTCAGTACTTCTTCGCGGAACTCGGCGATGGTGTCGCCGATGTCATCGGAGGCCAGCAGCGTGTTGCGCATGTGGTAAATCACCTTGCGCTGCTCGTTGGCCACGTCGTCGTATTCGAGAAGCTGTTTACGAATATCGAAGTTGCGGCCTTCTACCTTGCGCTGGGCCTTCTCGATGGCGTTGGTCACCATGCGGTGCTCGATGGCCTCGCCCGATTGCATGCCCAGCGCCTTCATGAAGTTCTTCACCCGGTCAGAGGCGAAGATGCGCATCAGGTTGTCTTCCAGCGACAGATAGAAGCGGCTGGAACCCGGGTCACCCTGGCGACCGGCACGACCACGCAACTGGTTATCGATCCGGCGGGATTCGTGACGCTCGGAAGCGACAACGTGCAGGCCACCGGACTCGATCACTTGCTGGTGGCGCTTCTGCCATTCGGCCTTGATCTGTGCAACCTGCTCGTCCGTCGGAGCGTCCAGAACGGCCACTTCGGCTTCCCAGTTGCCGCCGAGGAGGATGTCGGTACCACGGCCGGCCATGTTGGTGGCAATGGTCACGGCGCCTGGACGTCCAGCCTGAGCAATGATCTCAGCTTCTTTCTCGTGGTACTTGGCGTTGAGCACCTTGTGGTCGATACCAGCCTGGGTCAACAGCTGGGAGACATACTCCGAGCTCTCGATCGATGCGGTACCCACCAACACCGGGCGGCCATTGGCCTGGCATTCCTTGATGTCGGTGATGATGGCGGAGAACTTCTCTTCCTGGGTCAGATAGACCAGGTCGTTGAAGTCCTTACGAGCAACGGGACGGTGGGTGGGAATTACCACCACATCCAGGCCGTAGATCTGGCGGAACTCGAAGGCTTCGGTGTCGGCGGTACCGGTCATGCCGGACAGCTTCTTGTAGAGGCGGAAATAGTTCTGGAAGGTGGTGGAAGCCAGGGTCTGGCTCTCCGCCTGGATCGGCAGGTTTTCCTTCGCCTCGATGGCCTGGTGCAGGCCTTCGGAGAGGCGACGGCCCGGCATGGTACGGCCGGTGTGCTCATCGATCAGCAGCACCTGTTCGTTCTGCACGATGTATTCGACGTTGCGGTGGAACAGCGTGTGGGCACGCAACGCAGCATAAACATGGGTCAGCAAGCTGAGGTTGTGCGCCGAGTAGAGGCTCTCGCCCTCAGCCAGCAGGCCGGCCTCGGTGAGCATTTCCTCGATGAACTGGTGGCCCATCTCATTGAGCTCGACCTGGCGGGTTTTCTCATCGACCGAGTAGTGGCCTTCCTGAGTGACCTGGCCTTCCACCTCTTCGATGTGCTGCTTGAGTCGCGGGATCAGCTTGTTGATCTGGATGTAGAGCTTGGAGCTGTCTTCGGCCTGGCCGGAGATGATCAGCGGGGTGCGCGCTTCGTCGATGAGGATGGAGTCCACTTCGTCGATCACGGAAAAGTTCAGTTCGCGCTGGAACTTGTCGTCCAGGCTGAACGCCATGTTGTCGCGCAGGTAGTCGAAACCGAACTCGTTGTTGGTGCCATAGGTGATGTCGGCAGCGTAGGCGGCACGCTTTTCCTCCGGCGGCTGGAAGGGCGTGACGATGCCGACGGACAGGCCGAGGAATTCATACAGGGGACGCATCCAGTTGGCGTCGCGACGGGCCAGGTAGTCGTTCACGGTAACCACATGCACGCCCTTGCCGGACAGCGCGTTGAGGTAGACCGCCAAGGTACCCACCAGGGTCTTGCCCTCACCGGTACGCATCTCGGCGATCTTGCCCTCGTGGAGGGTCATGCCGCCGATCAGCTGGACGTCGAAGTGGCGCATGCCCATGACGCGCTTGCCGGCCTCACGCGCCACGGCGAAGGCCTCGGGCAGCAACTGGTCGAGGTTTTCGCCTTTACCCAGGCGCGCCTTGAACTCTTCGGTCTTGGCACGCAGCTGCTCATCGGACAGTGCCACCATCTGCTCTTCGAACGCGTTGATAGCCTGCACTGCCCTGGCCATGCGCTTCACTTCGCGTTCGTTCTTGCTTCCAAAGAGTTTCTTCAACAAGGGCGCAAACATATAGAGAGGTTCTTCCACACATTAGGATGGAGGGCGGCCTGGAGTCGCCCGCGCAGCCGCCATGGCTGCTTGCGAAGGGGGCATTCTACCCGGATTCCTTGTCGAGGAAAGCGGGAGCACTTCCCGGTCTCCGTAGGACGGCGTCCACAGCCCCCGGCCATGGCGCCTCGCAACGAACACGCCAGCAAATCGACCGTCCGAGCAATCGAATGACGCGCGCGCACCGTGGCGACGGGTACCCTCTGTTAATATGGGCTGCCCTGCCCTCATTCAAGCACTCACCATGGCGTTTCGTCCTTTGCCCGCCCGCTCCCCCGCCGCGCTTCTGCGCGAGGAGAAGCCATTGAAGGCGCTGTTCAATGAGGCGCAGCGTATCGACCAGCTGCAACAGCTTCTCGCCAGCCAGCTGCAACCCGCCGCCCGCGAACACTGCCATGTTGCCTCGTGGCGCGAGGGTCGGCTGCTGCTGGTCGTCACCGATGGCCATTGGGCCACAAGGTTGCGCTATCAGCAGGCCCGTCTGCTGCGGCAGCTCAAGGGATTCGACGCGTTCGCCGGACTGGAGCGGATCGTCTTCAAGGTCCAGCCGAGCTACACCCCGCACAGTCCGCCAGTGACAGAGGGCCGTCTGTCTTCCACAGCGGCGGAAAGCCTGCAAGCCACGGCGGACACTGTCAGTGATCCCCGACTTCGGGAAGCACTGGAGCGCCTGGCGCGCCACGGCAAACCACAAACGCAAGACTGAGCAATGAGCGAAGCGCGAACATAAAAAAAGGCCACCCGAGGGTGGCCTTTGAAGTCAGGAAAGAGGGTATTGCTTAAACGGCTGCTACCGGTCGCATGTAGGAGATAGGTGCAGTCCTGGCATCCTCGAAGGTCACCACTTCCCAGGCATCCTTCTGCTCGATGAGCTGGCGCAGCAAACGGTTGTTCAGCGCGTGGCCCGACTTGAAGCCACGGAATTCGCCGATCAGGCTGTTGCCGAGCAGATAGAGGTCACCGATCGCATCGAGAATCTTGTGCTTGACGAACTCGTCCTCGTAACGCAGGCCGTCTTCGTTGAGCACCTGGTTCTCATCAACCACGATGGCGTTCTCCACGCTGCCGCCGAGTGCCAGGTTCTGAGAACGCAGGAACTCGATGTCGCGCATGAAGCCGAAGGTCCGCGCGCGGCTGACCTCCTTGACGAACGAGGTGCTGGAAAAATCCACGCTCGCACTCTGGGTACGATTGCGGAATACCGGGTGATCGAAATCGATCTCGAAGCTCACTTTGAAACCGTCGAAGGGCACGAAGGTGGCGCGCTTGTCGCCCTCCTCCACAGTCACTTCGCGCAGGATGCGGATGAACTTCTTCGGCGCGTCCTGCTCCTGCAGGCCGGCGGATTGAATCAGGAATACGAAGGGACCAGCGCTGCCGTCCATGATCGGCACTTCCGACGCGGAGAGTTCGACGTAGGCGTTGTCGATGCCCAGGCCCGCCATGGCCGAAAGCAGGTGCTCCACGGTGTCCACCTTGACCTCACCGTTGATCAGTGTGGTCGACATGGTGGTCTCACCGACATTCTCGGCGCGTGCAGGGATATCCACTACGGGGTCGAGGTCGGTACGGCGAAACACTATACCGGTGTCGACTGGCGCAGGCTTGAGGGTCAGGTAGACCTTTTCCCCGGAATGCAGCCCCACGCCAGTGGCACGGATAATGTTCTTGAGAGTGCGTTGTCTGATCATGGCATTGGCCGCTTGTGCGCAAGTTGCGAACTGTTTTCAACAATGGGCGGCGATAATAGCAGAACCGCCCTTTGCTGAACACCAATCACCCTAATGCTCCTGATACAAATCATCAATCAGCCTGGCGACGCAGGAACGCCGGGATGTCCAGGTAATCCAGGTCATCCTGAGTGTTGAGCTTGGCCGCGGTGGCCGCGCCGGCGTGAGCCTGATTGCGCATCACGGTCGGGCGATCCAGGTCGCGATAATTGACAGACGGCTGCTCCGGACGAGTGGCTACAGTGGCGGTGGCCACAGTGGCTGCCTGCACGGTGTTGTCGACTACCTTGACCGGTTTCTCGATACGCGCACCCAGGCCAGTGGCCACTACCGTTACGTGCAGTTCGTCGCGCATGTCCGGATCGATCACGGTGCCCACCTTGACGGTGGCGTGCTCGGAAGCGAACTGCTCGATGATGTTACCCACGTCGGAGTACTCGCCCAGGGACAGGTCCGGACCTGCGGTGATGTTCACCAGGATGCCGCGGGCGCCCTGCAGGTTCACGTCGTCGAGCAGCGGGTTGCGGATGGCCGCTTCAGTGGCTTCGCGAGCGCGATTCGGACCGCTGGCGCAGCCGGTGCCCATCATCGCCATACCCATTTCGCCCATCACGGTCTTAACGTCGGCGAAGTCGACGTTGATCATGCCGGGACGCTTGATGATGTCGGAGATGCCGCGTACCGCGCCGGCGAGCACGTCGTCAGCCTTGGCAAAGGCGGACAGCAGGCTGGCGTCCTTGCCGAGAATGGTCAGCAACTTCTCGTTGGGGATGGTGATCAGGGAGTCGACGCTTTCAGCCAACGAACGGATGCCCTCGTCGGCGATCTGCATGCGCTTGCGGCCTTCGAACGGGAACGGACGGGTCACCACCGCAACGGTGAGGATGCCCATTTCCTTGGCCACTTCAGCGATGATCGGCGCCGCACCGGTACCGGTGCCACCGCCCATGCCGGTGGTGATGAAGACCATGTCGGCGCCCTGCAGTACTTCGGCGATGCGCTCACGATCTTCGATGGCAGCCTGACGACCGACTTCCGGATTGGCACCGGCGCCCAGGCCCTTGGTGACACCTGGGCCGAGCTGCAGAACGGTGCGTGCTCCGATGTTCTTCAGCGCCTGGGCATCGGTGTTGGCGCAGATGAACTCGACGCCTTCAATGTTGCTCTTGGCCATGTGGTTCACGGCGTTGCCACCGCCACCACCGACACCTATTACCTTGATGACCGCTGTTTGCGGAACATTATCTACGAGTTCGAACATATCCCCTCTCCTTCCTTTTTTAGTTTTTCGCCTACTGCGTACCGCGGTTAAAAATTGCCCTGAACCCAGCGTTTGAGCCGTTCCAGTACAGGAGCCTTGGCGTCTTCGGAGTAGCCGAAGCTGCCTGTGGAAGCAGGCATGCCGTCGGACTGCTTCTGCAACCCGTACATCAGCAGGCCCACGCCCGTGGAATAGATGGGGTTGCGCACGACATCGGCGAGCCCCTTGACGCTATGCGGCACGCCCAGGCGCACCGGCATGTGGAAAATCTCTTCGGCCAGCTCGACCGCGCCTTCCATCTTGGCGGTGCCACCGGTCAGGACGATGCCGGCTGGGATCAAGTCTTCGTAGCCACTGCGGCGCAGCTCGGCCTGGATCAGGGTGAAGAGTTCGTCGTAACGGGGCTCGACCACCTCAGCCAGGGCCTGGCGCGACAGTTCGCGCGGCGGACGGTCGCCGACGCTGGGCACCTTGATGGTTTCTCCAGCACCCGCCAGCTTGGCCAGGGCGCAGGCATAGCGGATCTTGATCTCTTCGGCGTACTGGGTCGGCGTACGCAGGGCCATGGCGATGTCGTTGGTCACCTGGTCGCCAGCGATCGGGATCACCGCGGTATGGCGGATGGCGCCCTCGGTGAAGATGGCGATGTCGGTGGTGCCGCCACCGATATCCACCAAGCAGACACCCAGCTCCTTCTCGTCATCGGTAATCACCGAATAGGCCGAAGCCAGTTGCTCGAGGATGATGTCGTCCACTTCCAGGCCACAGCGGCGCACGCACTTCTCGATGTTCTGGGCGGCGTTCACCGCGCAGGTCACCACATGTACCTTGGCTTCCAGGCGCACACCGGACATGCCCAGCGGCTCGCGCACGCCTTCCTGGTTGTCGATTACATAGTCCTGGGCCAGGGTGTGCAGGACGCGCTGGTCGGCAGGAATGGCCACCGCCTGGGCGGCGTCCAGCACACGCTCGATATCGGCGCCGCTCACTTCCCGGTCGCGAATCGCCACGATGCCGTGGGAGTTCAGGCTGCGGATATGGTTGCCGGCGATGCCGACGAACGCCGAGTGGATGCGGCAACCCGCCATCAGCTGCGCCTCTTCCACAGCGCGCTGGATGGACTGCACGGTGGACTCGATGTTCACCACCACGCCCTTCTTCAGGCCGCGCGACGGATGGGTGCCAATGCCAACGATTTCCAGTTGGCCGTCGGCTGCGACCTCGCCCACCAGCGCCACCACTTTGGAGGTGCCGATGTCCAGGCCGACGATCATCTTGCCGCTCTGTACGCTTGCCATGGTTCTAACCTTCTCTCTCAATTCACTGCACGGCGACCGCAGCCGCCGCTGGGGCCTCGACCGGCGTCCGCCAGGCCACTGCAAGGCCGTTGGGGTAGCGCAGGTCGACGCGCTCGATGTTCGCTATCTGATCCTTCAGCGTTTTCTCGTAGATCGAGATGAAACGCCGCATTTTCTCCACCAGATGATCCCGCCCCAGCAGCAGCTCGACGCCCTGGCCGGTGGACAGGAACCAGCTGCCGCGCTCACGCAGTTCCAGCCGGACTATGGAAAAGCCGAGCGGACGCAGCATCTGGCTGAGCATCTGGTATTGCTGCATCACTTGCTCCTGGGCCCGCTGCGGTCCCCAGAGTTGCGGCAGCTGTTCATAGTGGGCCAGCTCGCGCGGAGCAAAGGCCTGGCCCTGATTGTTCAAAAGCGCTTCATCGCCCCAACGGGCGATGGGTAGTTGTTCTTCCAGGCGGACCATCACCTGGTCCGGCCACACCCGACGTACCTCGGCATGGGCAATCCACGGCATCTGTTCCAGCTCGCGGCGCATGCCCGCCAGGTCGATGCTGAAGAAACTCGCGGCGATATACGGAGCGATTCGCTGCTGCACCGCCTGCTGGCTGATGTAGCTCAAGTCGCCCTGCACATTGACCTTGGCGATGGGCCGGTCGGCGTAAGGCAGCAGTCGCTGCGCCGCCTCATAGGCGCCGAAGCCGAGCACCGCCAGCATCACCGGCCAGGCCAGCTTCCGCAGGAAGCCGAAGCTGGGCTTGGGTAGGCGCTGCGTCAGCGGTTCCTTCGCCACCATCCGACTGGCGCCACGCGGCATCGGCTTGCGCGGCGGAACGGCGCGACCGATTACGGGTTCCTGACGACGGATAGTGGCGCTTCGCATGGAATCAGCCCCTTGCCTCGACGCTGTCGGTCAGAATCGCCAGCACCAACTGCTGGAAATCCAGACCCGCAGCGCGCGCTGCCATGGGCACCAGGCTGTGATCAGTCATGCCGGGTGCGGTGTTGACTTCAAGGAGCCAGAAACGCCCTTCAGCGTCCTGCATCACATCGGCCCGGGCCCAGCCCTGGATGCCGAGGGTTTCGCAGGCACGCGCGGTGAGCTGCTTCAGTTCCTCTTCCTTGTCCGCATCCAGGCCGCAGGGGATCTGGTAGCGGGTATCACTGGCCAGGTACTTGGCGTCGTAGTCGTAGAAGGTGTGCGGAGTACCGAGACGAATGGGCGGCAGCACCTCCCCGCGTAGCCAGGCGATGGTGAACTCCGGACCATGGATCCATTGCTCCACCAGCACCTGCGGGTCGTAGGCACCGGCATCACGCCAGGCCTCGATGAGTGCGTCGACGTTCTCCACCTTGGCCATGCCGATGCTGGAGCCTTCGTGGGCGGGCTTGACGATCAGCGGGAAGCCCAACTCGGCGGCGGCCTGGCGGCAATCCTGCTCGCTGGCGAGTACGGCGTGGCGCGGCGTCGGCAGACCGAGGCTGACCCACAGCTGCTTGGTGCGCAGCTTGTCCATCGCCAGGGCTGACGCCAGGATGCCGCTGCCGGTATAGGGAATGCCCAGGCACTCCAGCAGACCTTGCATGCTGCCGTCTTCGCCGCCACGGCCGTGGAGGATGATGAAGGCGCGGTCGATCTTCTCTGCCTGCAGGCGCTGCAGAAGGTCATCCCCCACATCGATGCCGAAAGCATCCACACCCGCGGCCTGCAGAGCCTGCAGCACCATGGCGCCGGACTTCAGCGACACTTCGCGTTCAGCGCTCTTGCCGCCGTAGAGCACGGCAACCCGGCCGAACGCAGCCGGTTCGAGGGTGGATTTCAATTGCGCGCTCATTTCGTCTTCCTCTTGGCGGCGTCAGCAGGCTGACCGCCAAACAACGGGTTCTGAATCAGTTGTGGCGCCAGCGCGCCGATGTCACCGGCACCTTGGCAGAGCAGAATGTCGCCGGGACGCAGCAGCGGCTTGACCAGCGGCGCCAGGTCAACGCCACGCTCGATATAGATCGGATCCAGTTGGCCGCGCTGACGGATGCTGTGGCAGAGCTGACGGCTGTCGGCGCCGGGGATCGGCTCTTCGCCGGCCGGGTAGACCTCCATCAACAGCAGCACGTTGGCTTCACCCAGCACCTGTACGAAATCGTCGTACAGGTCGCGGGTACGGCTGAAGCGGTGCGGCTGGTAGACCATGACCAGGCGACGCTCCGGCCAGCCACCGCGAACGGCCTTGACCACCGCAGCCACTTCGCGCGGATGGTGGCCGTAGTCATCCACCAGCATCACGCTGCCGCCTTCCACTTCCAGCTCGCCGTAGACCTGGAAGCGCCGGCCCACCCCTTGGAAGCCGGACAGGCCCTGGACGATAGCTTCATCGCTGATGCCCTCGTCGGTAGCGATGGCAATGGTGGCCAGGGAATTGAGTACGTTGTGGTTGCCCGGCATGTTCACCGAGACATCCAGCGGCTCGCGGTCCTTGCGCAGGACGGTGAACCAGGTGCGCATGCCTTCCTGGCGCACGTTGATGGCGCGTACGTCTGCGTCTTCGGAGAAGCCGTAGGTCACAGTGGGGCGTGCCACCTGGGGCAGGATCTCGCGGACCACCGGGTCGTCTACGCAAAGCACGGCCAGGCCGTAGAACGGCAGGTTGTGGAGGAACTCGACGAAGGTTTTCTTCAGCTTGTTGAAGTCCCCCTCGTAGGTACTCATGTGATCGGCGTCGATATTGGTGACCACTGCCACCATCGGTTGCAGATGCAGGAAGCTGGCGTCGCTTTCGTCGGCCTCAGCCACGAGGTAGCGGCTGGTGCCAAGCTGGGCATTGGTACCCGCGGCGTTCAGTCGGCCACCGATGACGAATGTCGGATCGAGGCCGCCGGCGGCGAAGACCGACGCGATCAGGCTGGTAGTGGTGGTTTTCCCGTGGGTGCCTGCGACGGCGATGCCATGGCGGTAGCGCATCAGCTCGGCGAGCATTTCGGCACGTGGCACGACCGGGATGCGGCGCTCCAGGGCAACCGCAACCTCGGGATTGGATTTGTTGACGGCGCTCGAAACCACCAGCACGTCAGCGTGCTCGGCATTCTCGGCACGGTGACCGATGAATATCTGCGCCCCGAACTTCTCCAGACGCTCGGTTACGGCCGAGGTCTTGAGGTCGGAACCGGATACCCGGTAACCGAGGTTCAGTAACACCTCAGCGATCCCGCACATACCCACACCGCCAATACCGACGAAATGAATACGGCGGATGCGGCGCATCTCCGGCTGTGGCATGGCTTTATGACTCTCAACCATTGGCCACCTCCAGACAGATCTCGACCACAGTGCGTGTGGCGGCAGGTTTGGCCAGACGGCGGGCGGTAGCGCCCATGGCCTTGAGTTTCTCGGGCTGCATCAGGACCTCGGTCAGCTGAGCGGCCAGCTTGGCCGCGTCAGTGGAATGTTGCGGAAGAAGGACAGCCGCGCCCTCCTTCGCCAGATAATCGGCATTGCGCGACTGGTGATCGTCGATCGCATGGGGCAGCGGCACCAGGAACGATGGCAGTCCAGCGGCTGCCAGTTCGCTCACGGTCAAGGCACCCGCACGGCAGATGACCAGATCGGCCCAGGCATAGGCACGAGCCATATCCTTGATGAAGGGCGCGACCTCGGCTTCGACCGCAGCTTCGCGATAACGCTCCGCGGTGATCTCGTCATGTTTGCGCCCGGCCTGGTGGAACACCTCGGGACGCAAGTCCGCCGGTACTTTGGCCAAAGCTTCAGGCAGCAACTTGTTCAGCGGTTCTGCGCCCAGGCTCCCGCCCAGCACCAGCAGGCGCGGCTTGCGACCTGACAGCGCATCACGCGGGGTCTCCAGGAACAGCTCCTCACGCACCGGGTTACCGGTGGTCCGCCGTTTGTCGCTTTTCCCGAAGGTTTCGGGGAAGGCTTCGCACACGCGGCTGGCGAATGGCGCCAGGCTGCGGTTGGCGGTGCCCGCCACGGCGTTCTGCTCGTGGATGATCAGCGGCACACCGGACAGGCGAGCAGCCAGACCACCAGGCCCCGTGACATAGCCCCCCATACCGAGTACGCAGATGGGTTTCAGTTCACGCACGATGCGACGTGCCTGGAACAGCGACTTCAGCAACTCGAACGGTGCCTTGAGCAGCGACTTCAACCCCTTGCCCCGCAAACCGCTCACCTGAATGAGATGCAGGGGCAGACCGGCCTGGGGTACCAATTCGTTCTCGATACCTTTCGGTGTGCCCAGCCAATGCACCTTGAAGCCGCGCGCCTGAAACTCGCGGGCGCAGGCCAGGGCCGGGAATACGTGGCCGCCGGTGCCGCCGGCCATGATCAGCACGTTGCCGCTCATGGGCGCACCTCCTCGTCGAAGAAATCGCTCTCGACGAACTCCACTTCCTCATTGCCCAGTTGGGTACGCCGCTCCCACTCGATACGCAGCAGCAAGGCGAGACTGACGCAACAGATCACAAGGGAGCTGCCGCCGTAGCTGAGGAACGGCAATGTCAGTCCCTTGGTCGGCAGCAAGCCGACGTTCACGCCGATGTTGATCAGCACTTGGCCGATCCAGAGGAAAGCCAGGCCATAGGCGACATAGGCGGAGAAGTACTGGCGCGCCTTCTCGGCCCAGAGACCGATATAGAGAGCGCGGACGCTTACGAAGACGAACAGGCCGACGGTGGCCAGGGCACCGATCATGCCCAGCTCTTCGGCCAATACTGCGAAGACAAAGTCGGTGTGGGCTTCCGGCAGGTAGAACTGCTTCTGGATGCTGTTACCCAACCCCACGCCGAACCATTCCCCACGGCCAAAGGCGATCAGCGCCTGGCTGAGTTGATAGCCGGCACCGTACTGGTCAGCCCACGGGTCGATGAAGTTGGTCAGACGCTGCATCCGGTAACTCTGGCTGGTCATTACCAGCACACCGGCGGCGAGTACCGCACCGACCAGAGGGATGAAGCGCACCAGGTTGATGCCACCAAGGAACAACATCGCGATGCAGGCGCCCACCAGCACCACGGTGGCACCGAAGTCCGGCTCGGCCAGCAGCAGCACCGCAATCGGGCCCAGCACCAGCATCGGCTTGATGAAGCCGGTGAGTTTTTCACGCACCTCATCCTGGCGACGCACCAGGTAACCGGCGATGAACATCACGGTGAACAACTTGGCCAACTCAGACGGCTGCAGGTTGAACAGACCGAAGCCGATCCAGCGCTTAGCGCCGTTGACCTCGCGACCGATGCCAGGCAGCAGCACCAGGATCAGCAGAACGATGGCGGCCAGCATCAGCCGGGCGCCATGACGCTGCCAGAAGGCCATGGGTATCTGCAGGGTGACCAAGCCCGCACCGAGGCCAATCGTCAGGTAAACCAGATGACGGATCATGTGGTACAGCGGGTTGCCAGACGAGGCCGCCGCGACCTCCGACGAAGCCGAGGTGATCATCACCAGGCCCAGGCCGAGTAGCGACAGGCAACCAGCGAGCAGCGGGAAGTCGATGTCGATGCCGCGGCGGCTGCGCAGCGGCGAGGGGGCGGCGAGCAGACGGGCCAGCATCAGGAGAGCCCCTCCACGGCTTGCGCGAACAGACGACCGCGTTCTTCGAAGTTCTTGAACATGTCCAGGCTGGCGCACGCCGGCGAGAGCAGCACGGCATCGCCGGCTTCGGCCAGCTCGGCGCAACGCTGCACGGCATCGTCCAGGGTTCTGACCCGCACCAGAGGAACTGCGTCCCCCAGAGCCTCGGCAATCAACTCGGCATCGCGCCCCAGCAGCACGACGGCGCGGCAGAAACGTGTCACCGGCGTCTTCAGTCCGGAGAAATCGGCGCCCTTGCCATCTCCACCGGCAATCAGCACCAGTTTGCCGTCGATGTCGGCTCCCAGGCCTTCGATCGCCGCCAGGGCCGCCCCGACGTTGGTGGCTTTGGAGTCGTCGTAGTAGGAAACGCCGTGCAGCTCACGTACCCACTGGCAACGATGGGCCAGACCGGCGAAGGTCCGCAGGGTGTCCAGCATGGGTTCGAACGGGAGGCCCACGGCATGTCCCAAGGCCAGGGCAGCCAGGGCATTGGACTGATTGTGGGCGCCGCGGACTTTCAGCTCGCGCACCGACATCAGCTTGTCGAATTGGTAGGCCAGGTACTTCTCGCCCTGTTCTTCGACAAGGCCGAAGGATTTGAAGTCAGGCTTGTTGAGGCCGAAGGTCCAGCAAGGCACCTGGTCCGCCACCAGTGGGCGAGACAGCGCATCGCCACGGTTGACCACAACCTGACGTGCGCCACGAAAGACGCGGTGTTTGGCCAGGTGATAGGCCTGCATGTCCGCGTAGCGGTCCATGTGGTCTTCACTGACGTTGAGCACCGTTGCCACCTCAGCGTTCAGCCGATCGGTGGTTTCCAGCTGGAAGCTCGACAGTTCCAGTACATAGAGTTCGATGTCGTCGGCCAGCAAATCCAGTGCCGGCGTGCCGAGGTTGCCGCCTACGGCGACGCGCTTGCCGGCAGCCTTGGCCATGTCGCCCACCAGCGTGGTGACGGTGCTCTTGGCGTTGGAGCCGGTGATGGCAACGATCGGCGCCTTGGCATGTCGGGTGAACAGCTCAATATCGCCGGACAGCTTGGTGCCGCGTCGGGCGGCTTCCTGCAATGCCGGCGTGGCCAGCGCCAGGCCCGGGCTCACATAGAGCTCGCTGGCGCGACCGAGGAAGTCCGGATCAAGCTCGCCACAACGCACTTCCACCTGCGGGAACTGACTCTGGAGCGTCGCAAGTTCCGGCGGGTTCGCACGCGTATCGGCCACGGCAAACGGAACGCCCTGGCGCGCCAGGAAGCGCACCAGGGACATGCCGCTCTTGCCGAGGCCGACAACGATGCGGAACTGGTCGGAAGCGATCAGCGTCACTCTCGGTTACCTCAATTTCAGGGTGGCTAGACCGATCAGCACCAGGATCACAGTGATGATCCAGAACCGTACGATGACCCGGGGTTCGGGCCAGCCTTTCAGTTCGAAGTGGTGATGAATAGGAGCCATGCGGAAAACGCGACGACCGGTCAGCTTGAACGACGCGACCTGGATCATCACCGACAGGGTTTCCATGACGAACACGCCGCCCATGATGAACAGCACCACTTCCTGGCGCACGATCACGGCGATAGTGCCCAGGGCCGCCCCCAGAGCCAGGGCACCTACGTCACCCATGAAGACCTGGGCCGGGTAGGTGTTGAACCAGAGGAAGCCGAGGCCGGCACCCACCAGGGCGGCACAGAACACGATCAGTTCTCCCGCACCCGGTACGTACGGGATGAGCAGGTATTCCGCGAATTTGATGTTCCCCGACAGGTAGCAGAAGATCCCCAGTGCGCCGCCGACCATGACGGTCGGCATGATGGCGAGCCCATCGAGTCCGTCGGTCAGGTTCACCGCATTGCTGGAGCCGACGATCACGAAGTACGTCAACACCACGAAACCGATGCCCAGCGGGATCTCGATGTTCTTCACCAGCGGCAGGATCAGGGTGGTCTCGGCCGGAGTGCTGGCGGTCATATAGAGGAAGATCGCGGCGGCGATACCAAATACGGACTGCCAGAAATACTTCCAGCGGCTCGGCAGGCCACGGGAGTTCTTCTCGATCACCTTGCGGTAGTCGTCTACCCAACCGATGGCGCCGAAGGCCAAGGTCACGGCTAGCACCACCCATACATAGCGGTTGGACAGGTCGGCCCAGAGCAGGGTGCTGATGCCAATGGCGGTCAGAATCAGCGCGCCCCCCATGGTCGGCGTGCCGGATTTCGACAGATGCGATTGCGGGCCGTCGTTACGCACAGCCTGGCCGATCTGGCGAATCTGCAGGGTACGAATCATCCAGGGACCGAGCCAGAGCGACAGCGACAGGGCTGTCAGGACGCCGAGAATCCCGCGCAGAGTCAGGTACTGGAATACGCCGAACCCTTTATGAAACTGTTGCAGGTACTCAGCGAGCAGCAGCAGCATGATTAGTGAGCCTCCCCCGTCCCGCAAAGCGCCGCGACGACTTTGTCCATCGCTGCGCTGCGGGAGCCTTTGATCAGAATTGTGGTGTTTGAGTCCTGCTCGCTGACCAGCGCCTGGATCAGGCTGGCCTGGTCGGCGAAATGACGCCCTTGGGTGCCGAAGGCAGTAACCGCATGTGCCATCAGCGGACCGACGGCGTACAAGGCGCTAACCTTGCCGCGCGCGTATTCGCCTACGTCACGGTGGCCCTGTTCGGCCCATTCGCCGAGCTCGCCCATATCTCCGAGCACCAGGACGGTGCGACCGGAAAAGCCGGCGAGTATATCAACGGCGGCGAGCATCGACGCGGGGTTGGCGTTGTAGCTGTCGTCGATTACGCGCATGCCGCTGGTGGCGAGCTGCGCTACGGCGCGGCCTTTGACAGGCTGCAGGTTTTCCAGGCCCGCCTTGATCCCGACCAATGGCACGCCCAAGGCATGGGCGGCTGCGGCAGCGGCCAGAGCATTGGCGACGTTGTGCGCCCCCAACAGGTTGAGCTGGATGTCCGCTTCGCCGACCATGCCACGAAGGCTGAAGGCCATGCATCCGCGGGCATCCCGAGCCAGGTTCTCAGCGCGCACGTCGGCGCGCGAATCATCCAGACCGAAACTGATGACTTTCCGACCGGCAGCACGTGTGTGCCAGATGTCGAATGCGCGGTCGTCACGATTCAGAACAGCGATACCGTCAGACGACAGCCCTTCGAGGATTTCACCCTTGGCCTCTACGATTTTCTCGGGCCCGCCGAATTCACCCACATGGGCAGTGCCGGCGTTGTTCAGGATCGCTACTTGGGGACGGGTCAGGCGTACCGTGTAGAGAATCTCGCCGACACGGGAGGCTCCGAGTTCGATGACGGCGCTGTCGTGTCCGGCGCCCAGTTCCAACAATGTCAGGGGCACGCCGAGATCGTTGTTCAAGTTGCCGCGGGTAGCCAGCACGGAACCCTGGGTCCGCAGGATGCTGGCGAGCATTTCCTTGACCGTGGTCTTGCCACTGGAACCGGTGACCGCGGCAACACGGCCGGTGAAGCCATCGCGGTTGTAGGCCCCCAGACGGCCGAGACCTTCGCGGGTGTCGGCCACCAGCAGTTGCGGAATTGGAGCGTCAGCCACCTTGCGCTGTACCAGCGCAGCGACGGCACCTTTCGCAGCGACGTCCGAAATGTAGTCGTGCCCATCGAAACGCGGGCCGACCAAGGCAACGAATAGTTGTCCGGCTTCAATCTTGCGGCTGTCGCTGGAGACGCCGGTAAAGGCGACGTCGGCCCCCACCAGCTCTCCCTGGAGCGGCGCGAGCAGTTCAGACAACTGGAAGGGCTTAAGCATGCGGCACCTCCCAGGCATCCAGCGCCTTGGCAGCTTCGTCCAGGTCGGAGAAGGGATGACGCACGCCGGCGATCTCCTGGTAATCCTCATGCCCCTTGCCTGCCAACAGCACCACATCGTCAACATTGGCGGAGGCGATCAGCTGGGCAATCGCCATACCGCGGCCGGCGACAAACTCAACATTGTCGGCGTCGGCAAAGCCTGGACGGATGTCACCGAATATCTGCGCGGGGTCTTCGGTGCGCGGATTGTCATCGGTCACCAGCACCCGGTCGGCGAGGCGCGCGGCGACAGCCGCCATCAGTGGGCGCTTGCCGCGATCCCGATCACCGCCACAGCCGAACAGGCAGAGCAGGTGACCCTGGACGTGAGGGCGCAGGGCTTGGAGAACTTTTTCCAGCGCATCCGGCGTGTGGGCGTAATCCACTACCACCAGGGGTTTCTCGCCTCCCCCCAGGCGCTGCATACGGCCAATCGGGCCTTGCAGCGACGGCAGCACATGCAGTACGTCGGCCAGCGGGTAATCCATGGCCAGCAGCGCGCCAACCACGGCAAGCAGGTTGCTGAGGTTGAAACGGCCCAGCAGCGGGCTGCGCAGAAGGCCTTCGCCCTGGTGGGTAACTACGTGGGCGCTTACACCGTGATCGTCGAAACGGGCTTCGCGGCAATAAAGGAAGGCACTGGAATCTTCCAGGCTGTAGCTGAACAAGCGCGACTCGTGCTGCTCGTTAGCCAGTTGGCGACCAAACTCGTCATCCAGGTTGACTACCCGCGCACGCAGGTTAGGCCAACTGAACAGCCTGGCTTTGGCGGCCGCATAGGCCTCCATGGAACCGTGGTAGTCCAGATGATCACGGGACAGGTTAGTGAACACCGCTACGTCGAAATCCAGGGCGGCAACCCGGCCCTGCTCCAGACCATGGGAAGAAACTTCCATCGCCACGGCTCGGGCACCGGCCTGCTTCAGGTTGGCCAACGTAGCTTGCACGGCCAGCGGGTCGGGTGTGGTATGACGGCCGCTTTCCAGCTCGCCGTAGAATCCGGTACCCAAGGTGCCGACAATGCCGCAACGCTCGCCCAATTGGTCAAGGGCCTGGGCCAGCAGTTGGCTGACACTGGTCTTGCCATTGGTGCCGGTGACGCCAACGAGGCGCAGGGCACGGCTCGGCTCGCCATAGAAGCGGCCGGCAATGGCCGACAGCTGGTTAGCCAGGCCTTTGATCGGAATCAGTTCCGCGCCGACAACCTCAGGCACCTCGGCACCAGCAGTTTCATAGGCCACGGCGACCGCACCGCGCGCCACGGCGTCGGCGATATGGGCACGACCGTCGTGCTGTGCGCCGGGCACAGCCAGAAACAGATCGCCCGGACGCACTTTTCGGCTATCCAGGGTCAGTTCGCGAATCAAGGTGGCGCATTGTGCTTGGAGCAGTAGTTGGTTCAGTGGCATGGGCATCAGATCCGCCCTCCTTTGCCGGTAACCGCGTTTGCGGTTTGTTGTTCCTCGGTGGGCAGGTTGTCTGGCGCGACGTTCATCAGCCGCAGGGCGCCGGCCATGACCTTGCCAAATACCGGGGCCGAAACCAGGCCGCCGAAATAGCCCGCCTTGCTGGGCTCGTCGATTACCACCACCATCGCAATGCGCGGATTTGTGGAAGGACCGAAGCCCGCGAATAGCGAGCGATAGGCGTTCTGGGTGTAGCCCTTGGTTCCTACGCTGGCTTTACGTGCCGTGCCACTCTTGCCGGACACGTGGTAGCCCGGCACCTTGGCGCGGAATACGCCGCGCGGCGCCTCGACCACCTGCTGCAGCATGACCTGCATGGTCCTGGCGACATCTTCAGGAATGACCTGGACGCCATCGGGGACATTGTCCACCCGAGTCATCGACAGCGGTACCGCCTGGCCGTTATTGGCCAAGGTGGCGTAGGCGTGGACCAGTTGGATCGCGGTGGTCGACAGGCCATAGCCATAGGACAGGGTCGCGGTTTCCGCCTTGCGCCATTCGCGGTGGTTGGGCAGATTGCCCACGCGCTCACCCGGGAAGCCAAGGCCGGTATCCTGGCCCAGGCCGAGCTTGCGCATGGTGTCGTAGATAGTCTCGCCGCCGATATCGAAGGCGATCTTGCTCATGCCGACGTTACTGGAGTTGATCAGGATACCGGTCAGGTCGAGGATCGGACCTTCGCTCCTGGATACGTCCTTGATGGTGTAGCGGCCTATCTGCAGGGAGCCGGGGTAGACCTCGACCTTGTCCTCAGGCTTCCAGCGGCCGGTCTGCAGGGCCGCAGACATGGAGATCGGTTTTACAGTCGAGCCCGGCTCGAACACGTCGATCATGGCGCGGTTGCGCATGGCCGCCGGTTGCAGGTTACGACGGTTGTTCGGGTTGTAGGTGGGCTGGTTGGCCATTGCCAGCACCTCGCCAGTCTTCACATCGACAATCACGAGACTGCCCGCCTTGGCACCATTTTCAACCAGGGCGTTGCGCAGCTCCCTGTGGGCCAGGTATTGCAGGCGCAGGTCAATGGACAGGGCCAGGGTCTTGCCAGGCTTGGCGTTGCGGGCAACCTGAACGTCCTTGATCAGACGACCACGGCGGTCCTTGAGTACCTGGCGCTTGCCTGGCACACCAGCCAACCACTCTTCGAAAGACAGCTCGACACCTTCACGACCGCGGTCATCGACATCCGTAAAGCCCACTACATGAGCGGTGACTTCGCCCGCCGGATAGAAGCGGCGAAATTCTTCGATGCCGTAAACCCCCGGCAGCTTGTTGGCGATGATGGCCTGTCCCTGCTCCGGTGTAAGACCACGCACCAGGTACATGAACTCGCGGGTGGCGTTCTGCTCGATGCGCTGGGCAAAGGCCTTCGGATCCTGCCCCAGCGCCTGGGCGATCTTCGGCCACTCGCCGCGCAGCGCCATCAAGTCCTTGGGATTGGTCCAGAGGGTAGTAACCGGCGTACTAACCGCCAGGGGCTCACCATTGCGATCGGTGATCAGGCCGCGGTGAGCGGGAATCGGGATATGCCGCACGCTGCGTGCATCGCCATGCGCCTTGAGGAAGTCATGGTCAATCACGTGCAGGTCAACGATACGCCAGGAGATGGCACCGATCATGATGGCGAGCAAACCCAGGACGACCCGGAAGCGCCACGGATAGAGCGCGCCTTCGAGTTTCATCATGGCGCCACCATCCGCACTTCAGTCGGATCGGGGATTCGCATCTTCAGCTGTTCGCTGGCCAGGGACTCGATGCGGTTGTGTGCAGTCCAAGTGCTCTGCTCGAGAACCAGGCGCCCCCATTCGGCCTGTGCCTTGTCGCGCACACTGAGCTCCGAATAGAGCTCGTTGAGTAGCTTGCGGTTCCAGTGGGCGCTGTACGACACCGCGATGGCGGACAGCAGGACGCCCGCGAACAGCAGCAACATCAGCAGGCTGCCGCCAGGCAATGGCTTGGCGTAGATGCGGCTCATCGCACCTTCTCCGCCACACGCATAACTGCGCTACGCGAGCGCGGGTTGGCCTTGAGCTCTTCGTCCGACGCGTACTGCGGCTTGCCCAGCAGCTTCAAGCGCGGCTCGAAGACAGCCTGGCGAACCGGCAGGTCACGGGGCAGCTTGTCGGCTTCGCCCTTGGCGTGTTTGCGCATGAACAGCTTGACGATGCGATCTTCCAGCGAGTGGAAGCTGATCACCACCAAACGACCACCGACAGCAAGGGACTCGAGCGCAGCATCCAGCCCCTGCTCCAGGTCGCCGAGCTCATTGTTGACATGAATGCGAATGCCTTGAAACGCGCGGGTAGCAGGATTCTTGCCCTTCTCCCAGGCGGGATTGGCCGCGGTCAACACAGCAGCCAGATCGGCGGTGCGCTCGAATGGTTTCTCAGCACGACGCTGCACCACGGCACGGGCCATTCGCTTGGCGAAGCGCTCTTCTCCGTAGTCCTTGAAGACGCGGGCGATTTCGTCCTCGCCAGCGCTGGCAATCCACTGCGCGGCACTCTGGCCGCGGCCGGGGTTCATGCGCATATCCAGCGGACCATCATTTAGGAAACTGAAGCCACGCTCCGGATCGTCCAGTTGCGGGGATGACACGCCAAGGTCGAGCAGAACGCCGTCCACCTTGCCGCCCAAGGCGCGCGCCTGCACCTCATCACCCAGCTCGGCAAAGCTCCTTTGCACAATGACAAAGCGGCCGTCATCGGCCGCCAGAGCTTGCCCCGCTGCAATCGCTTGCGGGTCTTTGTCGAACCCCAACAAGCGCCCGCCGGGCCCGAGCCGCTCCAGAATGAGCCGACTATGCCCACCTCGCCCGAAGGTGCCATCCAGGTAGCAGCCGTCTGCGCGCAAGGCGAGTCCTTCCACTGCCTCTTCGAGCAGTACGGTGATATGACGGAAGCTGCTGGTTGCGCTCACAGGATTAGGTCACGTAGTTCATCCGGCAGACCGCCAGGTTGTTTGATTGCCATGAGATCCGCCTCGGAAATCGCGTTCCAGGCATCTTCATCCCACAGTTGAAATTTGTTCAGTTGGCCGACCAGCATGGCCCGCTTGTCCAGACTGGCGTGCTCACGCAGGCGCGGCGGAACAAGGAAACGCCCGGCGCTATCCAGCTCCAGGTCCACGGCATTACCGATCAGCAGACGTTGCAGGCGGCGAGTTTCCTCGCGCAGGGAAGGCAGCTCTCGCAGCTTGGCTTCGATGAGCTCCCATTCAGGCAGGGGATAGACAGTCAAACAGGGATCGACGGCGTCGATTGTCACGATGAGCTGCCCACCACAACGCGAAACGAGCTCATCACGATACCGACTTGGCATCGCGAGTCGCCCTTTGGCGTCGAGACTGATGGCGTTAGCTCCGCGAAACAAGGCTGCGCTCCCCCATTGATTGGCTTTCCGTGCCAGTAAATCCCACTTCTACCCACTTCGCTCCACTTCCGCACACTATAGAAATGCGCAAGCCCCACCGTCAAGGCGCGCAAAAGCGGAAAATTCCTTACAGGACGGCAATTTAGCGAGGGTTCGGAAGGGATTGGGATGGTTATACCGAGGCAAAGACGGAGCAAAATCCAGCACTTACAGGAAGCTGAACTTCGAACTTAAAGTAAATTGTTAAGAGTAAGATCTTTTCGGTATTTCTAAGGAGGGTAAGAGAACGCGAAAGAGCTAACGCGGAGCAGAAAGGAGAAAAAGCAGAGAGTCGATCTGTAAGCCGGGTTCTGTCGAGGACAGTCATTCATCTACGGCTGCCATCACTGACAGCCTTTAGCAACCTACCCGAATCCGACGCGGGCCACGCCATGGATTCCTATTTGGTCTTGCTCCGAGTGGGGTTTACCTAGCCACGAACTGTTGCCAGTCGTGCGGTGCGCTCTTACCGCACCTTTTCACCCTTACCGGCGCTTGCGCGCTTAGGCGGTTATTTTCTGCGGCACTTTCCGTAGGCTTGCGCCTCCCAGGCGTTACCTGGCACTCCGCCCTATGGAGCCCGGACTTTCCTCCCTCTCAAAATCGCAGAACGAAATGAGACAGCGACTGTCCGATCGACTCTCCACCGCCAAGATTAACGGCAGGCGCTCCCAAGAACAAGCTCAGGAATCGCCCTGCCGCTCCAAGGCCGCCTGGTAGAGCAGATTCTTGCGCACGCCCGTGATCTCCGCCGCCAGCGCGGCAGCCCGCTTCACCGGCATTTCTGCGAGCAACAGGTCCAGAACTCGCAGCGCTTCTGCACTCAGAGCCCCCTCACCCTCCGGCGCCTGCCACCCCTTTACCAGCACGACACACTCGCCGCGCTGCTGGTTCAAGTCCGCCGCCACCCAGCCACACAACTCATTCAGCGGCGCGCCCTTCAGCGTTTCGAACGTCTTGGTCAACTCCCGCGCCAGCACCGCCGGGCGATCGCCACCGAATACGCCACGCATATCCTCTAAAGACTCCAGAAGTCGATGCGGCGCCTCATAGAAGATCAGCGTACGCGGCTCTTCCTTTAACTCGTCCAACCGCCCACGGCGAGCATTGGCTTTGGCCGGCAGGAATCCCTCGAAAATGAATCGATCCGACGGCAGACCAGCGGTCGACAGCGCCGCGATCAGTGCACAGGCCCCGGGCACAGGCACCACTGTGATTCCCGCGGCACGCGCTTGTCGCACCAGATGAAAACCCGGATCGGAGATCAGCGGCGTACCTGCATCAGAAATCAGCGCCACGTCATCCCCTGCCTGCAATCGCGCGAGGAAGCGCCCACCCTGGTCCCGCTCGTTGTGCTCGTGACAGGCAGCCAGGGGTGTTTCGATGCCGAAGTGCTGCAGTAGACGGGCCGAGTGACGGGTGTCCTCGGCGGCGATCAACGCAACCTCTCGCAACACTCGCAGGGCTCGGGCGGTGATGTCGTCGAGGTTACCGATAGGCGTTGCGACCACATACAGCGTGCCGGAAGCACTGCCACTGGCAGGGGAAAGAGTCACAAGCCACCTCGGAAAAGACTTAAAGCGCGCATTGTATCCCGATTCGCCGGCCCGACATCGCGCCTCAACCGGGGCTTGGGTACAATCGCGTCTTTCTTCAACGAGTATCGGGACCGATAAATGATCGCTTGCCTGCGTCCGCTCTCCGCCCTCTGCCTCGCCGGCCTGCTGGCTGCCTGCGCCAGTTCGCCCTCGTCCAGCCTTGGCGAACTGCCCCGCACACCTCAGGCCAGCATCGAGCAACTGCTGCAGCAAGCCAGCGAAGCGAAACCGGAAGAAGCCGCACTGCTGCGCCTGTCCGCCGCCGACCTCGCCTACAAACAGCAGGATATCGGTCGTTCGGCTCGCATCCTGGAGCAGATTCCGCTGGAGAGCCTGAAGCCCGCCCAGCAGATATTCGCCAGCACCCTGGCTGCCGAACTGGCCATGGCCCGCAACCAAACCAAGAGCGCCCTCAAGGCACTGAGCCATCCCAGCCTCGACCACCTTGCCGAGCTACCCGTTGACCAGCAGGTGCGCACTCAACTAGTTCGTGCCCGCGCCCTGGAAGCCGACGGCCAGACACTCGCCGCCGCCCGCGAACGCGTGTTCATTGCTCCGCTGCTCAGCGGCGAAGCCGCCAGCAACAACCATGAAGCAATCTGGGCACTGGTTTCCAGCCTGCCGCTGAACCAATTGCAAGGCGGCGCCGACAAGGACCTTGCCGGCTGGCTGGAACTGGCGAGCCTGACCAAGACCTCGTCCACCCTGGAACAGCAGCAAGCCGCCATCGATAACTGGCGCGCAATGAATCCGGACCACCCGGCCGCCAAGCAGCTGCCGCAGGCCCTGACCAAACTCAAGGAAATTGCCGGCCAACCGCTGACCAAGATCGCCCTCCTGCTACCCCAGGAAGGCCAACTGGCCTCCGTGTCCCGCGCCTTGCGCGATGGCTTCCTGGCCGCCCACTACCAGGCGAAGCAGTCCGGCCAGCAGCAACCGGCCATTGAGCTCTACGATAGCTCCAAGCTGACCTCTATCGACGACTTCTACCGCCAAGCCCAGGCCGACGGCGTACAACTGGTAGTCGGCCCACTGGAGAAACCGCTGGTCAAGCAGCTCAGCACCCGAGAGCAACTCCCCATCACCACACTGGCACTGAACTACAGTGACTCGGGCCAGGAAGCTCCAGCCCAACTCTTCCAGTTTGGCCTTGCCGCCGAAGATGAAGCCCGGGAAGTGGCCCGTCGCGCCTGGGCTGACGGCATGCGCAGCGCCGTGGCCCTGGTGCCTCGCGGCGAGTGGGGGGATCGCGTATTGCGCGCCTTCCAGCAGAGCTGGCAAGCCGAAGGTGGTCGTCTTATCGCCGCCGAGCACGTCGACCAGCCGGTGGCGCTGGCCCAGCAGATTGCCGATCTGTTCCAACTCCGCCAGAGTGAAGCCCGCGCCAAGCGCCTGCAGGGGACCCTGGGCGTACCGGTAGCCGCCCAACCGGCGCGCCGCCAGGACGTCGACTTCATCTTCCTCGCCGCCACCCCACAGCAAGCCCAACAGATCAAACCAACCTTGGCCTTCCAGTACGCTGGCGATGTACCGGTCTACGCCACTTCCCACCTCTATTCGGCAAGCAACGATCAGGCCCAGTACCAGGACCTGAACGGCATCCGCTTCTGCGAAACCCCCTGGCTGCTGAACGGCGACGATCCACTACGCCAGCAGGTCGGCAACCAATGGCCACAAGCCGGCGGCAGCCTGGGACGCCTCTATGCCATGGGCGCGGATGCCTATCGCCTGGCACCGCGCCTAACGCAGCTGAAAGTACTGCCGGAAACCCAAGTGGATGGACTTTCCGGCCGACTGAGCCTCAACCCCGCCCGCCGTATCGAACGCCAGCTCCCCTGGGCTGAGTTCCGAAATGGCCAGGTCCAGCGTCTGAAAGACAGCGACTCTTGAGTGACAAACGCGCCCGCGGACAAGCGGCGGAAGCCCTTGCCCGCGCCCACCTCGAAGCAAACGGACTGCGTTTGTTGTCTCAGAACTGGCTGTGCCGTCGCGGCGAGCTCGATCTGGTCATGCTCGACGGCGATACAGTAGTATTCGCCGAAGTCCGCTACCGGCGTCATGCCGGCTGGGGTGGCGCCCTCGAGAGCGTCGATGCCCGCAAGCGCGAAAAACTGGCATACGCCGCCCAGCAGTTCCTCCAGCAGGAATCCCGCTGGGCCAAACACCCTTGTCGATTTGATGTGATTGCCGTCAATGCAATGGACGGTGATTCACCCCCGCGACTGACCTGGCTGAAGAATGCCTTCGACACCTGATCGGTCGCCCCACTGAAGGTCTTACCCGATGGACATGCAACCCCGTATTCGCCAACTCTTCCAGGCCAGCATCGACACCAAGCTGCAGGCCATGGAACTGCTGGCCCCGCACATCGAGCACGGCAGCATGGTGATGGTCCACGCGCTGCTCAATGAGGGCAAGATCCTGTCCTGCGGCAACGGCGGCTCGGCCGGCGACGCCCAGCACTTCTCCTCGGAATTGCTCAATCGTTTCGAGCGCGAGCGTCCGAGCCTGCCCGCGATCGCACTAACCACCGACAGTTCGACCATCACCTCAATCGCCAACGACTACAGCTACAACGAAGTTTTCTCAAAGCAGATCCGCGCACTCGGCCAACCCGGCGACGTACTGCTGGCCATCTCTACCAGCGGCAACTCGGCCAATGTGATCCAGGCCATCCAGGCCGCCCACGACCGCGAAATGGTGGTAGTTGCCCTGACCGGGCGCGACGGCGGCGGCATGGCCTCATTGCTACTGCCCGAAGATGTGGAAATCCGCGTTCCCTCCAAGGTCACTGCGCGCGTCCAGGAAGTGCACCTGCTGACCATCCACTGCCTCTGCGACCTGATCGACCGTCAACTGTTTGGGAGTGAAGAATGATCCGTTCCCCCCTGATTCTCGCTGGCCTCGCCCTCTGCCTCGCGCTTTCCGGCTGCGGTGGCCGCACCATTGGCAAGACCATCGACGACCAGTCCATGCCATCCAAGGTGCGCGCGAAAGTCGAGGCCGCCAGCGCTGACCTGAAGACCAACTCGCACATCGTGGTCTCCAGCTACAACGGCGTGGTGCTGCTCGCTGGCCAGACGCCGCGCGCCGACCTCAAGGAACTGGCCGGACAGGCTGCCCAGAGCGCTCAGGGCGTACGCCGCGTGCATAACGAACTGCAAGTCCTGCCGCCCTCCTCCACCCTGGCGCGCATGAATGACAGCACCATTACCACCAAGATCACCACCCAACTACTGGCCGACAGCAAGGTTCCCAGTTCGCAGATCAAGGTGGTGACCGAGAACGGCATCGTCTATCTGCTAGGCCTGGTCACCCGCCAGGAAGCCCAGCTGGCCACCAGCATCGTTCAGGGTGTTTCCGGCGTACAGAAGATCGTTCGACTCTTCGAATACACCAACTGACCCCTGCGGCAGGCATAAAAAAGGCGATCCGAGGATCGCCTTTTTTCTTACTTGACCACTTTCAGACTGGGCCGGCCGCTTGGGCGGGAGGGATCACCTCCCGAACTTGGCGGCTCATTACCGGAGGGGCCGTCATCGTCCGGCTCCGGATCATCCCCGGGAAGCGGCGGCTCAAGATCGAAGACCATGCCCTGTCCATTTTCTCGGGCATAGATGGCCATTACCGCAGCCGAAGGGATGTAGAGGCTGTGGGCAACCCCACCGAAGCGACCCTCGAAGCTTACCGCGTCGTTGTCCATATGAAGATGGCGCACGGCACTGGGAGAAACATTGAGCACGATCTGGCCATCATTGGCGTAGCCCGGTGGCACCTGCACACCCGCATGCTCGGCATTGACCAGCAAGTGCGGCGTGCAGTTGTTATCAACGATCCACTCGTAGAGAGCACGGACCAGGTAGGGACGACTGGAATTCATCTTGGTCTCCTCAGCGCATATCGCGCTCGGCGGCGGACAAGCTGGCCAGGAAGGAGTCTCGAGAGAAGGCCCGCTCCATGTAGTCCAGAAGCGGCTTGGCCGGCCGTGGCAGCTCGATGCCCAGCACGGGAAGGCGCCACAGAATCGGCAGCAAGCAGCAATCCACCAGGCTGAAATCTTCGCTCAGAAAATAGGGTTTGTCGGCAAATAGCGGCGATACGCCGGTCAGGCTCTCGCGAAGCTCCTTGCGCGCCAGCGCCTTGTCGGCGTCCTTGCTGCGCGGATCAAGGATGCGATCCACCAGTGAGCACCAGTCGCGCTGTACGCGATGGATGAGCAAGCGAGTATTGGCTCGAGCTACCGGATAGACGGGCAACAGCGGTGGATGGGGATAGCGCTCTTCGAGGTACTCCATCACCACGGTGGACTCATAGAGCGCCAGATCGCGATCTACCAGGGTTGGCACGCTGCCGTAGGGATTGACCTCGGCCAACTTGGGCGGGCAACGGCCCGGCTCTACATTGATGATCTCGGCAGCGACCCCCTTCTCGGCGAGCACAATGCGCACACGATGGGAGTAGTGGTCGGCAGGGTCGGAATAACAGGCCAGCCTATTGGTGACGGCCATTGCGCCCTCCTCACTAGGGATTATTCAGGGGCAGAAAGACGCGCGCGCCCAATAAGGGCGCGCGCTTGTGAAACAGTCCAGCAGTGTATCAGTGCACGTCCTTCCAGTACTCGCGCTTGAGCAGATAGGCGAATACGAAGAAGAATGCCAGGTACAGCAGGACGTAGGTCCCGACGCGCTGGCTTTCCAGCTTGACCGGATTGGCCGAGTAAGCCAGGAAGGTCACCAGATTCTGGACCTTCTCGTCAAACTCGGCTTCGGTCAGCTTGCCGGTCTTCGGCACCACGGTCAGTTGATCACAGGCTTCATGGGTGATTGGCGCGCCAGTCAGCGGATCGAACTGCTTCTTGCCGTCCTCTACCACCTGAACCTGCTTGCAACCAATGACCTGACGGCCCTGCAGGCTGACCAGGACGTTCGGCATACCGACGTTCGGGAAGACCTTGTTGTTCACGCCCCAAGGACGCGCAGGATCCTCATAGAAGGCACGCAGGTAGCTGTACAGCCAGTCAGTACCACGCACGCGGGCAACCAGGGTCAAGTCCGGGGGAGCCGCACCGAACCATACCTTGGCGTCGTTGGGCTGCATGCCGATCTTCATGTGATCGCCGATCTTGGCGCCTGTGAAGACCAGGTTCTGCAGCATCAACTCTTCGGAAATACCGAGATCCTTACCTACACGCTCGTAGCGCTGGAACTTGGCACTGTGACAGCCCATGCAGTAGTTCGCGAAAGTACGCGCGCCGTCCTGCATCGCAGCCTTGTCGGTCAGGTCGATGTCGACCTTGTCCAGATGCACACCTTGACCGCCAGCAGCGAAGGAAAGAGCCGGCAGCGCAGCAAATACAAATGCAGCAAATAGCTTTTTCATTAGCCCGTCACCCTTTCCGGAACCGGTTTGGTTTTTTCCATCCTGGTGTAGAACGGCATCAGGATGAAGTACGCGAAGTACAGGATGGTGCACACCTGCGACAACAACGTACGGCCCGGGGTCGGCGCGAGAACGCCCAGCACGCCAAGGATGATGAAGGAGACGCAGAACACCAGCAGCCAGATCTTGCTCAGCCAGCCCTTGTAGCGCATCGACTTGACGGGGCTACGATCCAGCCACGGCAGCACGAACAGCACAGCGATGGCAGCACCCATGGCGATTACGCCGAGGAGCTTGTCTGGTACCGCACGAAGAATCGCGTAG
Organism: Pseudomonas sp. D(2018); assembly: GCF_005502555.1. Taxonomy (NCBI): domain Bacteria; kingdom Pseudomonadati; phylum Pseudomonadota; class Gammaproteobacteria; order Pseudomonadales; family Pseudomonadaceae; genus Pseudomonas; species Pseudomonas sp. D(2018). Next base: position 201,317 of record NZ_SCOK01000004.1, read on the forward strand.
AACGGGGTGAAGTACCATACCGGCGCGATGTGCTCAGGAGTCTTGAACGGGTTCGCCTGTTCGAAGTTCGGCTTCTCGAGGAAGTAGCCGCCCATTTCCGGGAAGAAGAACACCACGAAGCAGAACACGAAGAGGAATACCACGACACCGACGATGTCTTTCACGGTGTAGTAGGGGTGGAACGCGATGCCATCAAGCGGCACTCCGTTCTCGTCTTTCTTCTTCTTGATGTCCACGCCGTCCGGGTTGTTCGAACCCACTTCGTGCAGGGCCAGGATGTGCAGCACAACCAGGCCAAGCAGAACGATCGGCAGGGCGATCACGTGCAAGGCGAAGAAGCGGTTCAGAGTGATACCGGAGATCAGGTAGTCACCACGGATCCACTGGGTAAGGTCATCACCCACCACCGGGATTGCACCGAACAGGGAGATGATCACCTGGGCACCCCAGTAGGACATCTGGCCCCAGGGCAGCAGGTAACCCATGAAGGCCTCGGCCATCAGGGCGAGGTAGATCAGCATGCCGAAGATCCACACCAGCTCACGCGGCTTCTGATAGGAGCCGTAGAGCAGGCCGCGGAACATGTGCAGGTAGACAACGACGAAGAATGCCGATGCACCGGTGGAGTGCAGGTAGCGGATGATCCAGCCGTACTCCACGTCGCGCATGATGTACTCGACCGACGCGAAGGCCTCTTCGGCGGACGGAGTGAAGCTCATGGTCAGCCAGATACCGGTAAGGATCTGGTTAACCAATACCAGCAGTGCCAGCGAACCGAAGAAGTAGAAGAAGTTGAAGTTCTTCGGGGCGTAGTACTTGCTCAGATGGTCTTCCCACATCTTGGTCGCGGGGAAGCGCGCATCGACCCATTCCATGAATTTGCTCATCAGGCCTTCTCCTGGTCCACACCGACGACGATGACGTCATCCGACTCGTACGAGTACGGCGGCACCGGCAGGTTCAGAGGCGCGGGCTGCGCCTTGTAGACACGACCGGCGAGGTCGTAGCGGGAGCCGTGACAGGGGCAGAAATAGCCGCCGACCCATTCGGCGCCCAGGTCAGCCGGCGCGACTTCCGGACGGAAGGACGGCGAGCAGCCGAGGTGGGTACAGATACCTACCAGCACCAGGATTTCCGGCTTGATCGAGCGGATGACCGGATCCACGTAGGTCGGCTGCACCGAAGCCTTGGACTCCGGGTCGGCCATGCTACCGCTGAGCTTGCCCAGATTGGCCAGGATCTCTTCGGTACGACGCACGATGAACACCGGCTGACCGCGCCATTCGGCGATGATCTGCTGGCCTACCTCGACCTTGCTTATATTCACCTTGACCGGTGCACCCGCGGCCTTGGCCTTGGCACTGGGCAGCCATGACCCCACGAACGGGACCGCAGCCCCCACCGCTCCCGCCGCACCGACCACGGACGTGGCCGCTACGAGGAAGCGACGCCGGCCTGCATTCACGCCGTCATTGCTCATTCAGTCGTCTCCCATCAGCTTCTGTGGCCTGTTGCTCAGGCCTCTACTAAGTAAAAAATCGAGCCGCGCAAAAAATTCGCCAAATGGTAAAGAAAACCCCCTTTGCTGACAAGGTAATAGCCGGATACAAATAGGCCGAAAGCCTTGAACGGCGCGGGATTCGCACGTGCGACAAGCTGTCGCATGCCATAACTTTTAGCGCATAAAAAAACGCCCAGCTCCGAAGAAACTGGGCGTTCTTTGCAAGCGCTGAATTAACGCTTGGAGTACTGCGGACGCTTACGCGCTTTGCGCAGACCGACTTTCTTACGTTCAACTTCGCGAGCGTCGCGAGTCACGTAGCCGGCTTTACGCAGCGAACTGCGCAGGGTTTCGTCGTATTCGATCAGGGCGCGGGTGATGCCGTGGCGAATAGCACCGGCCTGACCGCTTACACCACCGCCAACGACGGTGACGTAGATATCGAATTTCTCGACGGTCTCGGTCAGCTCCAGCGGCTGACGCACGACCATGCGAGCGGTTTCGCGACCGAAGAAGGTATCCAGGGTGCGATTGTTGATGGAGATCTTGCCAGTACCCGGACGCAGGAAGACGCGCGCGGTAGCAGTCTTACGACGGCCGGTGCCGTAGTTTTGAGTCGCCGACATAATGAACTATCCCGTTAAATCTTCAGTTCTTGGGGCTGCTGAGCGGTGTGCGGGTGAACAGCACCCTTGTACACCTTCAGCTTGCGATACATGTCGCGACCCAGCGGATTTTTCGGCAGCATGCCTTTTACCGCGGTCTCGATCACGCGCTCAGGGGCTTTGGCAATCAGCTTCTCGAAGTTGATTTCCTTGATGCCGCCCGGGAAACCGGAGTGCGAGTAGTACATCTTGTCGGTAGTCTTGGCACCGGTAACACGAACCTGCTCGGCATTGATCACGACGATGTAGTCGCCGGTATCAACGTGAGGGGTGTATTCCGGCTTGTGCTTGCCACGCAGACGGCTGGCAATTTCGGTGGCCAGACGACCCAGGGTCTGACCTGCAGCGTCGACGACGTACCAGTCGCGCTTAACAGTTTCCGGTTTTGCAGTAAAAGTCTTCATTCGCTATAGCCTCAGGGGCCGCCCTGAAAATAAGACGGCGGATCTTACTGAATAGTGCTCGCTCTGACAAGGTCAGAGACAGCCGGAAACAGACGCTATCGGGGGCTCGGGTCAGCGCGTCCGCTACGGCATAGGGTTTTCGGCAGGCTAGGCATCCCCGCCTTCCTTCTCTGCAGGCTAGGCATCCCCGCAAAGAAAGCCGCGAAATTATGCCGATTGCAGGAAAAATTTCAACCTGATTTCATTCATCCTTTATGAAAACGCTGGAGGCAGCGATGGAATACCGCCAACTCGGCCGCACCGACCTCAAGGTTAGCAGCCTATGCCTAGGCACTATGACCTGGGGTGAGCAGAACACCGAGACAGAAGCCTTCGCTCAGATCGAGCGCGCCAAGTCGTACGGCATCAACTTCATGGACACGGCGGAGATGTACCCCGTACCGCCGCGTGCCGAAACCTACAGCGCCACCGAAACCATCATCGGTAACTGGTTCGCCAAGTGCGGCGACCGTGCGGAGTGGGTCCTGGCAAGCAAGGTAGCCGGCCCCGGCAACGGCATCAGCCATATCCGCGACGGCAACCTGAAGCACAACCGCCAGCACATCACCGCCGCACTGGACGCCAGCCTGAAGCGCCTGCGTACCGACTGGATCGACCTCTATCAGTTGCACTGGCCCGAACGCAGCACCAACTTCTTCGGCCAGCTCGGCTATCAGCACAAAGAGGACGACTTCACACCGCTACAGGAAACCCTCGCAGTGCTCGGCGAGCAGGTCAAGGCTGGCAAGATCCGCCATGTCGGCCTGTCCAACGAAACACCCTGGGGCACCATGAAATTCCTCCAGCTTGCCGACCAGCTCGGGTTGCCGCGCGCCGCGTCCATTCAGAACCCCTACAACCTGCTCAACCGCAGCTTCGAAGTAGGCCTGGCGGAAGTGGCGATTCGCGAGCAGTGTGGGCTGCTGGCGTATTCGCCAATGGCCTTCGGCATGCTGTCCGGCAAATACGAGAACGGGGCACGCCCAGCCAACGCGCGGATCACGCTCTTCAGCCGCTTCACCCGCTACACGAACCCGCAGTCCCAGGCGGCTTGCTCGCGCTATGTGCAACTGGCTCGCGAACACGGGCTCGATCCAGCGCAAATGGCCCTGGCATTCGTCACAGCCCAGCCTTTCGTGACCAGCAATATCATTGGCGCCACCTCGCTGGAACAGCTGGAAGCGAACCTGCACAGCAGCGAGCTGAAACTGTCCGAAGCCGTGCTGGAGGGCATTGCCGCCATCCATAAGGACCAGCCAAACCCAGCCCCCTAAAAACGCAGAAGCCCGGCACGTGCCGGGCTCCTCGTGTCCTCCGCTGCCTTACACCAGGGAACGGGCGATGATTTCCTTCATTATTTCGTTGGTGCCGGCGTAAATTCGCTGCACCCGCGCGTCCGCCCAGGCCCGCGCTACCGCGTACTCCCACATGAAACCGTAGCCGCCGTGCAACTGCACGCACTCGTCCAGCACTTTGCACTGCAGGTCGGTTCCCCAGTACTTGAGCATTGCCGCAGTGGGCACATCCAGCTTGCCATCCAGATGCAACTCCAGGCACCGATCGACGAATACACGACCGACCTGGATTTCAGTGGCCATCTCGGCCAGCTTGAAGCGGGTGTTCTGGAACTCGGCGATGGATTTGCCGAAGGCCTTGCGCTCACGGGTGTAGTCCAGGGTCCAGTTCAGCGCCGCCTCCGCCGAGGCCAGTGCACCGATGCCCACGGTCAGGCGCTCCTGGGGCAGCTCCTGCATCAGATAAGCGAACCCCATACCGGCCTGGCCCAACAGGCTCTCCTTCGGTACACGAACGTCCTGGAAGAACAGTTCGGCGGTGTCCTGGGCCTTCATGCCTACCTTCTCCAGGCGCTTGCCCTTCGCGAAGCCCGGGGTGCCCGCCTCTACCAGGAACAGGCTGGTGCCCTTGGCGCCCGCCTTGGGGTCGGTCTTGGCCACCACAATCACCAGATCGGCAAGAATGCCGTTAGTGATAAAGGTCTTGGAGCCATTGATTACATAGTCGTCGCCATCCAGTACCGCAGTGGTCTTCACTCCCTGGAGGTCAGAGCCAGCGCCAGGCTCGGTCATGGCGATGGCAGTCACCATCTCACCGCTGACCAGCTTGGGCAGGTACTTCTTCTTCTGCGCCTCGGAGCCGTAATGCAGGATGTAGGGTGCAACGATGTCGGAATGCAGCGAAAAGCCGATGCCGGTCAGTCCCAGACGGCCGATCTCCTCGATCACCACCGCGCTGTAGAGGAAGTCGGCAGCCATACCGCCGTATTCCTCCGGAATGTGCGAGCAGAGCATGCCGGCCTCACCCGCCTTGTTCCACAGGGTGCGATCGATGTGGCCGTCTTTCTCCCACTGATGGTGATAGGGCACGGCCTCCTGCTCGAGGAACTTGCGCACGCTGTCGCGGAAGAGTTCGTGGTCAGAGCTGAACAGGGTTCTCGGGATCATGGCATCACCTTGGAATGACACTGTGGTCATGTGGGTTCGGAGGCCACCGACTCTAGGCCAGCCCCCTCCCCCGCCACACTGGACACTTAGGACAAAAAATAAGACGATCCAGCCGGAGAATGACCGCTTTCCCCTAATAAGAACAACACCATGAGTAATTCGCAGTCCCCTAACCTTCGGCAGGTCAGCATCCTGGCCATCGACGGTGTCTTCGCCTCCACCTTGATGCAGGCCAAGGACTTCTTCCACATGGCCAGCCTGCGCTTCGGCAAACTGCAGGGCAAGGGCCTCACCCCCGCGTTCCAGATCCACTTGGTCAGCCCTGATGGTCGGCCGGCGGACAGCTTCAGTGAAGTACAACTTCCGGTAGACGGGCCTCTGGACGACGCGGAAATCATCATCATCCCGGCCTTCTGGGGCGATTTCGACGCCCTGCTTGCGCGTTATCCACAGGTCTGTGGCTGGCTGCGAGAGCGCCACGCCGCTGGCAGTGCCATTTGCGGCGAGGCCACCGGGGTATTCTGGATGGCCCAGGCCGGCCTGCTGGACGGCAAGGAGGCAACGACCTACTGGCGCTTCTTCGGAGAGTTCGCCGAACGCTTCCCCAAGGTTCTGCTGAATCAGGACAAGCACCTCTCCGACGCTGACAACCTCTACTGCGCGGGCGGTGTCACCTCGGCCTGCGACCTGTACATCTACCTGATCGAACGCTTCTGCGGCGCCGGCATCGCCCAGGCGGTCGCCCGCGACATCCTCTACGAAGTACAGCGCAGCTACACCCCGGGCCGCATCGGCTTCGGCGGGCAGAAGCTGCACCACGACATGACCATCCTGCAGATCCAGCAATGGCTGGAAGATCACTTCGCCGACAAGTTCCGATTCGAGGATGTGGCCCGCGACCATGGCATGAGCATTCGCAACTTCATGCGGCGCTTCCAGGCAGCTACCGGCGACAAGCCCCTGCACTATCTGCAGCGGTTACGCATCGAAACGGCGAAAGGGCTGCTCTCGGCTACGCGCAAGAGCATCAAGACCATCAGTTACGAAGTGGGCTACGACGACGCCAGTTTCTTCGCCAGGCTGTTTCGCCAGCACACCCAGCTTTCTCCGAATCAGTACCGCCGTCAGTACCAGCAAAAAGGAGAATGACGCCGCCATTCCAAGGATAGGTTGGCCGGCAGCGCCACGACCCTATGATCGGCCCATGCCCGAACGGGATGCTCCGAACCCGCGCCAGCCCCGGCACGGGAGGACAACAACAAGAAAAGGTCCATCGCCATGCGCCGCTACCTGCTTGCCCTGCTAGCCGCCTGCAGCCTTACCGCTGTGGCGGACGACAACTGGAAACCCTTCCCCTATGACCAGGCCGCCTACGACTACTCCGGCGACAAGCTGCGTGAGGCCTGGCCGCGCCTGACTCGAGGATTCGGCCCGAACTACCCCTACCCGGATGCCGACTGGGTGGTGACCATGGCCACCAAGTACCCGAAGGCCCTGGAACTGACCGTTACCGGCAATACCGGCTTCACGGGCAAGCCCGAGGAAGCCGAGGCCTACGCAGCCAAGCTGCAGGATGTCTGGCGCCTGATGTTCCGGGGTGAATTTGCCAAGGCGAAGAAGCAGGGCCTGGAACTGGGCGTCGGCGGCCAGGTGCCAGCCATGTTCGCCCAAGTGGTTTATGCCATGTTCCTGGTGCCTGATCAGGCGGAGAAGCATCAACTGTTGGAAGAAGTGATCCGCTACACCGACGAAGCCGGCGATCTGGTCAAGGCAGATGTGGTCGCCCAGTTCGGTCGGGCCTACGCCAAGGCCCGCCTGGGTGAGGAGCTGCCGGTTCCGGTAGTGCTCAAGCGCGGCTATACCAGCCAGATTCCCGATGAGCTGGACGCCCTGCTGATGAAACAACCGCAGCAGCCTTTCGCTCTCGCCCTATACGGCGGCTACGAGGCTGGCGTGATCCGCAAAGTGGGCAAGCTGGTGGGCAAGATGACCTACGGGGTCAGTTCGGACAAGATGGAGCAGTACTTTGCCCGCTCCTTCAAGGCCACCGACGACCTGCCCATTGGTCACTACGAGTACGCCAACGCACTGGAATACGTGTACGGCGAGGACGAGGAAGCCAAGGCGCTGGAACACCTGAGGAAGGCGGTGGCAATCAAGCCGATCAACGCCATGGAAGCGCTGGAAGTCGCCCATGCGCAAAGGCTGCTGAAACAGCAGGAGCAGAAGCTGGCGCAGAACTGAAATACCCTGGCGAAATTGAGAAAGGCTGCCTTCGGGCAGCCTTTTTCTTGCGTGTTCCTCAAGGCTTGTGCGGCCTGGAAAGGAACTCGTGGGACTGCATCTCGAGCAGGCGACTAAGGGTACGCTGGAACTCGAAGTTCAGGCGGCCACCGGAATATAGGTCCTTCAGCTCCACTTCGGCCGAGATGATCAGCTTCACGTTGCGGTCGTAGAACTCATCCACAAGGTTGATGAAGCGCCGCGCCATGTCGTCCTTGGCCACGCCCATCTGTTCGACGTTGGCAAGGATCACCGCATGGAAGATCTTGCCCAGCTCGATGTAGTCGTTCTGGCTGCGCGGGCCATCGCAAAGCTCACGGAACTCGAACCAGGCGACGTCTTCGCAGACGCGCACGGTGCGGATCTCGCGATTCTCGATCATCAGGACTTCGTTTTCCTGAGCCATCGTGCAGTCTGGCAGTAGGCTCTTGAAGCTGCGGCTCAGGCTGGCCTCGGCCTCGGTGTCCAGCGGGAAGTGGAACAACTCCGCCTGCTCGAGGGCGCGCAACCGATAGTCCACGCCACTGTCAACGTTGACGATATCGGTGTGCTCCTTGAGCAGCGCGATGGCCGGCAGGAACCGCGCCCGCTGCAGGCCGTCCTTGTAGAGGCCATCAGGGACGATGTTCGAGGTCGCCACCAGGCTGACGCCGTTCTTGAACAGCTCCTCGAGGAGCGTGGCCAGAATCATGGCGTCGGTGATATCGGAGACGAAGAACTCGTCGAAGCAGATCACTCGGGCTTCATCGGCGAAACGCTTGCCAATGATGGTCAGCGGGTTCTTTTCGCCCTTGAGGGTCTTCATCTCCTCATGGACGCGTTTCATGAAGCGGTGGAAGTGGGTACGCATCTTCTGCTTGAACGGCAGTGCTTCGTAGAAGGTATCCACCAGGTAGGTCTTACCGCGACCCACTCCACCCCAGAAGTACAGGCCCTTCACCGGGCCCTGTCGCTTCTTGCCGAACAGGCCACCCAGCAGGCCGGGCTTGCTGCGGCCGTCAGCGATCAGGTCGTCATACAGCCGCTGCAAGTGGCGAACAGCCGTTTCCTGCGCAGCATCGTGAAAGAAATCCGGCCGTTTGAGATCGGCCTGGTAGCGCTCGAGGGGGGTCATGATCGGTAGCAAGGCAACGAAAAACGGGGCGAGTACTTTAGAGCCTGCCCCGTAGATTGGCAATTGGCCGGCAAAGCCGGCCGCTGGAAAGGCAGTTATTCCTGGGACGCGAGAGCCACATAGAGGCGCTGGATAGCAGCATCGCGGGCCGCAGCGTCGGCAAAGGCGGGGCTGGAAGCCACCTGCTCGTCATCCAGCCAGATACCGAAGGCTTCGCCTTCGACACGCAGGTCCAGCTCATCGCTTGACTGCAGACGCTTGCTGACCTGGCCGGCGGTCTTGCCGTCGGCGAAGGAGCGAGACAGCAGCAGTTGCTCCCCATCGGCATCCAGCAGACGGAAACGGAAGCTGCCGTCCTCGTCGCGGAAACTCACGAAGCGCGCGCTCTTGGCCGCTTTCTTCTTCGTCTCGCCACCAGCTTGTACGTTGGTGCGGAACGATCGCAAACCCACAGCCTCTCGCAGTTCGTTGAGGAAGGGCGTGGCGATCTTGCGGGCCTTGGCAGCGCCGGCCAGGAGAATGTCCTCCAGATCGGACGGCCGCTCGATCAGTGCATGGTAGTGCTCGCGCGCCTCGCCCAGTTCGTTGTCGAGCAACTGGAACAGACGCTGCTTGGCTTCGCCCCAGGCCAGGCCAGCCAGCAGGTCAGCACGGAACTCGGCGAGCTGCGCCGGGGTGGCGAAGGCCTGGTACAGGGTGAAGAGATGGGAGTTGTCCGGGTCTTTCGGCTCGCCGGGTGCGCGGGAGTCGGTGACGATGCGCGCGATGGCGTCCTTCAACTGCTTGGCGCTACCGAACAGTGGAATCGTGTTGTCGTAGCTCTTGGACATCTTGCGGCCATCGAGTCCGGGCAGGGTCGCTACCTCTTCCTCGATCACCGCTTCCGGCAGGGTGAAGTACTCGCGGCCGGCCCCGAACAGGTGGTTGAAGCGCTGGCCGATGTCGCGGGCCATTTCCACATGCTGGATCTGGTCGCGGCCAACCGGCACTTTGTGTGCGTTGAACATCAGAATGTCCGCGGCCATCAGCACCGGGTAACTGTACAGGCCCATGGTGACGCCGGCATCCGGGTCTTCGCCGTTCTCCAGGTTCTTGTCCACGGAAGCCTTGTAGGCGTGCGCCCGATTGAGCAGCCCCTTGGCGCTGACGCAAGTCAGCAGCCAGGTGAGCTCGGGGATCTCGGGAATGTCAGATTGGCGGTAGAAGGTCGCCTTATTGGTATCCAGGCCACAGGCCAGCCAGGTGGCGGCGATTTCCAGGCGCGAACGCTGGATGCGGACCGGATCGTCGCACTTGATCAGGGCATGGTAGTCGGCCAGGAAGTAGAAGGAATCGACGTCGCTGGCGCGACTGGCAACGATGGCCGGGCGGATGGCGCCTGCGTAGTTGCCGAGGTGCGGCGTGCCGGTGGTGGTGATGCCGGTAAGGATACGAGTGGTCATGGTGTTCGCTTGTCAGACTTCGTTCGGAATCAGAGACGCGGCAGGACCAGATCCTTGAGATCGGTCAGCTTGCCGTGGAAGAAGTGCCCGCATTCTGCCACTTTCAGCAGCTCATGGGGGCGCGTGAGGCCAGCGGACCAGTCATACACCGCTTGGGGCGGCACGACCTCATCGGCTTCGGGCTGGATCACTGTCACCTCGCCGCCTTCAGGCAGCGGGTTATCCGCCGTCAGGCGCATGACCGCCGGCGCCACCATGAACAGGCGTGGGACCAAGATACCCTGACGCTCGAGGCGACCAGCAAGGCTGGCAGCAACGAAGCCACCAAAGGAGAAGCCGAACAGGGTCAGAGGCAACTCCGGTCGCTGGGTGTGGAACCAGTGGGCGACGGCTTCGGCGTCGTCCACCTCGCCAGTGCCCATGTCATGACTACCGGTACTGGCGCCGACGCCTCGATAGTTGAAGCGCAATGTGCTGTATCCCGCGTCACGGGCGGTGCGTTGCAGGGTGGAAACCACCTTGTTGAGCATGGTGCCGCCTTGCACCGGATTGGGATGACAGATCAGCGCCAGGCCTTTGGCCTCGGGCAAATCAAGATGCAGCGCCTCGATCTGGCCACAGGGACCATCGAGCAGGAGAGGGTTTTCTCGGCTCAACTAGGGAAACTCCGTGACCCCGTGACGGGTCGACTCGTCTTGGATTAGCACAACAGGGCTTGCGTCGCGGTATACAGCGCGGATTCGAGCCGTTAACGTAAAGCAAAGCCGTTTATAGAGGAAGGACTCGTGGAACAGTCGCTCACCGTCTGGTTGTTACCAGCCTTCGCCCTGCTCGCCGGTATCGGCATCGGATTCCTGATCGCCCGCCTGGTGCCCAATGCCGCTCCGAGCCGGACGCAGCGCCAGCTGGATGATCTGCAGGAACGTTTCGATACCTACCAGAGTGAGGTGGTCACTCACTTCAACACCACCGCCAGCCTGGTGAAAAAACTCACCCAGAGCTACCAGGAAGTGCAGGAGCATCTGTCCGAGGGCGCCAGCCGCCTGGCCCTGGATGAGCTGACCCGCCAACGCTTACTGGCCGCACTACACGCCGATGAGGCTGCCAGTCCGCGAGAGCGCCTGACACCACCGAAAAGCAATGAAGCGCCCAAGGACTATGCGCCCAAAGCCCCGGACGCCCCTGGCACCCTGGACGAGACCTTCGGTCTGAAAGGCAAGTACTGATTCCTTCACGGCTGGACCTCCGATCGGCCAGCCGAACCGGAGGCCAACAAAAAGCCCCGCAATGCGGTAATGCTGTTCACTTAAGCGGAGCAGCATTGCGGTCCACCGGGTAGCGGGTCTTGCAGATCTTCACCGTCCTCGGCCTTGAGGGCCTTGGGCGGTGATCCAGAAACAGCCCG